>JASMTK010000086.1:0-20788 GCA_041694355.1 Arcobacteraceae bacterium | reverse complement strand
ATAAAATTGCAGTTTTTTATCAAAATGATGATTATGGTGAAGAGGGTTATGTCTCTTTACTAACTGCATTAAAGAAAAGAGATTTACCTTTAGTAGCTGAGGGGTCGTATAAAAGAAATACTTTATCAATAACCCATGCTTTTAATGAGATAAAAGATGCAAAACCTGAAGCAATAGTAATGGTTGGGGCTTATAAAGCAAATGCTTTATTTATAAAAAAAGCTAAAGAGAGTGAAGAGTTAAAAGATACAATTTTCTGTAATATCTCATTTGGTGATGCAAATGCTATGGTTGAAAACCTTGAAAACTTAAGTGTTTCAACTAAAAACCTTGTATTTTCTCAAGTGGTTCCAAACTATAATAGCAACTCTATAGAGGTTGTACAAGAGTATAAGGCACTTATGAAAAAGTATTATCCTAATAAGAATTTAGGTTTCATCTCCTTAGAGGCGTTTTTAAATGCAAAAGTTTTAATAGATGCTATTTCAAGGATTAAAGGTGACTTAACTAGAGAAAAATTTGTACATATGTTGAAAACTACAAATAATAGTGTATTAAAAGATATAGAAATAGATTATAGAAACTCTCAACTTTTAAATAAAACATATCTTTTTAAATATGAAAATTCAAGATTCAAAGAGATAAAATGGCAATGAAAAAACTTGAAAAGGTAATATCATATTTTGATAATTTAAGCTTTAAATATAAAACATCATTTTTGATTTTTATTATTGCTGGTGGTATGATTTGTATTATTATACTATCACAGGTTTCTACTTTTACTATTAAACAAGACTTTGATATTCTTTTTGACAAAAGAACGAAAAGTTTAATAAAACTAGAAAATATAAAAGATACCTATAATGTGAATATTCAAGACACTATAAAAGATTTAGAAAATGAAAGGCTAAATTTGGATCAAGCCTCTGAAGTATTGATTTTAGCCCAACAAATCATCAATAAAAACTGGAACTCTTACAAGGATAGACTCTACAATAAAAAAGAGAGGTTTTACCTCATTGATTTTATGCGAAAGTTTTTTATTGAGGAAGAGAACTACTTTAAAAATGAGGTTTTGAAAAAAAGAATTATTAAAAATATTGACGAGAAACTATATAAAATAAAAAATAGTATTAATTATATGGTGAAAAATAAGATTGATTTTGATTATGCTAATTTAAATCTTGAAATAAATGCTATTTCTGTTTATATTACAAGTCTAATCAACTATGACTTATCCCTTGCTATTAATGAGAAGAGAAATACCCAAAAGATATTTAATATGATAATGTTTTTCTCTATTGTATCTATTATTTTAGTATTTATGTTCTCTATTTTCTTATCAATATATATAATAAATAACTTCAAACAGCTTCACGGTTCACTAGAGCAAAAGGTTGAAGAGAAAACAAAAGAGTTAATAGAACTTAACAACTATTTAGAGATAAAAGTCTCAAAAGAGGTTGCTCAAAATAGAAAAAAAGATATTATTATGTTTCAACAAGCAAGGTTAGCAAGTTTAGGTGAGATGTTAAATAATATTGCCCATCAGTGGAGACAACCACTTGGTTCTATTACTATGATAATTCAAAGTTTTCAAACGAAAATGGAACATGGCAAGTTAACACAAACCTTTGTAAATAAGAAAGTAAACGATGCACTATTGCTTGCTGAGAATATGTCAAATACCTTAGATGATTTTAAAAACTTCTTCTCACCTGATAAAACAAAAGATACCTTTAGTTTAAAGAATTGTGTTGAGCATTCAATCGAACTTTCTAAATATCTTTTAGAAAAAGAGAATATTAATCTAGTGTTAGAAGTAAAAGAGGATATGAGAATACACTCTTACTATAATGAACTATCACACGTTTTTTTAAATATTATCTCAAATTCTAAAGATGCTTTATGTGGCAATGTAAATAAAGATGATAGAATTATAAAAATAATTGTAAATAGATATAAAGATAAAGCAGTTATAAACTTAATTGATAATGGTGGAGGAATTAACCAAGAAATTGTTCCTAAAATATTTGAGCCATACTATACAACAAAATATAAAAGTGCAGGTACGGGAATTGGACTTTATATGTCAAAACAGATTGTAGAAAAACATATGCAAGGTTCTATTTCATATAAAAATATCGTCCATAGAATCAACAATGACAAAAGAAACTATAACTGTTCGCTTTTTACTATAAAAATACCACTAAACAAGGAATAAAATGGGAAATAGAGATTTAAATATTTTACAGCAGTTTAATGTATTATATCTTGAAGATGATGAGAGTTTGTTACAACATACAACTGATGTGTTAGAAGATTTTGTAAATAACATTTTTGCAGTAAAAACCTCAACTGAAGCTTTAGATGTGATATTAAACAATAAAATAGACATAATAGTCTCTGATATTCTACTTGAAAATGAAAATGGAATAGATTTTTTGAAACATATAAAAGCAAAAGAGTTAGAAATACCAACTATTTTAACTACCGCTTATACTGATACAAAATATTTATTGGATGCTATAAAGTTAAAGGTTGAAAACTATATTGTAAAACCTATAAATATTAAAGAGTTATTAAATACACTACACGATGTACTTTTACCAAAAGTACAAACAAAAGAGATAAAGAAAAATGCCAATGTGATAAAAACCATCTCTGCAATTACTGATAGTAAACAGGTTGATGTGGTAAAGTTTATTATAAATAATTTAGATATAGATAATCAATTCACTGCTTCATATAACGACATCATGGAAGAAATTTCAATCTCAAAACCAACACTAATAAAACTTTTTAAACAACTTGCTCAAAAAGAGATATTAGTAAAAGTTCAACATAAAACTTATAGATTTAATGAAGCTGCGTTGGATCATATCTAGTATAAATCCCTTAAAAAAAATTTATTAAAATTTATAAAGCATCTTTTAGATAAAATAAAATACATTATAATATATCTAAGGGCTGTTTTATTATGTCACTCTTTCAAAAATCAGTTTTAAACTCAATATCACAAGATGAGAGTAAAGTTGCTCTACGATGGGCGAAATTTCAAGAATATCTAGCAAAAATAGATTATGTAAAAAGTGTAAAAGAAGAAAAATATCAAGATGGATTTTTAAAAGATGTTTTTGAAAACTGTTTAGGTTATACACTTGATAGTACTAATCCATCAGATTACAATTTAGAAAGAGAAAGAAAAAACGAAACTGATGGTAAAAAAGCAGATGGTGCTATTTTTGTAGATAAAAAAGTTGTTGCAGTAGTTGAACTAAAAGCACAAGATACAAAAAACTTAGATAAAGCAACAGACCAAGCCTTTGGTTATCTTGTATCTAATAGTGATGCAAAATATGTGATAGTATCAAACTTTGATGAACTGAGATTTTATTTTGATAAAAAAACAGCTTATGAAAAGTTTTCACTTTTTAATCTAGAATATGAAGAGTTTAAAAAGCTTCACCTACTTTTATCCTATGAAAGTATCAAAGATGAAGTACCTCTAAGACTAAAAGAAAAAACTACAAACTTTGAACAAACTATATCAAAAGAGCTTTATAAAGATTTTTCAGCTTTTAGGGCACATCTGTTTGAAAATATAGTTAAAAACAATGACCTTGACAAAGCACTACTTCTAAGACTTGCACAAAAGATATGTGATAGAATCATCTTTATACTGTTTGCAGAAGATAGAGGACTTTTACAAGCTAATACTATCAAAGAGATAAGACATAGACACTCACAAGATGGATTTGGTGATAGAAGTATGTTTGACTACTATAAGTTATATTTTGATGCTATTGACGAGGGAAATGATAGATTAAATATCCCAAAATATAATGGTGGACTATTTGCTAAAGATGAACAACTAAATAGTTTAATCATAGATGATGAAGTGCTTGATATGGAAGCACAAAAATTAAGTGACTATGACTTTGAGAGTGAAGTAGGTGTAAATATCTTAGGTCATATCTTTGAGCAAAGTTTAACTGACCTTGAAGAGATACAAGCAAATATAGATAAAACAGATTATGATAAATCAAAATCAAAAAGAAAAAAAGATGGTGTCTTCTACACTCCTGAATATATAACAAAGTATATAGTTGATAACACAATTGGAAAACTATGTAATGAAAAAAGAGAAGAACTAAATCTTACAGAGGTAAAAGCTCCTAAAAATCCTAAAAAATTAACTAAAACAGAAACTCAAATAAAACAAAACCTTGAAGATTATAAACAGTGGCTATTTGATTTAAAAATACTAGATCCCGCTTGTGGTTCAGGAGCATTTTTAAATCAAGCTTTAGAGTATCTAATACACGAACATAAACAACTACAAAATGACTTAGCACTTATGGGAGATTTGTTCTCATCTTACACTGTTGAAGAGAGTGTACTTGAACACAACCTTTATGGTGTGGATATAAATGAAGATGCTGTAGAAATTGCAAAGCTAAGTTTATGGCTTAGAACTGCTAAAAAAGGAAGACCGCTTACGAAGTTGGCTGATAAGATACTTTGTGCAAATTCACTTTTGGATATGCCATTTGATGAGGGGAGTTTTGATGTTGTTATTGGTAATCCTCCGTATGTAGTATTAAATCCAGAAACATTAAAAGATTATAAGTTTGTAAAAGGAAACTATAACACTTATATTGCTTTTATTGAAAAATCAATGTATTTATTAAAAGATAAGCGCTCATTAGGATTTATCATTCCAAATACTTGGTTTTCAGGAGATAACTATTTAGACTTTAGAAACTATTTTATTCAAAATTATAGTTTAAATGAAATTATACAATTACCTTATGATATTTTTGAAGCATATATAGACACTTCTATTGTTTTGATAACAAAAGAACAAAAAAATGATTTTACGAAATGTTATAAATATGATATTAGAGATTATCAGAATGAAATATCAATAGAAAAACTTTTTGATTTTCCTAATAAAGAATGGATTAGATATGGAAAAATATTTTTAAATTTAGGATTATTAGAAATTGGAGAAAAAGTTTTATTTTCAAAAAATAATGTAAAGCTAGGAGATATTGCATCTGTCAATAGAGGATGTCTTCCACCAAAAGAAAATGAAAAAACAAATGAGCTAACAAATGAAAATAGTTTAAAATGGTTTGAAGAACAAGTATTTAGATATACAATAGAACAAGCTAATAAAACCTCATATATTAATTATGAAAAATTAAGAGAAAACAAACCTATTGAACTATATAAAGCAGAAAAATTATTGGCTAGACAATTAATGAGTAGACAATTTAGAATGAATATAACTTATATTAATGAAGAAGTAGCTTTTAAAAAGAATTTATATGCAATTTATAATTTAAAAAAGGAATATCAATATTTATATATTTTATCGATTTTAAATAGTAGACTATTTAGTTTTATACAAATTAATTTTAATACATCTTTACAACGAGATGATTTTCCAGCATTTAGTTTAAAAGATTTTAAAAACTTTAATATACCATATACAACAAAAGAAAGACAAGAAATATTGTGTGAAAAATCAAAAAAAATGATTGAACTCAATTTTATGCTACAAAAATCAAGACAAAACTTTATTAATGAATTAGACCTTAAAAAGATTCCCAAAAAACTACAAAACTTTGAAACCCTAGAATTTGAAGAGTTTGTAAAGGAGTACAAAAAAGCAAAAAAACTAAAATTTGCCGATAAACTAGAAGAACGAAACTTTAAAAATGATTGGAAAGCCCTCTTTGAAAATGATAAAAAGGAAGTTTTAGAACTTCAATCACAAATCAATCAAACAGATAAAGAAATCGACCAAATGGTGTATGAACTGTATGGATTGAGTGAAGATGAGATTAAGATTGTGGAGGGTGTTTGATGAGTGAATTTAAAAATAATAATCTAAAAACATTATACTCAATACTTGAAAATAATTCAAAACTACTACAGCAAACTCACAATAATAACATTAAAAAAGATTTACAATTTGGTTTATCGGTTAGAACAAATATTTTAATTGAAAATATTATTGGTATACATAAAGCTTTAGAAAATGAAAATAGCTTTAATTTAACAATGCAAATAAATTCATTATATATTCATATTAAAGGGATATTGGACAATCTTGCTTCTATTATAAATACAAAGCTTAATCTAAGTATTGAAAACAAGTTTCATATTGTTTTAACTCATCAGAATTTTAAAAATGAATTAAAAAATTACTCAAACGATTTATTCTCACTAATAGAAGATGATTTTAAAGATTGGTTGAAAAATATAAAAGAAAAAAGAGATCCAATTGCTCATAGAAAACCTTTATATGTACCACCCAAAATAATCACTTCAAAAGAAGAAAATGACAAACTTGATAATATCAATAATAATTTATCAAATGAAAAAAATCCAGATAATATATATTCCCATATTGTAAATATTCAAAATGAACAAAAGTTTCATTCCTATTTCATTCAATATGATGGATCAAAAATTAATAATATAGAAGAAATTATTAGTAGTGATTTAACTTCATTAAAGAATTTATATTTTGCTATTTTTCAATCTTTGAGTAAGGCAACTAAAAAGAGTGAATATAGTGACAGTGAAAATTATTTTAAAAGAGTTACTATGTCATTAACAGATATTCAAATTTGTTTAAAATATATTGAAAAATCCTTAGAGTGCCAAGATGATATAGTCAATCATGCATTACAAGAAGCTATTATTATCTCTTATGTTCGTCCATTTAGTGGATATAATAAAAATTATCACCAAATCACAGATTTAAAAAAAGAGTTCAAAAAACAATTTATTAAAGATGAAATTAAAATACATGATAGGGTTTGTAAAATGAGAAACAGCATAATTGCTCATTCTGATTCAAAAAGCTATGGGGTACAAATAAATATTTTTGAACTTGATGAAAATTTAAAAATGGCTATACCTATGCAAAGAGGAATATCTACAATATTAAGCTGTGATGATATGCAGATTTTAAAAAGTTGTTGTTTAAAGATTGAAACTTATTTATTTGATGAACAAACTAGACTTAAAGATATTCTACCTATTGGAACTTATTAAATAATAACTAGATTAAAATTGTGGAGGGTATTTATGTGACTCAAAAATCAAGTTTAATGTTGGATATATCAAAATTAACTAATATAAAGTCAGGAAGTGTTTTTGTTGAATTAGATAAAAAATTTGATGAAATATTTGAGAATTATCAAATAATACTAGATAGAGCAAAAATGACGCTCTCTCTTATTCAAAGAATTGATTTTCAAAATGGAGATATAAAAAAATCTGAAGGATATTTTCGTGCAGCTATGTGTGAATTTGTTTCAATTGATGAAGTGCAAGAAAAACTATGTAACAATAAAAGGTTAAAGATTTATGATACAAAACATCCCTTACTTATTTTATTTAAGTTATTAAGAAATATAGAAGTTCATTTACAAACACGACGATTAAGTAAAGAAGAAAAAGAAGTTCTTTGGGGAAAAGATCGAAAACAAATTACAATGACAATTTATGTTCCTGAGAAAATTAAATTAGAGCAATTACAAAAGTTACGTACATATAAAAAAAACTTTTCAAGTACTGAAAATGAAAATACATTAATTGATACAATCAATTGGTTTAATAAAGAAGTTTCAGATTGGGGAATATTAGAGTTAGTTAGAAAAGCAGTCCATGAGTACTTAGAAGAAATTAGAATATATAATGAAAAATAAGAGACAAACCCCATAATAAAAGGTAAAAGATGACAACATACCACCTTTCAAATATTCACAATGATATAGATGGATACAATAAGCTATTACAGTTTTATAGTAACCATTGTGAAGATGTGTTTGAAACGATAGAACTTAATATGACAGTATGGTTTGATGCAAATCTTAGTGCGGTTTTAGGAGCAATACTTGATAAGATTATAAATAATGGGCTTAATAGCATTGAGTTTAAGGGCATATCTGAAAGTATCAAAAAGATATTACAAAAAAATAGTTTTTTGGAGTATTATGGATTTAATACTATCAATGATACATATAATACCACTATAAAATACCTCAAACTTAAAACAACCGATAGCAGATATTTTAACAACTATATAGAAAATGACCTTTTAAACCGAAGCGAACTACCTACTATGAGTGAGATGGTACATGATAAAATAGGTGAGTCCATACACGAAATGTTTATTAATGCAAAAATACATAGTGAGACAGAATTTATATATACTTGTGGACAGTTTTTTCCACGAGATTATAATCTCAATTTTACTATAGTAGATACGGGTATTGGATTTGCAAAACGGATTGAAAAGGATTTAGGGTATAGTATAAGTTCCAAAGAGGCTATAAAATGGGCGATGATAGATGGGAATACTACGAAACAAAATGTTTCAGGTGGTATTGGACTAGCACTACTTAAAGAGTTTATTTTACAAAATAAGGGTAAAATACAAATTTTAAGCGGAAATGCTTTTTATGAACTATCAAATGGAATAGAAATAATACAAGAACTCAACTATAAGTTTGATGGCTCAATTATCAGCATGACATTCAAAACTGATGATACGCTATCTTATAGATTTATAGATGAGATAGACAATGATGATATTTTTTAAGGATAAGA
Organism: Arcobacteraceae bacterium; assembly: GCA_041694355.1. GTDB lineage: Bacteria > Campylobacterota > Campylobacteria > Campylobacterales > Arcobacteraceae > Arcobacter_B. The sequence continues at coordinate 12,151 of JASMTK010000086.1, read as the reverse complement.
CAAATGGATGAAATAAAAGTAAATGTTTTTAATATAGTAGGATATGCCGATTGTACACTTCCTGAAGATGGAGATAAAATTTATGCTATTTTAGAAAAAGCGATAATTGAAAATAAAAAAGTTCTAATATCTTTTAAAAATGTAGAGAGAATCACTTCTGCTTTTTTAAATAATGCTATTGGTAAACTCTATGGAAAATTTGATGAAAATACTTTAAAACAAAGTTTAGCTATTGAAGAGATGTCAAATAGTGGTAAAGTACTTCTAAAAAGAGTTATATCAACAGCAAAGGTTTACTTTAAAAATCCAAATAAGATGAAAGAATCTATTAAAGAGATATTAGGTGAAGATGATGAACAATAGATACAATAAAAGAAATATAGAACAACTTAGGAATAAAAAAATATTTTTTGATGCAAATGTTTTAATATACCTTTTCTGGACTACGGGATCATCTTGGGAAAAGAGCTACGCAAGGTTCTATTCAAAGCTTAACACTCAAAACAACACCTATTTTATCGATTTTATAGTGATATCTGAATTTGTCAATAGAGCTATAAGATTAGAGTATGAAAAATATTTAGATGAAAGTGGGTTAACAAAACAAAATCATAGTTTTAAAGATTATAGAGATAGTTCTGAAGGTCAAGAGTCATTATCCGATATCTATGAGATTGTATCATCTGAAATTCTAGAAAAGTTTGAAGTAGTAGAAAAGTCATATTCTAAGAATACTATATATTCCTTACTTACAATTGATGAACTAGACTTTTCAGATAAAGCAATAGTACAAATATGTAGTGAAAATGATTGTGTTTTAATAACCAATGACAAAGATTTTAGAAATAGCCATATACCAATAGTAAGTTGCAATAAAAATTTAGTTTAGTATTGTTTTTTATTACAAATGAAAATAAATAGAAGTTGTAATAAAAAATAGCTAAAATGATAAAATTTCATGAGAAGGTGAAAAGAAACAAACAGATATAACCTTACTATTTAAAAGTTAGAAGTACTGACTTCTCTTCTTTTAAATACTTAATTTTTAAACCTACTAATTTGATATTTAGATTTGAGATAAGTTCTTTTATTAAACTTTGATTTATATCAGTTAGTTCATCAAGACTTACTAAACTGTTTATATTTTTAAACAATCTTTTAAATAATTTTTTTTCATTTGTTGATAGGTATAACTCTTTGTCATTTAAGTATAAGATTGATTCTTCTATATTAAAAGTATGGTGTTCATTTATCTTAACTAAAGCATCATTTTTATTTAATTTATATTTATCTATTACTAACTTTACTGCTACGATTAGTTCATCTTCATTAAAAGGTTTTAATAAATAACCACTAAAGTCCAAATCAGAAGCCCTTTTTAAAGTCTGTTCATCTTTATATGCTGTGATAAATATAACTTGTGTACCATACTTCTTTTGTAAAGCTTTTGCAACGTCAATACCATCAAGCTTATCGTTTAGTGCTATATCTGCTATTAGTATATCTACTACAACTTCATTTGCTAATTCCAGTGCTTTTGAAGGGCTTTTTACAACTCCTACTAAGTTTATATCAAGCTTTTTTAATATTGACTCAATATGCATAGATATGATTGTCTCATCTTCTATTACCAAAACTTTTGCTTTTGACATCTATGTCTCCAATAAAATAATAACCTATCTTATCATAAAATGGTTAATAACTGTAGAATAAATTAGTTTAATTCATATCCACATGTTAAAATTGTCTCTTTTGCTCTTAAATAATCCCTTACTTTTTTAGAGATTAAATCAATAGCAATATTTAAAAGTGCTGTGAAAAATAGCAGTATAACTACCTTATCTATTCTTATTTCCGATATTGCTGAGTCTATATAAAACCCTAAGGTAGTAATACCCAATATACCTAAGATAGCTGACTCTCTCATAATAACTTCCCACCTATAAAATAGAAATGATAGGAATGAATTATATAGTTTTGGCAATACTTCATAAAAATATAGATTTAAATGCTTTGATTTATCAAGTACATAATCTATCTCATTTGATTGCTTACCTATTATAAAACCTATGATTGCTCCGTTGTGTAGCATCAAAGCAAGTACTGCTGGAAGCATTGATACACCAAAAACCATAAGAAATAAAAATGCCAAAATATACTCAGGCGTTGATCTTAAAATCACTAAAAAAATATGTGAAAAAAACCTAAAAAACCTGTTTGTAAATCTATATGAGATTAAAGGAAATAGTATTAGTGCTAAAATAGCTGTTGCTACTAATGATATTTGAGTTAAAACAATAGTATTTATAACTCCTGGTAAAACCTCATTTGAAAGAATATCAACAAACCAAGCAATACCCTCTTTTAGTGTATAATCATTTTTTATGGGACTTGGAATAATATCTTCTGTAAAAAATCTTACAAAATTACTCATAGAAAAAGAAGCAAGTGAAAATGACATATTTACAAATGATATTATAAATAAAATTACTACTGTAAACTTATTAAACCAAAACTTTATAGTTGCAATAAGAGTATAAAACATAATAAGCATCAACCAAACTTCACTGTAATAGCCTTGATTAAATGATGAAGATAGATAATACCCAAGAGTAGTAATACCTACAAACCCTAAGATTGCAGAGGATTTCATAGCACACTCAAACCTATAAAGAGTATATGAAACTAAATGTGGTAAAGCATTTGGTAACTTTGTATAAAAAAATAGTACAACTTTTGAACTTCTTTTAGGAACAGTTCTTAAATCAAAAGTATCATACTCTTCTAATATCTCATAATAAACTTTTGCTAAAATAGCACTATATGGTAATACAATAGCTAATATTGCTGTAATTGTATTAAGTCCAAAAATTTGTAAAAAGATTAGTGCCCAAAATATCTCATGAATAGCTCTAATATATGCAAGAGTCACCCTAATAGCTGTTATTTTAAATAAAAATGAAAATAAAAAACCAAATAGACTAGAAAAAACAATAGACAATGTAGCTATGTATATAGTTTGTAAAGTTGCATCAAGCAATAAATCAAAAGAGTCAAAACTAATATCTTTAATAGCAAAAACAAATTTCTTAAGCTCTAAGAATGGATCAATTGAGTAAATCCCTAAATCAGAGAAATAAAGACATATAAAAAATATAATCAAAAAAGCTAAACTTACTTTTAGCTCTTTTGATATTTTATGAAGTAACATAGTATAGCCTGTTTGTGTCTTCTTTTGATATATTTTTTGTATCTTTATCTAGTAAAATTTCACCCTCTTTTATTCCTATAACTCTATCAAAGTTATCTATTGCTAATTGTACATTATGCATTGCACAAATTACTGTTTCAAAAGAGTTATTTATAAAATCTAAGCTTTTTTGACAAATATATTCATCAAGGGCTGAGATAGGTTCATCTGCAAGTAAAATTGGCTTGTTTGAGTATATGGATTTAGCTATTGCTACTCTTTGTTTTTGCCCACCTGAAAGGTTAAAAGATTTTGTTAAAAGCTTATCTTCTGCCTCAAGCTCTTTTAAAATCTTTTCAATATCCTCTTTATCTTTTTTAAATGGTCTTACTAAATTTAGAAGATTGTAAAGCATTGATTTTTTATCTAATCTAGCAGTGTAAATATTATGATATGCAGTAAGGTTATTTACTAAACCTAAATCTTGTGGTAAGTAAGCACTTTCATCACTTTTTATTTCATATAATCTTTTTAGTAAAGTTGATTTTCCACTTCCACTTTTACCTAAAAGGGCGATTCTTTCGCCCTTATTTACTTTTAGGTTGATATTTTTTAAAACTTTTTTATCTTTATAAGATAGTGTTTCGTTTTTTAAATCAAATGGCATTAGTCAATTAAACCTATTTTTCTAGCTGTATTTAAGATAGGATCAAAGTCTTCACTTTTTGCTTTAATAAACTTAGTTCTTGGAAATGCATCTAAAATCTCTTTGTTTTCTAAGTTGATTAATGCTGTTTGAACTTTTTGTACAAAACCCTCACCAAATGCTTTATTTACATCATTTCTGATTGTAAATTGGTAATCTGGATATGCAGGAGTTTTATAAATAACCTTAACTTTTGAAGTATCAATATTTCCAGCTTTTAACTCTCTATCCCAAACTTTAAAGTTTACTGCACCAACTTCATATACACCATTTTGTACTAATGCAATTGTTTTAGAGTGATTTCCTGAGAAACCAACTTTTTCAAATACATCTTTTGGAGCTTTTTCAAAAGTCTCTCTTACAAAATATTCAGGCATTAATCTACCTGAAGTAGAACCTTTTGAACCAAAAGTAAAAGTTTTACCTTCAATATTTTTGTTTAAATCTTCTGATTTTTCTAAGCCTGTACTGCTGTGTGCAATAAAGTAAGAATGAAACTTAGGATCCTCAGCACCTTGTGCGATTGCTTGTGAATCTTTTACTAATTGTCTTGCTTTAACTCCTGATAAACCACCAAACCAAGCTAACTGTACTTGATTGTTTCTAAAAGCTGCAATAGATGCTGCATAAGATTTTACAGGAACAAACTCTACTTTTACACCTAACTCATTTGTTAGATATGTAGCTAGCTTAGAGAATCTCTCTTTTAACTTTGTTTCATCCTGATCAGGAATTGCCGTGAACTTAAATGTTTGTGAGAAAAGTACTGATGATAGTACTACTAATGTAAAAAGAATTTTTTTCATAAAAAAACCTCAAATTTTTGAAGCATTAATGAAGAAATAAAGTAACTAATTAACTTTATGTCCAGCCTAAACCTTAGGCCTGTATGCTAATTTATTTTGAAATAGTAGTATAAAATCATTAAACATAAACTTAAAAAAGGTAAAAAATATTTTACTCTTTAACTAAAATTAAAAACAATATGGATAAAATAGATAGATAAATTTAAGATTCAAGGAATTTTATGAATAATGAATACAAACTTACTAAGTTTGTAAATGCTGCTGGTTGAGCTGCAAAGATGGGTCCGGGGGATCTCAAACAAACAATTTGCGACTTAAAACCAAATGATAGCAAAATCTTAGTAGGATTTGACACAAGTGAAGATGCTAGTGTATATAAAATAAATGATGAACAAGCTGTAGTACAAACACTAGATTTTATAACTCCTGTGATTGATGATCCATATTTATATGGTCAAATTGCAGCTGCAAATGCTTTGTCTGATGTATTTGCTATGGGTGCTGATGTAAAAACAGCACTAAATATAGTAGGGTTTGATAAAAAGAATTTATCTTATGAAGCATTAGGTGAGATTTTAAATGGCGGGAATGATAAAATCAAAGAGTGTGGAGGAGTGTTGCTTGGTGGACATACTATAGAATCACCTGAAATGTACTATGGTTTATCCGTGACAGGTTTAATTCACCCAAATGAGATAATAAAAAATAATACTTCAAAAATAGGACATAGTTTAGTTTTAACTAAGCCTATTGGAATGGGTGTATTAACAACAGCAATAAAAAGAGATTTACTGCCTAATGAGCTTATAAAACACTGTGCAGATATCATGGCTAGTTTAAACTACTTGCCTTCAAAGATTATGAGAAACTATGAAGTTAGTTCTTGTACTGATATTACAGGGTTTGGACTATTAGGTCATGCTTTAGAATCAGTAAATAACTTAACCTCTTTTATGATTGATTGCAATAAAGTTCCTGTAGTAGAAGAAGCAATTCATCTAAGTCAAGATGGAGTTGTTCCTGGTGGAACAAAAAGAAATATGAAATATCTTGAAGATAAAGTTTCTTATATGAGTGGATTATCAGAACATTGTAAAACACTACTTTGTGATGCGCAAACATCAGGTGGACTACTTATAGCGATGAAAGACGAAGATGCAAAAGAATTCATAAAAGAGTTAAATGAGTTAAGTTTTGGATATGCCTCAATAATTGGTGAGGTAATTCCTAAAGGTGCTAAAGATATCATAGTTCATTAAACTATGATATCAGCTCTTTAATAATATATATTCCAATAATCATCAAAAGAGTAACTTTCTTTATTTTTTACAGTATAAAATTTTAGTTTAGTTTTCTTTTTATGAAATTTATTTAACTCTGTTCTACTGTAACCTATTTGTTCAAGATAATATCCTGCAAGTTGATAATAAGGATATACAAAATCAAACTTTTCAATAACCTCGTATATTTTATTTAAATTAAACTCTTTATAGATTGCACTAAATTGTTCTATTACATCTTCTGATGATTTAAAATATTGAATATTACTTATTATCTCAACAAATGCCCTATTTACTGATGAAACTTTATAGTTACCATACTCAATTATTTCAAACTCTTCAGTATTGTTAGACTCTAATACAACTAAATTAAATCCATTAATTTTATCACGGGCTTGAGTTAATCTAGGTTTTTTTGCAAAAGCTATATCTATGGCTTCTTGATTAATATCTTTAGATTTAAAGCTAGTTCTTTGGCTTCTTTCTTTAGATACAAATACAAAGTTATTTCTAAAATCTGATAATTTTTGAATATTTAAAGCTGTAAACATAGGGAAAAAAGACCTATTTTCTAATGAATAAGCAAAATCATATATATCAAATTTTTCACTTAGTATATACCTAGCTTTAATTATATTTCTAATTTTTACAGAATAAACTGCTAATCCATCATCTAATAGTTTTAATAAAAAATCGTTACTAGTAAGTCCTATTGATACAAGTTTTTCTTTTTTTAATTCATAAAGCAGGTTCTCTATATCTACTATTGACATAAAATCTTTTTTTTTAACAATATCAAGTATGTAGTCTTTATTTTGAGTATAATAATCTTCTCTCATTCCGTAGTCTTAATAAAGTAAATTTACTTTATTTTATCTACTATTTTAACTGTTGTCAAGTTTAATATATTTGACAACACCTTATAATTATGATAAATTAAGTAAATTTACTTAATTAGGTGCATATGATATACGTTATTAAACACAATAAACCACTTGGCGTCTTAACTCAAGATGAAACATCAAATGAGATTATCTTTAGATATAATCCTAAGATAAAAAAAGAAGAGTATATACAAGGATTAAAAGATAGTGTTAATCACTCAAATACACTTTTCCCAGTTTTTGAGAATATGCTACCTGAACATGAACAAAAGAAATTTTTAATTAACCAATATAATATTACCAATGATATTGATATTCTTGCTTATTTAGATGATATACATGGTTCTTTTGAGTTTTATACAGATGAGACTATTGAACAATTTAAGATAAAAGAATTTGAAATATTTAACTTTAAAGATAAATCTAAGGAAATTTTAGATGACAATTATAGCTTTCCTAATATTTTAAACGATTACAATTTAGACATCAATTGCTCTATTTTATTTCCTGATGGACTAGTAAATAGTAAAGTAGTTGGTCTATCAGGCTTTCAATACAAACTTTCTGTTTTACTTGATGATAAAACAAAAACTATTACTTATGATACTTCAAAAGCAAGTAGCTACTTTATGAAGCCATACAATAAATACCACTCTACTTTTAACCTAAAGGATAAAGAGCGTAGCTATATTCCTTACTTATTAATCAATGAACATTTATTTATGACACTAGCTAGAGATTTTGGATTTACAGTACCATATAATGCAATTATTAAAGATGGTATGGATTATCACTACATCATTAAAAGATATGATAGATATAATAGTAGTAAAATTGACCATATAGAACTGCTTACATTAATGAATAAAAAGAGTGAAGAAAAATACAAAGTTACTATGCAGGAAGTATTTAAAACTGCTCAAGAATATATAAGTAAAGAGGAACAATTAAAGCTTTTAAAATTTATTATCTTCTCTATTGTAATTGCTCATGGTGATTTACATGCTAAGAATTTATCTTTGATTAATTTAAGTAATAATATACAAAATAAGAATATGATTCTTTCTCCATTTTATGACATATCAACCACTAAAATATATAAAGAGACAAAAAAAAATGATATTGGATTAAAAGTACTAAATAAAACTTTTAATATTAATAGAGATTATATATTAAGTTTTACTAGAACTGTAGGATTAGATGAAGATATGGTAAAAAAATATATTGATGATATTTGTAATAAATTTAAAACTGAGTTTTTGAATTATGTAGATGCATTACCAAACGAGATAAAAGGACTCCAATTTACTAAAAGTAATTATTCAAAAGTTCCTTTTGAGGCTATACTTAGAAACTATTATGATGATAGAATAAAGTATATAAATAAATTTTTACTAGATAAAACTACAACTATAGAAAATGAAGATGATTTTTGGGATTAATATTTAATAATAGTAAAGATATCATAGTTCATTAAACTATGATATCAGCTCTTTAATAATTTTTTCTTTATCTTTTGTAGCTATTTGAAAATCACAACTATATAAACTATTTGTCTTTAAAAAATCTATACAATCATACATAGTCTTTTGAACATCATCACAATATATAAAAAACCTCATAAGCCCCTCTTTTATTTCAACTGCTGCTAAAAAGATTTTATTTTGTGAAGCAACCGTACTTAAGTGGCTTTGTTCAAATGTAGTGAAAAAAGCCAAACAAGCTGGGTCTGGAAACATAATATCATCTGCTATATGATATTCGTGTTTTACTATTAAAAGATGTTTATAATCCTGTAATGCATCTAAAGGATTTATATCTTTTCTTATTCTTAACATTTGATTTACATTTTGTGTCTCTTTTAAATGCCACTTTTTATCCATGATAAATTCCTATTTTTCTTTTGTTATATAAATTTATATCATTTAATTATTTTTTATTTGCTTAAACTATAGTAATTCTAAAAACAGATATTATTCCGTCCTTTGATTTTAGCTTCATAGAGTTTTTCATCAGTTTTTTTGAATAAGTCCTCTATACTATCACCCTTAGTTGGTATTTTTGATGTTACACCCATAGAAATTGTTAAGAAGTCACTAACTTTGCTATTTACATTTGGGGTTTTTAGTTCTTCTATAGTATCTTTAAAAATCTTCATTTGATTAATAAAATCATTCTCTCTTCTATCTACTGAAATCATTGCAAACTCTTCTCCACCTATCCTAAAAACCTTTATTTTTGTTTTTTTAGATAGTTTTCTTAACTCTTTTCCAATAACTTGTAAAACTTCATCACCTCTGGCATGACCATATGTGTCATTTAGTTTTTTAAAGTAATCAATATCAAATATTGCGAGATTTAGGTATAACTTCTCTTTTTTTGATTTCTTTAACTTTTTCTTTAAAGTAATATCAAAATACCTTCTATTTGAAATATTTGTTAATTGATCTGTGACTGATATTTTTTCAAGCTTTTTATTTAATTTTTTTAATTTTAATTCAGCTTCTTCTCTTGCTTTTCTCTCTCTAATTAGTTCTAATGCTTTTATAGATAGTTTGTCATACATTGATAATACTGAGTCTATGATTATTCTCATAGAATCTGCCATAATTTCATTTGAGATTGCTTTTGCTTTATTTAGATTTTGACCATCATTTAAAGCTTTTACAACAATTGCTAACCTTTTGTCCTCTTCCAATATATGATAAGCTAACCACTTTATCAAAAAAAGTAGTATCTCTTCACTTACTTTGTCAGAAGAGTCATGCTTACTATTTTCTTTTATTTTTTGAATTTGAGGTAAGAACTCATTGTGTTGTTTCAAGTGAGAACTTATAGTTTCTTTATCCTCTATACAATTTACCCATACACTCTCTTCATACTCAAAATGATAATTTGCATACGAAACCAACTCATCAAAAAGCTTTTTTGTCTCTAGATTCTCTTTATTTGTTAAACTAATGGCTAAATTATTTATCAAAAAAAGTAGATATTTATGTTGATTATCAATCTCTACTAAACCTGTTTTAAAATGTTCACTCCAAGGAAATATTTCAAATTTTTTTTTACTATCTTTGTTCAAGTTCAACCCTTAATAACTCTCTTTTATTTTCAAAAATTCATCTAAGTTTTCAAAAAATATATCTATTAAACTTGGATCAAAGTGCTTTCCTCTTTGCTCTTTAAATAAGTCTAATATCCTATCTAATTCCCAAGCCTTTTTATATGGTCTTTCATGAGCTAAGGCATCAAATACATCACATACTGCTGTAATTCTTCCATAAATATGTATATCTTCACCCTTTAAGCCTCTTGGATAACCTCTACCATCCCACTTTTCATGATGCTCATATGCTACAATAGCTGCTGCTTTTAGAGTCTTTCTACTTGAAGTATTCAATAACTCATAACCTATTTGAGTGTGTTTTTTCATCTCATCAAACTCTTCTTTTGTAAGCTTTCCAGGTTTATTAAGTATTGAGTCCTCTATAGCAACTTTTCCTACATCGTGCATAGGACTTGCTAATTTTAATAGTTCTGCTTCATCTTTACTTAAACCAGCTTTTAAAGCTAATAGTTTTGAATATTGGGCAACTCTTTTTACATGATACCCTGTCTCTTTTGATCTTGACTCTGCAATTTCACCCATTTTATAAATTGTCTCTTTTTGGGTTATATCTAGTTCTTTATGTAGTTCTATGATTTTTGTTATGTCTAATCTTACTCCCATATATTCAATAAGAGTGTTGTTTCTATCTTTTATTGGTATAACAGTGGAGATAAAATATATTGTACTATTGTTTTTTGTAAGATTTTTAAGTTGTCCTTTCCATATTCCTTTTTCTCTAGCCTCTTTAAACATATTTTCGATAAAACTATCTGATATATCAGGATGTTTTAAAAGAGAATAATCCTTCCCTTCTATTTCTTCTTTTTTATAACCTGTTAAGGTACAAAAACCTTCATTTACAAAATTTACTTTCATATCTGGAGATACCCTTAGAATAATACTACTTTTGTTTATAGCATTTTCATAATTCTCAGATAACACTTTTATATCTTCATACTTCCCTGTTGTGATAGAGTACTGCTCTTTTAGATACTGTTTATTTTCTTCTACCTCTGTTATATCTGTTCTCATTCCAATGTATTCAATAATCTCATTATTATTATCTAATATTGGATTTATTACAGTTTCTACATAGTAAGGTGTACCATCTTTTCTTTTATTTTTTATTTTTCCAAACCATGGTTTTTTATTTTGTTTTATTGTTGTCCATAAATCTTTAAAAACCTCACTTGATGTATCTTCATGTCTTACAACATTGTGAGATTTTCCTATTAGTTCACTCTCATCATAACCTGATATTTCTATGAACTTATCATTTACATAAGTTATGATACCTCTATTATCAGTTTTTGAAACAATTGTTCCTAAATCTACAGTTTGTTTGTATTGTTCTAGTAAATCATTAGCACATTTTGTTTCAAAATCTTTTTTTAATCTATCAATCCATAAATCAGTTTTTAAAAGTAACTCTTCAATAATAAATGGCTTTTTTATAAAATCCGAGGCTCCACTTTTAAAACAATCTCTATAGTTTTCAGGTGTGTAGTTTGCTGATAATATAATTACTGGTAATTCTTTATTAATATTGTTTTTTATATTTTTAAGTAAAGTTAATCCATTTATATCTGGCAACTCTATATCTAATAATACTAAATTTATAGAATCTTTTTCTTTTAGAATTTTATATGCAGAAGTTGAGTCTTTTGAAAAGTATAACCTATAGTTTTTTATAGATAATAAATCTTTTAATTGTTCTCTTATCAAACTTGAATCATCTACAACTAAGATTTCAATTAAACTATTTCTTTGTGTTTGTACTATTATTTCATCAATCTCTTTTATTATTTCATCATGCTTAAAATCTTTTCTTAAATAATCAACTATACCTTTTGTAAATAACTCTTGTCTTAGACTTATATCATTTGAAGAGGTTAAAACTATTATTTTACTATCTTTAGATGTGGCTTTTATACTATTTACCACAGACATTCCATTTGCATCCGGTAAATTCAAGTCCATAACAATGTATTCATAAGTAACTTCATTTAATTTATCTATTGTGTTTTTTAAAGGGCACCTCTAAAAATTAGTCAATTTTCATAAAAATTGCAAATATTCTTAAAATCACTGATGATGTATACTTTGTAATAAAGCGATAAAACCCTTTATATAAGGGCTTTTGTAGGACTTTTTAGCTAAAATATCTATATAAATA
>JASMTK010000085.1:0-34736 GCA_041694355.1 Arcobacteraceae bacterium | reverse complement strand
TTTGTCAATATTTAAGAATAAAGAAAAAGGATATAAAATGGAGTGCGAATTTCCAAGTGTAAACTCTAATAGCGAAGAAATAGTAGAGATATTTAATAATACAAAAACAATAGCAATAGCAGGACTTTCTCCAAATGAGGAAAAAGCTTCAAATAAGGTGGCAAGATACCTTAAAAATGCAGGATTTAAGATAGTTCCTATTTATCCAAAAGAGGATGAGATATTAGGTGAGAAAGTTTATAGAAGTTTAGAAGAGATACCTTTTAAGATTGATATGGTTGATATCTTTAGAAAGCCTGATGCTATTGCTGCTGTTGTTGATGCTGCAATAAAAAGAGGAGATATTGATACAGTATGGACTCAATTAGGTTTAGTAAATAATGAAGCTGCGCAAAAAGCAAAAGAAGCAGGTATGAAAGTAGTACAGAACAAATGTACTAAGATTGAACACGCAAATAATTTCTAATCAAATGTTTCTAATTTTGAAGTGTTGTTAAGTACTAACTTAGCAACACATCCTTTTTTACCATCTTTTCTATTTTTTAAACTTATTTTTGCTCTTAATGCATCAGAAGCATTTTTTGCTAGAAATAGTCCTAACCCAGTTCCACTTTCATTTCCAAATCTTTTAAATGGAGCAAATAAATCTATTTTTTCATCAATTCCTGGACCCTCATCTGTTACAGTAATAACGATTCTTTTCTTACTCTTTTTAAGTCTAATAGCAATAGATTTATCATCAGGAGTGAATTTAATAGCATTTTGTACAAAGTTTTGTAGTATTTGATTTAATAAAGTGACTTGAATAGATGTTTTATAGTGATTAACATTTGAAAAGAATGTAATAATTATATTTTTTTGAGCACTTAACATTCTATAATCATTAGCTTTTTTCTTCATATACTCAACTAAATCAAGCTCTTCCATTTGTTCAAACTGTGCTCCCTCAGCTCTACCAATATCTAAAATAGATGAAATCATTTTATTCATCTCATCTATTTGTTTAACTGATAATCTTAAAGTCTCTTCATACGCTTCAGGCTCACGTTTTTTTCTTAAGGTAACCTCATTCTTAAGTTTCATAACTGCAAGAGGTGTCTTTAACTCATGGGCAGCACCGATAAATAGCTCTTTTTTGAATTTTACATAAGTTTCAATTCTATTTGTTAGTGAGTTAATAGAATCAGATAATGAATGAAATTCAATTGGTAAATCTTTTTTCTCAATCTGACTTAGAGAGTTTTCATCCATATTGGATAGTTTTTTATTGATTTGTAAAATTGGTTTTAGTAATGACTTTGAAACAACTAGTGAATAAATAAGCATTAGTAAAAAACCTGGAATTGCTAGAATAAAAAGGTTTCTAAATATGATTGAGTATAGTATTTCTCTTTCGTAGTTAATATTTCTTACTATTTGTAAAAATTTTCTATTTTTTAAATCAAATGGATATAGAAGCTTTATATAGTAATTGCCATTGTTGTTATATGTATAAAATTTGTAGTTTTTTAATTTTGGATTGTTTACTAAGTCTATTGAAATATCATCATTTTGAAATAGTTTGAAACTCTTTAAATCAAGATTATTATCATGAGAAAGTTTAAATATCTTTTGTGCATCTTGAAGCATATTTTTTTGAATATTCTCATAGGTTGTACTTCTTGAATATTCATAAAAAATTGAAGATAGAGCTATAATGAATAGCGAAGTAGCTATAATTAGTTTAGTATAAAACTGTTTATAGATACTTCTAGCTTCCATCAAACCCTACTAACTTTTAAAGTTTATTTATATAATTTCATCCGCTTGAGAAGCCTCTGGATAACAGAATCTGTATCCTCTTCTTCTAATAGTCTCAATAGTAGAAATACTTAATGGTTTATCCATTTTTTGTCTAATTTGATTGATTGCAACTTCAATTACATTTGGAGTTACTAATTCTGGCTCTTCCCAGATTGCATCTAATAATTGCTCTTTTGATACAATTTGATCTCTATGCCTAGCTAAGTGAGTTAATACCTCAAAAGGTTTACCTTTTAATTCAATCTCTTCACCTTGGTATTCAATCTTCTCTTCATCAGGATTGATTGCTAAACCTTCGATTTCAATGATGTTTGTTCCACCAAATCTTAATCTTGCTTCAATTCTTGCTAATAAAATATCAAAGTCAAATGGCTTTTTAATAAAGTCATCAGCACCAGATTTTAATGCTTCAATTTCAGATTCTTTGTCATCTCTTGCTGAAATAATAACAACAGCTGTTCTTGAACTTCTATTTTTTACTATTTTACATAGTTCAATTCCGTCACCATCAGGTAACATCCAGTCTGTTAGAACTAAATCATAATTTCTAATATCTATAAAATATTCAGCATCTTTATAGTTTTCTGCAGCATCAACTTGGTAACCAAAATCAGTTAGTCCTTCTTGCAGAGTTCTGTTTAAAGTTATTTCATCTTCTATAATTAATATTCTCATAAAGTTTGATCCCTTAAATTTAAGTTAAGTTTAAATTTGAGCCGAATTGTACCATAAATTTTTTTAAATTTAAAGGTCTTTTAAGGAAAATTTCAAAATTTTTAAAGAATTACTTATTTTTTGGTCATTTTTTTAGATATTAATTTTTTATTAACAAAGAAAAGTTAAAATATATCAAACTTTAAGAATAGAAGGAAAATTATGAAGAAAATAATCTCAAGTGTTGTAGCTTCACTTATGTTAACAACAACTTTAAGTGCAGCAGATTACTATGCAGAAGTAAATGGAGAAAAAATCACTAAGCAGGATGTTGCACAAGTGATTAAAGATCCAAGAGTGCAGTTTGAATCATTACCGAAAAATGCACAAAATAAAGTATTAGAACAAATCATCAATAAAAAGCTTATTGTTCAAAAAGCTATGAATGATGGTATCACTAAAGAGAAAGCTTACCAAGATGCATTAAACAACATTAAAGAGAATTTAGCATTTCAAGTTTGGCAACAAAAAGAGTTAAAATCTATTGATGTAACAGAAAAGCAACAAAAAGACTTCTACGAAAAAAACAAAGACAAATTTAAAGTACCAGCTAAATTAAATGCAAGACATATTTTAGTTAAAACTGAAGATGAGGCTAAAGATATAATTGGACAATTAAATAAAGCTTCTAAAAAAGAGCAAAAGTTTATTGAATTAGCAAAATCAAAATCAGTAGGCCCAAGTGGTAAAAATGGTGGAAACTTAGGTGAGTTTCAAGCTAATCAAATGGTTCCAGAGTTTGCAAATGCTGCAAAAGCTTTAGATAAAAAATCATACTCAAAAAATCCAGTTAAAACACAGTTTGGATACCACGTAATCTACTTAAAAGACAAAAAACCTGGTAAGTCATTATCTTTTAATGAAGTTAAAGGTAAAATATCAAGAATGCTTATGAGTAATGAGTACAATAAAAAAGTACAACAAATTGCTGATGATTTAAGAAAAGAAGCAAATATCGTAATAAAATAAATACAAAGAACATAAGGAGACAAAGTTGGGTGTACTAGATGTTGTAAAGCCAGGTGTATTAACAGGAACAGAAGCAAAGAAATTATTTAAATATGCAAAAGATAATAACTTTGCTATTCCTGCAGTTAATGTTGTAGGAACAGATTCAGCAAACGCAGTTTTAGAAGCTGCTGCAAAAGTTAATTCTCCTGTAATTATTCAGTTCTCAAATGGGGGAGCTCAATATTTTGCAGGAAAAGGTTTAAAAACTAGTGATGCTGCTATTTTAGGTGGAGTTAGTGGAGCAAAACATATTCACACTATGGCAGAAGCTTATAATGTTCCTGTAGTATTACATACTGACCATGCAGCTAGAAAATTATTACCATGGATTGATGGTTTAATAGATGCAGGGAAAGAACACTTTAAAAATACAGGTAGACCTTTATATACATCACATATGCTTGATTTATCAGAAGAGTCTTTAGAAGAGAATATCTCTACATGTGTTGATTATTTTAAAGTTATGAATGAACTTGATATGATGATTGAAATCGAACTTGGTATTACAGGTGGTGAGGAAGATGGTGTTGATAATACAGATGTTGATAATGCACTACTATATACTCAACCAGAAGAAGTATGCTATGCTTATGAAAAGTTAAATGAAGTTGATGAGAACTTTACTATTGCAGCTTCATTTGGAAATGTTCATGGAGTTTATAAGCCTGGAAATGTAGTATTAAGACCAGATATTTTAGATAACTCACAAAAATATATCAAAGAGAAATTAAACACATCTGATAAACCAGTTGACTTTGTTTTCCATGGTGGTTCAGGTTCTGCATTAAAAGATATCAAAGAATCTATTGATTATGGTGTAATTAAAATGAATATTGATACTGATACTCAATGGGCATTTTGGGATGGTGTAAGAGAGTATGAGTCTTCAAAAAGAGATTACTTACAAGGACAAATTGGTAATCCAGATGGAGAAGATAAACCAAATAAATCATACTACGATCCTAGAAAATGGTTAAGAGCTGGACAGGAATCTATGGTAAAAAGGTTAGAGTCAGCATTTAGTGATTTAAATGCAATTGATAAAAACTAAATTGTAGGTTTAAAAATAAAATGGGGATATTCCCCATTTTTATATAAGGCTGTTAAACTATTTTGTTCGTCTTTTTTTTGCTCTAGTTTTAGAGACTCTTTTAGGATTGATTTTAAAATTATACTTTAAATACTTCTCAGTTATAAATTCTGAATTGTTATACATTTCATCCATTACAGTTTTTACTTTCCAAAAACTAATGTTTTCTTGCTTTGCTATACTCTTTTTTAATTCAATATTATTCTGATTATAGATTTCGATAATTTTTTCGATTGGAAAATCTTCAAGGAAAGGATAGGCGTATAGTGATTTTCCATGCTCTTTTTTATATGTGTATAGTAAGCTAAATGCAAACAATTCAGGAACCCATTGAGAACCATTTGAAAGTTTTGTTGAGAATAGTGTAGTAAGATATTTATAATAATCTTTCATTGGTTCTAGATTTGAGGCAAGTTGTTTCATAAAGACAGATTGACTTCTATTTGCAAATATCTTGTTTAATGTATCTACAGTGATTACATTTTTTTCAAGAAATCTATGGAGAGATGAGATGTTTTGTTCTATGAAGTCTAAGTCCTCTTGCTTTATATTAATGATACTTTGGTCTGTTTGGTTTGCATTTTTTGACTTTAAACTATTATAATCTTTGATTAAATAGTGTACAATCATTAGTAGAGTGTCCTCTTTTAGTCTTTTTAAGTTTACACTTTTACATTTTTCAAAAACAAGATTAAACTGGCTATCTTTATTCATAACTTCCTCTTATTTAAATATAATTTTAAATCTGGAAGTATTTTAGTTGATTTCTAAAAAAAATTCTTCTCTTTATGTGCTTAAATAATTGTTCATTAGTGCTTATTTTATAGTTTAAAAATGCTATAATATAGTTATGAAAAGAGAAACCCTACAAAAAAGAACAAAAATTGCTAATGATATTATGTTTTATATCTATACTCACATAGATACTATTATAGATATTGAAGAGTTAAGTATAGATTTAAATGTAAGTAAATTTCATATGCAAAGAATATTTAAAGAGACTTTTGGAAGAAATATATATGAGAGTATTAAACTAATTAGACTACAAAAGGCTTCAAACTTACTTTTGACAAATAAATACTCAACCATTTCAAATATAGCAAATCAGTGTGGATACTCATCTCAATCATCATTTATTAAAACTTTCAAAAATAGATTTGAAATGACACCAAAGCAGTGGAAGAATGGTGGTTATAAAAAGTACTCAAATAAAATCCTACAACAATCACCAAAGGCTATGCAATCAAAGGCTAGTTTTAGTATGAAGTCACCAAAGATTGTAAAAATGCCTGCAATGAAAGGCTACTATATAAGAAATAGAGGATATAATGTAAATATAAAACAGACTTGGCAAAAGTTACAGGTTTGGACACTTTCAAATGAAATCAAAAACTATAAACAAATTGCTCTGTTTCATGATAATCCTACAATAACTCCTTTAAATGATTGTCAATATATCGCTTGTATAGTTACAGATGAAGAACAGAAGATAAAAAACAACAGATTACCTGATTTTTATATTGCTGATGGTATTTATGCAAGATTTGATTTAAAGGGTAAACATGGTGATGTATTAAAATTTATTCACTGGGTATATCATGAGTGGTTATTAAAAACTGAGTTTGAAACAACTACAAAACCCTCTTATGCTCAGTATAAAAAGAATAACTTCTTAGATGATGATAATGAGTTTGAATTAAGTTTTTATGTTTCAATCAAGTTTTAATTAGTTTGGTGTTTTTATCATATATCCACTTCCTCTTATATTTATGATAAAGTCCTCTTTTAAAGCTTTTTTGATTCGATTTATTTCTGCTCTTATTGTTGCATTATCAATCTCAATATCACTGTAAGCATACTCCTTAAACATCTCATAATCTACAACTAAGCTTCTATTTCTAGCTAAAAGTTCTATAATCTTAAGTTGTCGTTTAGGTAGTATATGAGGCTCTTTATTGTAGTAAAGTGTCATTGTTTCACTATCAAAACTATAAGATTTTGACAATCTTTTATGCTGCATAGGGGTTATTCTTGTCTTTAAAAGTCTGTTTATTCTTATGGTTAACTCTTTTAAATGAAAAGGTTTCTTTAAATAATCATAACACCCTATATCAAAGGCTCTTGAAATATCTTCTATATCAATTAAAGCAGATATGTATATTGTAGGAATATCTCTTTTTTGTTCGTGTAGTGTCTCTAAGATAGTAAATCCATCAATATCAGGAAGATTTATATCTAATATTAGTAAATCAAACTGTTCTTTATCTAACAGTTCTAAACACTTTTTCCCTGTAGTGGCACTTTTTATTAGATGCCCTGTAGATGTTAAATAGTTATCAATCATTTCATTTAACATAAAGTCATCTTCTAAAAGTAAGATTTTCATAATATTCCTTTAAATGTATATGTAAATGAAGACCAAGATTCACTTGATTCAAGTTTTATACCCACATTCTCTTCACTACAAATTCTTTTTACAAGATTCAATCCTAGACCAAAGCCCTCTTGAGAGTTTTGCTCTCTATAATACTCTTCAAATATTTTTTGTTGATCTAGTATCTGCTTAGAGTGGCTTTTTATAGAAAAATCACATAAACTATTTTTTTGTTCAAGTTTTACATAAATTGTTTCATCTCTTAATGTATACTTTATAGCGTTTGTTAAATTGTTATCAACTATTCGTTGGAGTTTTGTCTCACTAAAGTTTATTTTAATATCACTACTTGAGGTTTGAAAGTCAAATCTTAATTTAGACTTTTTAGCACTTTGTGAAAAAAACTCTATTCTACTTCTAACAAAATCCACAATATTAATATTTTTAGTTGCTTGATTTACTTGATCTTTTTTTACTAAATAGCTTAAGTCATCATAAATACTAAAAAGATTTTTCATAGCAACCTCAATATTAGATAGGTAGTTGTTTTTACCAAACTCCATTTCATACATCTCAATATTTCCCATTATTATAGAAAGAGGAGTATTTGTCTCATGAACAGCATGCTTTAAAAACTGTTTTTGGGCTTTTACTAGATTTTGCGCATAGTTACTTTTTATCTCTAGCTGTTTTGATTGTTCATTATAGTCTTTTGAGGACTGTTTTATTAGGTGAGTTAAGGCTTGAAGACTTCTTGAGTGTTCACTTAACTCTTGCCTTTCAACTTTTATATCTTTAGTATTTCTTTCATTGTTAGATAAATTAGTTTTTTCACTCAATGCTACTATTGTTAATGTTTGATTTAAAAGTTTATTTTTATTATTACTATGAAAAAACTCCCCATAAGTAAAAAAGCCACTTGTAGAGGCTATTTTACTAAATGGTTCAATTTCATGACTTATTAAGTTTGGCATATATCTTCGTCTAGCCATACAAGAGTAGATAAAGAAAGATTGGGTTTGACTTAAATTACTATCTTTAAATAATGATTTAATAGAGTCATTCATAATAAGTTCAATATTTCCAAAACCAAGTTTTACCTTATCCCCTTTTTGTAAGTTTCCTGCAAAGCTTAAGCTACCATCATTATGTTTATTTATAACAGCTCTTGCAAGTGGAAGATTATCTTTTTTTAGTATTAGTGGAAACTCTATTCCTGTTGCAGGTAGTGCTTTTGCCACATAAGAACCTAAATACTTTTTATAAAAATCTATAGCTTTTAAACCTGATATTTTATATACCCTATTGTCTTTTACATCATCTATTGTATGAGAAATACCAATCTCAGACCAGTTAAAATTGTATGAGTTTTTCACATCTAAATTTTTAGAGTTTAAACTAACAGCAACAGCACCACTTGTAAAAATTTGATTGTTTGCACAAATAAATGTTTCTTGAAACTTCGCATTATCTCCTGCCATTCCACCTGCTATTATTACACTACTGTTTATCTCTTCAATACCTTTTAGAAACTCTTCACCGTTTGTTTTATGGCCATCTGTAAAAACTATAAGAAGTTTAGAATCCTCGCATATTAACTTTTGGGCTAGATTTTGTCCATTTTTAAAGCTTGAATTTTTTGTCGAGTATGCTAGTTTTAATGTTGTAGCTTCAAAAGTACTTATACTAATTACCGTTTTTTTAGTAGTTACACCCTTTTCAAATATTTCACCATCTGTAGATGTTCCTATGCAAATAGCTTCTTTAAGATTTTTGTTTATTTGCTCTAATATCTGTTTTAATCTAGTTTTATTCTCTCCACAAAAGACTTGTACTAGTATATTTTTTTTATTCTTAAATTTGTTGAAATCTATATAGTTATTTAATTGTGTATCTTTTATTATGTAGTTATAAGTCTTCATAAATCAATTGTAGCATAAAAAAAGATTTTTTTTGAAATTTTATAATTAAAATAAAGCCCAAAAAATGGGACTTTGTATAGAAATGTTGCACTCGCTATACTTATGCTATATTTAGGCTAAAGTTAGGCTATATTCTTCATATACAATTTTGAAAATGAAAAGTCATCTTTTCAACTAAAAATTATAAAAGGAATTAATTATGTCAACATATAAAAAACCTGAGTTCAAAAAACAGTATGAAAACTTTATAGGTGGTAAGTGGGTTGCTCCAATTAGCGGTGAGTACTTTGAAAATATCTCACCAGTGGATGGAGAGGTATTAACAAAAATTCCAAGATCAAATGAAGATGATGTAGAAGCAGCAGTAAAAGCAGCAAAACTTGCATTTGAAAGTTATAAAAACTCAACAGTTATTGAAAGAAGTAAGATGCTAAATGATATAGCAGATGCTTTAGAAGCTAGACTTGAAGAGTTAGCTATTGCAGAAACTTTTGATAATGGTAAGACAATAAGAGAGACATTAAACGCTGATGTACCTTTAGTAATTGACCATTTTAGATATTTTGCATCTGTTATTAGAAGTGAAGCAGGAACTGTTGCGGATCTAGATAATACAACTGTATCTCAAGAGATTTATGAGCCTTATGGTGTTGTTGCACAGATTATTCCATGGAATTTTCCTTTACTTATGGCAGCTTGGAAAATAGCACCTGCATTAGCAGCTGGAAATTGTGTTGTATTAAAACCAGCAAGTGCAACTCCTATGTCTATTTTACTAATGCTAGAGGTTATTCAAGATGTATTACCTGAGGGGGTAATAAATGTAATTAACGGTGCAGGTGGTAAGATTGGTAAATATTTATCAACTCACCCAGATGTTAAAAAAGTTGGCTTTACAGGTGAGACTACAACGGGGCAATTAATAATGCAGTATGCAACTGAAAATATTATTCCTTCAACACTAGAGTTAGGTGGAAAATCACCAAATGTATTCTTTGAATCAATTATGGATGCAGATGATGAGTTCTTTGATAAGGCTATTGAGGGATTAGTTCTATTTGCATTTAATAGTGGGGAGGTTTGTACTTGTCCATCAAGAGCATTAATTCAAGAGTCTATTTATGAACCATTTATGAAAAGGGTATTGCAAAGAGTTGAAGCAATTACACAAGAAGATCCATTAGATCCAAATAATAAAATGGGTGCTCAAGCTTCATCAAATCAAAAAGAGAAAATCTTAGAGTATATCAAAATAGGAAAAGAAGAGGGTGCCCAGTGTTTAATTGGTGGTGAAGAGTATAAAAACAGTAAATATCCAAATGGAAATTATATTAAACCTACAATTTTTAAAGGTCATAATAAAATGAGAATATTCCAAGAAGAGATTTTTGGACCAGTTTTAGCTGTAACTACATTTAAGGATGAAAAAGAGGCAATAGAAATAGCAAATGATACTGTATATGGTTTAGGTGCAGGTGTTTGGTCAAGGGATGCTCATCAATTACATAATATGAGTAGAGCAATTCAAGCTGGTAGAGTTTGGGTAAATTGTTATCACCTATATCCATCTCATGCTTCATTTGGTGGATATAAGAAATCAGGTATAGGAAGAGAGACTCATATGATGATGTTAAACTCTTATAGACATACAAAGAATATTTTAACTTCTTATGATAAAAATGCATTAGGATTTTTCTAAAATCATAGGGGTTCTCCCTGTGATAAAAGGACTTAAGATGAAAACACAAAGATTAGCTGTAACTCAAGAAGCAGCCAAAGTTATAGAAAAATTAAAAGAAGAACATGGAGAGTTGGTCTTTAATCAAAGTGGAGGTTGCTGTGATGGAACAGCTCCCATGTGTTATGCAAAAAGTGATTTTTATGTACCAAGTAGAAATGTGAAACTCGGTGAGATTTGTGGATGTGAGTTTTTTATGGATAAAGATCAATTTGAGTATTTTAAACATTCACACATTACTATTGATGTTAAAGAAGAGAGTGCCGCATTTGGTAACTCTTTTTCTTTAGAGATTGATTTAGGCTATCAGTTTATAACCATATCAAGAATATTTACAGATGAAGAGTATAAGAACTTAGAACAGCTTTAGTTCTTCTCTTCATTTGTTACTAATGCAAGATTATTTAAATCATATTTTTGAAGTAAATCAAGTACTTTTACAACTCTTTCATACTTTACTTCTTTATCTATTCTTACAATTATTGATTTACTTTTATTCTTTACTTCTTTTAGATTATCTTCAAGGGATTTGAAAGATACCTCAATACCTTTTATGGCAAGCTTATTTTTATCTAGTTCAATAAATATTTCATCTTTTTTTATCTCTATAGCTTTTGAGTTTGAACTTGGTAAGTCAAGCATAAGTGCAAGTTCATCTTTTTTGAAAACAGAAGTAACTATAAAAAATAGAAGTAAAATAAAAACAACATCAATAATTGGAGTTAAATCTAACCCTAAAGGTTCTCTTCTTTTCATACTATTTTAATATACTTTTTTTAGCTTTTAACTCTATTGAATCAAGAGCAGAGATAAAATGATTATAGGCTAAATGATGAGGTATAGCAACAATCAAACCAGCAATAGTAGTAATAAGTGCAACTGCAATACCACTTGAAAATATAGTAGGGTCCCCAAGACCATTTTTTGTAATAGCTTCAAATGAGTTATAAACTCCAATTACTGTTCCTAAAAGACCAAGAAGTGGTGCTATTGTAGCAATATTTTTTATATATGTTAGTCCAGATTCTAATCTTTTAACTTCATACTCGATGGTTGCATTAATATCATTTTCTTTAGTGATTTTATCTTGAATTTTATTTATAATACTATTTTTTCTAGGTAGAGTAAAAAGCTTCCATAAGATTATAGTAAAACCTATAATGTTTAAAGCAATAAGAATATAAACTATTGGTCCACCTTTATCTATGTAGTACATCAAATTCATAAAAAACCTTTATTATTTATTTTTGATATTGTACAAAAAATTTGTTAATAAATGGTACAATTATATTATGAGTTTTCTAAATTCCAAAATTGAAAAAATAGTTTACAATAATCAAGAGTTATATTTAAAAAGAGATGATTTACTTCATGAGGACTTCTCTGGAAATAAAGCAAGAAAGTTTTACTACTTTTTAAAAAATGACTTTTTAAATATTAGAAAAATAATATCCCATGGTTCTTGTCAATCAAATGCTATGTACTCTTTATCTGTTTTAGCAAGGCTTAGAGGTTGGGAGTTTGAGTATTATGTTGATCATATTCCCTCATATTTAGAAGCTAATCCTATAGGAAATTATAAAGAGGCTTTAAAAAATGGTATGAAAATACAAGTTGCCAATATTCCTAATAGTTTTAAGCAAAATGAACTTTTCATAAAAGAGGGTGGGGCTTTAAAAGAAGCTCAGTATGGTATAAAGATTTTAGCAGATGAAATAAAAACTTGGGCAGAAGATAATAAGATAGAAAATTTAAAAGTATTTTTACCCTCAGGTACAGGTACAACGGCACTTTTTTTACAAAAATATTTGCCTTTTGAGGTTCTAACTTGCTCTTGTGTAGGAGATGATGAGTATCTAAAAAAGCAGTTTTATGAACTTGAGTCTACAAATCATCCAAAAATTTTAAGTAAAGATAGAAAGTATCACTTTGGGAAATTATATAAAAACCTTTATGAAAACTACTTAGATTTATATAAACAGACAAATATAGAGTTTGATTTGCTTTATGATACTGTTGGGTTTGAAACATTAAAACAAAACAGCCATATCTTTTCTTCAAAAGATTGTATTTTATATATACATCAAGGGGGAATTAAAGGAAATATATCTATGCTTAAAAGGTATGAACATAAATATAAGATGTAAGAATTAAAACAAACTGTGATAAAATAAACTTATGTTAGAGTCAAAAGAAAATAAAATACTTAACCTTATAAAATATGGACCTACAACATTAGTGATAATACTTATTATACTAATTTCATATATTTTCTTTTTGAACCAAGAAGCAGAACTTAAAAATGATATACAAAAACTAAGAAAATCTTTAATTCAAAAAAATAAGCAAAAAATCAAAAGTGAAGTGCAAAGTCTTTATAATTATGTGAAATATGAAAGAGAGAATAGTGAAAAGGCTTTAAAAAAGAACTTAGAAGAGAAGATTTATATAGCACATAAGATAATGACCCACATATATAATAAATATAAAAATACTCATACAAAAAAGCAGATAGCTGAAAAAATAAAAGAGGCTATAAGAGATTTTAGATTTAATGATAATAGAGGATATATATACATCTATGAAAGCTCAGGAGTAAATATTTTACACCCTTTAAAGCCATCTTTAGAGGGTGAAAATCTTATTGAGTTTAGAGATAAAAAGGGCAATAACATTGCTAGACAGATTTTAAAAGGATTAGAGAAAAGTGATGACTTTATTTTGGAGTTATACTGGAATAAGCCAGGGGATTTAAAAAATGAGTATAAAAAAATCACTTACAATAAAAATTTTGAACCTTATAATTGGTATATAGGAACAGGCGAATATGTTGATGATTTTGAAAAAGCTTTACAAAAAGATATTGTTTCATATATTCAAGAGATAAAACATACAGATAATAGCTATATTTTTATAATTGATACAAATGGAAATTTTATTACTCATAAGAATAAAAAACTTATTGGGAAAAATGGTTTAAATAGGACAGATAGAAATGGCTTTGAGATCATTAAAGAGGTAATAAATCTAGCTAAACTAAAAAAAGAGGGCTTTATAAGGTATCACTCAAAATTTATACCAAAGGGTCTAAATAGTACAAATAAGATATCTTATGTGAAATATTTACGGAAGTGGGATTGGATTATTGGTACAGGGTTTTATCTTGAAGAGTTAGATAAAAGTCTTGAAGAGATTGAAAAAGAAGCAAAACTAAAAAGAGAAGAGAATATAAATACTATTTTAATAGTAGGAAATCTAATTGCCTTAATCTTTATACTATTATCTATTTATCTATCAAAAGTATTAAAAAAAAGATTTTTACTTCATAAAAAAGAGTTGATAAAAGAGTATGAAAAAAATAAACAAAAAGATATAATGTTGTCACAACAAACAAAAATGGCAGCAATGGGAGAGATGATACAAAATATCACTCACCAATGGAGACAGCCCTTAAATGCTATTTCTACTTACTCCTCAGGATTAAGGTTTAAAGCAGAGCTTAATATCATAGATGAAAAAGAGATTTGTGAAATTACAAAAAGTATCGATACTACAGTTAGATTTTTATCAAATACAATAGATGATTTTAGAGAGTTTTTTAGTCCACATAAAAAAGCAAAGATTTTTAATACTAAGGATTTTGTTGAGAAGATAAATAAACTATATAAATCACAACTAGAAAGTAAAAATATTCACCTAAAAGAAAATATAGAAAACCTTAAAGTATGTACTTATGAAAATGAACTTTTTCAAGTCTTTGTAAATCTAATAAACAACTCAAAAGATGAGTTACAAAGTAAGGATATAGAGCATAAAGCTATTTTTATTGATATTAAAAAACAAGATGAAAAAGTCTTTATAAAGGTTGTTGATACAGCTGGTGGAATAAAAGAAGAAAATTTACAAAAAGTTTTTAAATCAGGCTTTACAACAAAAGCAAAAGATAAAGGGACAGGAATAGGACTTTATATGTCACAAAAAATCATAAAAGAGAACCTAAATTCAGAACTAAAGGTTAAAAATATCGATTTTGAATATGAAAATAAGATATATAAAGGTGCTTGCTTCACAATTATTTTAACAAATAATGATACTTTAAATTAGACATAAAAAATCTAAATTTATGTTTATGATTAATTTTACAAACTTTTAGATATAATCTCCTACTATGGAAAAGAAGAATATAATATTAATTGGTTTTATGGGTGTTGGTAAGGGTACAGTAGCAAGAGCTTTAGTTAAAGCTTCTGATAAAATGGCTATTGATACTGATGATTTAATAGAAAGTATGGAAAATAGAAAAATAAAAAAGATTTTTGAAACAGATGGTGAACCATACTTTAGAGATTTAGAGAAGAAAACTGCACATTGGTTAGAACAAAGTGTAGATAATACTATTATTTCAACAGGTGGAGGTTTTTATAAGCAAGAAAACCTTAACAAAATAGGGAAGATTGTCTATTTAAAATCTTCTTTTGAGGGTATTTTAAACAGAATTCATAATGCACCAAATGCCCAAAAAAAGTTAAAGAAAAGACCTCTTCTAAGCGATTTAGATGCTGCAAAAAAACTTTACAATGAAAGAGTAACTCAGTATGAAAAAGTTGCAGACGAGATTGTAGTAGTAGAAAATAGAGATTTAGAAGATATTGTAAAAGAGATATTAGGATAAGAAATGAAGATAATTAGCACACAAGACACAAATTTTGATAAAGAGTTTGAAGATATTTTAGCAAGAGCAAAGACAGATATTAAAGATGTTTCGACAATTGTAATGAATCTAATTGATGAAATTACAAATGAGGGAAATGAAGCATTAAAAAGACATATTGCTAAATTTGATAATTGGGAAGTGAAAAGTGATGAGGAGTTAGTAATATCACAAGATGATATGAAAGCAGCATATGAAAATATTAACGATGATTTAAGAGCTGCTTTACATATGGCTTATGACAGAATTAAAGCTTATCACGAAAAGCAACTTCCAAAGTCTTGGCTAGATTTTGAAAAAAATGGAACAATATTAGGACAGAAATCAACTCCTGTGGATAAAGCAGGTTTATATATTCCAGGTGGAAAAGCTGCATACCCAAGTAGTCTTTTAATGAACGCAATTCCAGCAATAGTTGCAGGTGTTGAAGATATTATTGTATGTACACCAACACCAAATAATGAAGTAAATGAACTGCTTTTAGCAGCATGTCATTTATGTGGAATTTCAAAAGCTTATAAAGTAGGTGGAGCTTCTGCTATTGCTGCTATGGCCTATGGAACTTCTACAATTCCAAAGGTTGATGTGATAACAGGTCCAGGGAATATATTTGTAGCAACTGCTAAAAAGTTAGTATTTGGTGAAGTAAATATTGATATGATTGCAGGACCATCTGAAATAGGTATATTAGCTGATGAAACAGCAAAACCAAAATATCTAGCTATTGATTTACTATCACAAGCAGAACATGATGAGATGGCTAGTTCAATTATGATTACTACTGATGAAAATGTAGCAAATCAAACATCCAATGAGGTAGAAAACTATCTTAGAGATTTAGAAAGAGAAAAAATAGCTAGAAAATCAATTGAAGATAGGGGAGCTATTATTGTTGCTTCAAATATGGAAGAGGCATTAAAACTTATGAATGAAATTGCACCAGAACACTTAGAGGTGATGACAAAAAACTCATTTGAGCTATTACCAAAGATTAAACATGCAGGTGCTATATTTTTAGGTGAAAATACACCAGAACCAATTGGTGATTATATTGCAGGTCCTAATCATACCTTGCCAACGGGAAGTACAGCTAAATTTTATAGCCCATTAAATGTTGAAAACTTTATGAAAAAAAGCTCAATTATTAACTTCTCAAAAAATGCGATAGATGAGTTAGGAGAAGCTTGTGCAATACTTGCTGATACAGAGGGGCTTACAGCTCATGCTAAATCAGTTAGAGTTAGATTAGAAGATTAAGAGTTATTAAAAAAAGGAAAAATTATGTCATATTTTAATGAATGGTTTACAGAGGACGAAGACGATATTTTTATGGGAAGCCCAAAATCAAAATTTTTTGATGTTGTAAGAGAAGCTTCATCGGATATTGTAGATGGTGAATTAGATAAAATAATAGAAAAAGTTGCAGTATTAGAGATGCTTTTATCAAAAGATAAAGGTGAAGAGTTTGATGTAAATGACTTAGTGAAGCAGTATAAAGAAGAGAATTCTCAAGAAGTAGAGAATATGAAAAAAGGTCTTTATGTAGAGTATACAGGTGAGATTATTAGTAGATTAGACTCGTAAGGTAGAAGTGTTGGAAGAGTTACAAGAAGTACAAAATCAAATAAAGACTTTCATCAAAGAGTGTGATGATGAAAAAAGCTTAGAGTTATTAGATAAATTAGCAACTGGAAAGATGCTAAGATCAAAGCTAGTTCTAAAAATTGCAGGTGTTAGTAAAGAGTCTATAAAGCTTTGTGCAGTTATAGAGATGATTCACGCAGCTTCACTATTACATGATGATGTTATTGATGAGGCAGATACAAGAAGAGGTAAGCCATCTGTAAATGCATTGTATGATAATAAAACATCAATTATGTTTGGAGATATTCTATATTCAAAAGCATTTACAGAACTATCATTGATGGATAAGCAAGTTGCATACACAGTTTCAAAAGCTGTTACTTTACTAAGTATTGGTGAAATGATGGATGTGGATTTGACTATGTCTTTTAACTCTTCTTATGAAAAATACAATGATATGATTTATAAAAAGACTGCTTCTCTTATTGAAGCCTCTGCAAAAGCAGCAGCTATTTTAGCAAATAAAGATGAACAGAAGTATGCTTTATATGGTAAAAACTTAGGGTTAGCTTTTCAAATGATTGATGATATTTTAGATATTACACAAGATAGTGATACTCTTGGAAAACCTGCAATGCTTGATTTTGTAGAGGGTAAAGTAACTATTCCATATCTTTTACTACACGATAGATTAGATGATAAGTCAAAATTAGAGTCTTTATATAAAAAGCAGTTGTCTAATGAGGAGACTTTATGGATTAAAGAGCAGATGGAAATTACAAATGCTTTAACTGATTCAATAAAGTTAGCAAAAGATTTAGGTAATGAAGCTATAGATATTATAAAAGATGAAGAAGATAATCAATCACTTGTTTTAATTATGAAAGCGATGATTGAAAGAGAGTTTTAAATGAGTTACTTAATAATAAGTTTCTCTCATAAAAATACTGATATTTCTATGAGAGAGAAACTTGCTTTTAATGGAGATGAGGATAAAGATAGATTTCTAAGAGCTATTTTAGATTTTGACGCTACAAAAGAGGCTGTTGTATTATCAACTTGTAATAGAGTTGAGATTATAACAAGATCAGCAAATGTAAAGCAAAGCTCAAAAGATATACTTCAAAAACTAGCTAAATACTCATACGTAGATTTTGATACACTTTTTGATAGAGCGGATATATACGATAATGAAAGTGCAATACACCACTTATTTACAGTTGCATCAGCTCTTGATTCTTTAGTTATTGGAGAGACACAAATCGTAGGACAACTAAAAGATGCTTTTAGATTTTCCCAATCTAAAGAGTACTGTTCTACTGCTATTACAAGAGCCATGCACTATGCATTTAAATGTGCTGCTTCAGTTAGAAGTTCAACATCTTTAGGTACAGGTTCTGTATCAGTTGCAAGTACAGCTGTAGCAAAAGCAAAAGAGATTGTTGAAAATACTAGTGGAGTAAAAGCACTTGTTATTGGTGCTGGTGAAATGAGTGAACTTACTATAAAGCACTTAATCGCTTCAGGATTTGAAATAGTTCTTACAAGTAGAGATATGAAAAAAGCTCAAATCTTAGCAAATAGTTTTGATAAAGATATTGAGGTTAGACCTTATGAAGATTTAAAGCAGTTATTAAAAGAAAACAGAGTTATGATTACTGCAACTTCTGCACCATACCCCATTATTACAGAGGATATAGTGTCAGAGGTTAGTTTTGGAAGATATTGGTTTGATATAGCTGTTCCAAGGGATATAGAAGATATAGAGATGTCAAAACTTGAAATTTATGCAGTGGATGATTTACAAGATATTGTAAACCAAAATATGACACAAAGAGCAAAACAAGCAAAAACTGCTTATGGTATTGTAAGTAGAATGTCTGTTGAGTTTTTTGAGTGGCTTAAATCTTTAGAAATAGAACCAGTTATAAAAAACCTTTATACAAAAGGTGATGAAGTAATTGATAAAAAAGTGAAAAATGCTATAAAAAAAGGTTTTATAAGACAAGAGGATGAAGAAAATATTAGAAAACTGTGTCAAACAGTAATAACAGAGTATTTACATCAGCCCTCTAAACAACTAAAACAGATTTCAAAAAATATGGAGTGTGATATGGTTGTAGCAGCTGTACAGAACCTTTTTACAAAAAAAGATGAAACCTCACTTTTTGATGAGTATAAATGTGAATTTGTAGATAAATAGAAAAAGATAGGAAGTATATAAATGAAATTTAGTAATATGTTTATTTCAACAACAAAAGAAGCACCAAAGGATGCAACACTCGCATCACACCAATATTTAGTAAGAGGTGGATTTATTTCTCAAACAGGTGCAGGTATTTATGACTATATGCCATTAGGTAAAATTGTACTTGATAAGATAAGAGCAGTTGTAAAAGAAGAGATGGATAAAAGTGGAGCAAATGAAGTTCAATTTGGATTTGTGACACCACAATCATACTGGGACGAATCAGGTAGATCAACTACTATGGGAAATGAGCTTTTAAAGTTCAAAGATAGAAAAGGTGGAGATTACGTGCTTTCACCAACAAATGAAGAAGCTGTAGTAAATATGGTGAAAAATAGAATCACTTCATACAAAGATTTACCAGTAAACCTATACCAAATAAACACAAAGTTCAGAGATGAAGCAAGACCAAGATTTGGTCTTATGAGAGGTAGAGAGTTTTTGATGAAAGATGCCTACTCATTCCATGATACAAAAGAGGATTTAAAAAGAGAATTTGATCTTATGGAAGAGACATATAAAAATGTTTATAACAGATTAGGGTTGGATTTTAGAGTTGTTGAAGCTGATAGTGGTGCAATTGGTGGAAGTGGTTCAAAAGAGTTTCACGTACTAGCTAACTCTGGAGAAGATACAATTGTGATTTGTCCTGATTGTGATTATGGAGCAAATATTGAAGCTGCAATTAGAAAACCAAATAAAAAAGAGGCTTTAGAAACTCAAAAACTTGAAAAGGTAGAAACGCCAGATTGTAAAACTATTGAAGAAGTAAGTGAGTTTTTAAAAGCTGATGCTTACTACTCTATGAAAGCAGTTATGAAAAAAGCTATTTATGAGGAAAGCTCTGAAGTGGTTCTATTTTTTGTAAGAGGTGTAGATGAGTTAGAAGAGACAAAAGCTTGTAATGCAGTAAGTGCCTTAGAGTTAGAAGATGCTTCTGAGCAAGAGGTTATAGATGCAGGATTAGTAGCTGGATATTGTGGTATTGTTGATTTACCAAAAGATATAAAAGTTATTGTTGATAATGAGTTAAAAGAGGATAATAACTTAGTATGTGGAGCCAATGAAGAGAACTATCACTATAAAGGTGTAGATTTGACTTCTATGAATGATATTATTTTTGATGATTTAGTTTCTGTTCAAGAGGGTGATGTATGTGCTTGTTGTGGTGGTGAACTTCAATATACAAAAGGGATTGAAGCTGGACATATTTTCCAATTAGGTTCAAAATACTCTGAAGCTATGGATGCAAAATTTTTAGATGCAAATGGAAAGTCTCAACCATTTGAAATGGGTTGTTATGGAATAGGTATTTCAAGGTTAGTAGCAGCAGTAATTGAACAAAACCATGATGAAAAAGGTTGTATCTGGTCAAAAGAAACAGCACCTTATATGGTTGATATAATTGTATCAAATGCTAAAAAAGAGGATGAACTTACAGCAGGAATGGAAGTTTATGAAGCTTTAAAAACAAATGGTGTTGAAGTTATTATTGATGATAGAAAAAAAGAGAGATTTGGTTTTAAAATGGGTGACTTTGAACTAATTGGCTTCCCTTATGCTGTTGTTATTGGAAAGAAACTAAAAGAGGGTAAAGTAGAGATAGTAGATAGAGAGACTTTAGAAAAAAGTGAAGTTCCATTAGAGGATTGTACAAAGACACTTTTAAATCTAATAAATAAGGTGTAAAGATGGAAGATATTCAAAAGATAATTATAGAGTATGGTGTTATTGACTATGCAATAAATATAGTTTTTGCTCTAGCAATTTTTCTAGTTGGGAAATGGGCAGCTAGAAAGATAACTGATATTATTCTAAAAGTTGCAAGAAAAGCTAAGAAGATAGATGAAACACTTATAAAGTTTTTTGAAAATATCATCTATTATATTTTATTAATAGTAGTTGTACTGTCTGCATTAAAGCAAGTAGGTGTTGATACAACATCATTCTTCGCTATTTTAGGTGCAGCTGGTTTAGCTATAGGTTTAGCACTAAAAGACTCACTTGGAAACTTTGCATCAGGTGTTATGCTTATAATGTTCAGACCATTTAGAGTTGGTGATTATGTAACAGCAGGTGGAGCAAGCGGTACTGTTGAAGAGATTTCAATCTTTAATACTATTTTAAAAACACCTGATAATCAAATTTTAATAGTTCCAAATGGTTCAATTACTACAGATACTATAATCAATGTAAATGCAAAAGAGAAAAGAAGAGTTGATTTAGTTGTGGGAATTGGTTATGATGATGATATTAAAAAAGCAAAAGATATTTTAAACTCTATTATAAATGAAGAGAGTAGAGTTTTAAAAGATGAGGCTAATTTAGTAGCTGTTTCAGAATTAGGTGATTCATCTGTAAATTTTGTCGTAAGAGCTTGGGTTAAAACACCTGATTATTGGCCTGTAAAGTTTGATTTAACTGAAAAAGTTAAAACTACATTTGATAATGAGGGTATCTCTATTCCATTCCCTCAACAAGATGTACATGTGTACAAACAAGATTAAAACTCCTAAAATACTTCAAGAAATACTTCAAAATCTACAAGAAAATGGTGTAAAACCTATTCTTGTAGGTGGATGTGTAAGAGATTCACTTTTAGATATTCCCTCAAAAGATTATGATATAGAGCTTTTTGGTATTGACTCTTTAGATTTGGTTGAACCTATTTTAAAAAAATTTGGTAGTGTAAAGCAGGTTGGAAAATCATTTGGGGTTTTAACTATGAAAATAGACTCTTATGATTTTGATTTTGCATTAGCTAGATTAGAAAGAAAAGTGGATGTTGGGCATAGAGGTTTTGAAATTATAAATGACAAAAGTCTTGACTTTGAAAAAGCTAGTAAAAGACGTGATTTTACTCTAAACTCTATAGGATACGATTTTTTTGAAAAAAAGTTAATAGATCCAAATGGTGGCAAAAAAGATTTGGAACAAAAGGTTTTAAGGCATATTGAGGATGAAACATTTATAGAAGATCCTTTAAGAGTCTATAGAGCTGTACAGTTTTGTGCTAGATATAATCTAAAACTCCATAATAAAACATTTGAATTGTGTAAAACTATTGTAGATAAAAACCAACTTGCAGAACTTCCAAAAGAGAGAGTATTTGAAGAGTTTAAAAAACTATTTTTAAAATCAAATAAACCATCTATTGGCTTAGAACTTTTAAAGCAGTTAGGAGCATTAAAACACTTCCCTGAATTAGAGGCTTTAGTTGGTTGTATTCAAGATAAACAGTATCATCCTGAGGGTGATGTTTGGATTCATACTTTAATGACAGTTGATGAATTAGCAAGGATTTTAAAAGAGAAGAGAATAGAAGATGAATATAGAAAATTATATCTTTTTTATGCAATTCTTTGTCATGATTTAGGTAAGCCTTTATGTACCCAAATCACAAAAGAGAATAGAGTAACTTCACATAAACATGAGTCTTTAGGAGTAGAGCCAACTATTAGCTTTTTAAACCGTTTAACAAGTGAAAAAAAATTTATTGAGCTTATAATCCCACTTGTAAAAAGTCATCTTGCTCCTTTTCAGTTGTATCTTGCAGACTCTTCTTTAAAAGCTGTAAAAAGGTTATCTTTAAAAGTTAATATTGAAGATCTATGTTTAATATGCTTAGCAGACTGTTTAGGTAGAGATATAGAAGATAAACAAAAGTGCCCTAAAGCAACATCTTGGCTTTTAGAGCAGGCCAAAAAACTAGATATTCAAAATGAAGCCTTAAAACCATTAGTTCAAGGAAGAGATCTAATCAATATTGGACTTAAACCCTCAAAACAGTTTAAAGAGATTTTGGATTTTGCTATGGATTTACAAATCGATGAGAGTTTAGAAAAAGAGACTATTTTAGAAAAGATTAAAGATAGGTATCTTTAATCTTTATTATTGCTATTAAGGTCTTACTATATAGTTTTCACTCATATTTGTTACATGATAAATAGTAACATCATATTTTTTAGCATAATATTTTAAAAGCAATTTTTGTAAAGTCGGTTCAATAGATGGTGTAAACCAGGCATTATTTGAAGTTACAATCATATGCCGAACTCCATTTAGATTTTTAAAAATTTCATCAGTAGTTCCCTCATAACAAATAGCATTTCTTACTTTTTCACCACCTATTATAAAGTCAGTTGGTTTATTTGCTTTTGCATAATCACTAGCACCACCATAGAAAATATTATTTATTAAATCCACTAAAATCTTTGGAAGTGGTATTTTTTCTCCAAATGGTACTAAAACAACTTTCTTAGCAATATTAAGCTTCTCATCTTTGAAATAGTAAGTTGCATTGTAGATTGAACCTTTTTCATAGTAAAGTGCACCTGTAATGATTGAGATTCTATTTGAACGCATCTTTAAAAACTCAATTAACTCTTTATTTTTATTTAAAACTGTTGGTAGGGCTGTTTCAGGAAGGATTATAAGTTCTTTATTTGCTAAAATTGCTTTATCAATCTCATTCATAACTTTTTCATACTCATTTTGTCTATTGTTTTTTTCCCATTTATATTGCTGTGGAGTATTCATTTGTGCCATATAAACTGATGGTTTAATGTTGTCTATATATACTCCATTTGGCCAGTTTATAGCAAATAGTAAAGGAACAGCTGCAAGAACTTTACCTCTTTTCAATGCAGCAAGCATATACACAGATACCAAAATTAATGCAAATGCCTCTTTTGAGGTCTCAAAGTATGAATTTATAAAAAGTAGCTCAAGTTTCATCCAGTTAAAACCAAAGGGCGCTATAAATGTAAATGCAAAAATTAGTATAGTTCTTAAAAATTTAGTATCTAAAATTGAGAAAAGTAAAAATAAAAATCCATAAACTAATCCAATTAATAAAATTAATAAAGGAGCTAAATAAATTAAGTCATAATATTTCAAACTAATAGCTATAAAGTAAAACCATGCAATTCCTGTAGTAAAACCAGCAATAAACAATGATTTTCTAGGGATAATTAAAAGAGAGTATAGTCCTAAAAGCCCTAATATAGTGTTTAATATCTTATATTCAATATTAAAATAGCTTAAGTATATAAAAGCACTTAAGAATATTGCTGTAATGAAGCCTTTTATTATAAAGTTTTTGTTAGAATTATCGCGTTTTGCTAAAAACATAATAAACTACTCTTACAAAGGAAATTTGATGGAAGGTTCAAGTGCAGACTTAATAAGTTCATTATTACCTCTTGTTGCTTTATTTGCAATTTTTTACTTTTTAATTATTAGACCACAACAAAAACAAGCTAAACAGCATAAAGAAATGGTGTCTAATTTACAAAAAGGTGATAAAATTGTAACAAATGGAGGCTTAATCGTTGAAGTTACTAAAGTGGAAGAAGATCATTTTGCAGTAAAAAACAGCGATGGAACTGAAATGAAACTAATTAGAGAGTTTGTTGCTAAAAAATTAGAAGAATAACCTCTAAACTATTTAAGATATGTAAGTTACTTACATGTCTTAATCTTATTTATACAAAACCTCTTATTTAAGGATTAAGATTGAAAATCTTCAACTATAGACTTGTAATTTTTGCATTAAGTATTGTATTTGGTATTGTTTTTTCAATTCCTTCACTAATGCAAACAGAAAGTGGAAAAAAAATCTCACTAGGTCTTGACTTACAGGGTGGATTACATATGCTTCTTGGAGTTAATACTCACGAAGCTGTTACTTCAAAAATAAAAGCTATCGCAACTTCAGTTAAATACTTTTCAGATGATGAGGATTTACTAATTGATGGATTAACTATTCAAGATGATTCGATAACTTTTACTGTTTTAGACCCTGATGAGTTACCAAGAATGGATAAAATGCTAGCTACTATAAAGGGGCTAGATGTAAAAAAAGATGGAACAGATTATACTGTTAAGCTATCGCCTGAAGAGATTGAAAGAACAAAGGACTTATCAGTTTCACAAGCTGTTGAAACTATAAGAAATAGACTAGACCAATTTGGACTTGCAGAACCTACTGTAATTAGACAAGGGCAAAAGGATATTGTAGTACAACTTCCTGGTATAAAAACACAAAAGGAAGAGAAAGAGGCTAGAAAGCTTATCTCAAGACCAGCAAACTTAGAGCTTATGGCTGTTGATGAAGAGAGAGCTGATCAAGTATATACTATGAGTGATGCACAAGCTGCACTTTATGGTGATATAATTTTAGAAGACAAGAAAAACCCAGCTGTAAAGTATCTTGTAAAAGAGATACCTATATTAAGTGGTTCACAAGTAATTGATGCGCAAGTTGCGTTTGATCAATCAAACCAAGCAATTATCAATTTTACACTAAACTCAAGTGGTGCTAGAATCTTTGGAGATTTTACTGCTAAAAATGTTGGAAATAGGTTAGCTGTTGTTTTAGATGGTAAAGTATACTCAGCACCAAATATTAGAGAAAGAATTGGTGGTGGAAGTGGACAAATCTCAGGTGGATTTACAGTACAAGAAGCAGGAAATGTTGCTATTGCTTTAAGAAGTGGTGCTTTACCAGCTTCTGTTAAGTTACTTGAAAAAAGAAGCGTTGGACCGTCACTTGGTGCAGATTCAATTAAAGCTTCAACTATTGCTTTAGTTTCAGGTTTTTTAATTGTATTTATTTTTATGATAGTTTATTATAGAAGAGCAGGTATTATCGCAAATATTGCGTTGGTTACAAATTTATTTATTATTATTGCAGTTATGGCTATGTTTGGAGCTACACTTACTTTACCAGGTATGGCAGGTATTGTTTTAACTGTTGGTATGGCAGTTGATGCAAATGTTATTATTGGTGAAAGAATTAGGGAACTTCTTAAAAAAGGTGTTTCAATACCAAAAGCCATTGAAGATGGTTACTCAAATGCAATGAGAGCAATTTTAGATGCAAATATCACAACACTTTTAGTTGCAGTTATTTTATATGCGTACGGAACTGGACCAATTAAAGGGTTTGCTATTACTATATCTATTGGTATTTTAGCATCAATGTTAACAGCTATTTTAGGAACACATGGTATTTACGAAGCACTACTTCCAAAAATTGCTAAAGACAAAGACTTAAGAAAATGGTTTGGAGTTAAATAATGGAATTTTTTAAATCAGGAAAAATATATAACTTTATGGGTAAGAGACTACCTTTTTTAGGAATCTCTGCAGTTTTAGTTATTGCTTCAATAATTCTACTTTTTACAAAAGGTCTTAACTTTGGTGTAGATTTTGCAGGTGGTACTATCGTACAAGTTCAGTATGAAAAGAAAGCTCCTATTGATGATATTAGAGATGTGTTAGATAATACTAAATTTAGTGGTTCTTCTATTACTAAGTTTGGTTCAGAAGAAGAGATTGTTATCAAAATTACTGGAACTTCATCTGATATCTCAAACGATATTGGAGATCAAATCAAGAAGCATTTAGTATCAACAGGAGATTTTAAAATCAGAAGAGTTGATATGGTAGGACCAAAGGTTGGTGATGAGTTAAGAGAAAAAGGGCTTATGGCTCTTGGGTTGTCACTAGTGGTTATTTTGATTTATGTATCTTATAGATTTGAGTGGAGATTTGCTATTGCATCTATTTTAGCATTAGCCCATGATGTTACTATTGCACTTGGAGCAATATCACTTGTGGGTGTTGAAGTAAACTTAGATATTTTAGCTGCAATTCTTACAATACTTGGATACTCACTAAACGATACAATTATTGTCTTTGATAGAATTAGAGAGGGAGTTCAAACTTCTAAAGAGTCTATTTTAGATAAAGTAGTAAATGAATCAGTTAGTAGAACACTATCAAGAACTACTCTAACTTCTCTTACTACATTCTTTGTTGTGGCTACACTTTATTTCTTTGGTGGAGAGATTATCAATGGATTCGCATTTACATTGCTTGTAGGTGTTGTAGTTGGTACTTACTCATCTATTTTTATTGCTGCATCATTCTTAGTTCAATTAAGATTCTCTATAGCTGACTTTAGAGCAAAAGAGGCTGAAAAAGTAAAAAGGCAAAAAGAGAAAGAAAAAATAAGAGCTATGTATGAAAAAGGTACTGTTTAGTATAAAATTTACAAAGCTTTAATTTTGATATATAAAGGGAAGAAGGAGTTAAACGCTTTCTTCCCTTTTTTTATGAACAAAGCCTTTTTTTATCCTTTTTTAGCTAATATATTTGCTTTATAATGAAAGCTAAAATCTACAAAGGGATAAAAAATGGATTGGGGTAAAGTAACCTATATATTCTTCTCACTGATGTCACTTACAACAACTGCAGGGTTTTTATATGAGCCAAATGCGATAGCTTTATTTATTGCAGCAGGGGTTAATGTAATATCTACAGTATTAAAAATTGGAGTTAAAAACCTACTTGCTGCAGAGTTGTTGGCTAGTTCATTAGTAGCTGATTTACACCTGATTCCAGCATTTATGGTACTTACATTTATGCATGACTTACCATTGGCTATTTCTTTAGCAATTGGTGCAGTTGTAGCAAATATTTTCTCAATAGCATTGGCATTAATTGAGAGTGCAAAAATAAAAGATAAGGATGAATTTTAATGGAGTATAATTCAAAACAAGTAGAGCAAAAATGGCAAAAGTATTGGAGTGAAAATAACTCTTTTGAGCCAAGTGATGACCAAACAAAAGATAAAAAATATATTTTAAGTATGTTCCCATACCCAAGTGGTAGAATTCACATGGGGCATGTTAGAAATTACTGTTTAGGTGATGCATTTGCTAGATATTACAGAAAAGAAAACTTCAATGTTCTTCACCCAATAGGATGGGATAGTTTTGGTATGCCAGCAGAAAACGCAGCTATCAAACACAAACTACATCCTAAAAAATGGACTTATGAAAATATTGACTATATGAGAGACGAACTAAAAGCTTTAGGTCTATCTTTTAGTGAGAATAGAGAGTTTGCTACTTCAGATGAATTATACACAAAGTGGGAGCAAGAGTTCATAATCAAGATGTATGAACAAGGACTTTTATATAGAAAATCTACTACAGTAAATTGGTGTGAACCTTGTCATACAGTTCTTGCAAATGAGCAAGTAGAAGAGGGTTGTTGTTGGAGATGTGATACTCCTGTAGAACAAAAAGAGATGCCAGGATATTATGTAGCAATTACAAAATATGCACAAGAGTTACTTGATGATTTAAAGACACTTGATGGTTCTTGGCCTTCTCAGGTTTTAACTATGCAAGAAAACTGGATAGGTAGAAGTGAGGGGTTAGAGTTTAACTTAGAATTGTCAAAAGACTCAAGAAATAAACTTGATAGACAGTTTAAAACATTCTCAGTATTTACAACAAGACCTGATACTATATATGGAGTTTCATACTCAGCTTTAGCACCAGAACATCCAATTGTAAAGTATATAGTTGAACATAATTTACTTCCAGAGAAAAAAGTAAATGCAATAAAAGATATGCAAAAAGTAAGTGAAAGAAATAGAGCAACTCAAGAAAAAGAGGGTATTTCTTTAGAAATTGATGTAATGCATCCATTAACTGGTGAAAAAATACCTGTATGGGTTGCAAACTTTGTATTAGCCTCATATGGTGGAGGAGCTGTTATGGCAGTTCCTGCCCATGATCAAAGAGATTTTGAGTTTGCAAAGAAATATGACTTACCAATCAAACAAGTAATTGTTGGTAAAGATGGTGTTATTGAAAACCCAACAGAAGCTTACACAGAAGAGGGTGAGTTAATTAACTCTGAGGGTTTCACTGGACTTAAAAACAACAAAGCCAAAAAGTCAATTATTTACCATTTTGAACAAAACTCTATAGGAACAAAGCAGATTAACTATAAATTAAGAGATTGGGGAGTTTCAAGACAAAGATATTGGGGAGCACCAATTCCTTTTGTTCACTGTGATGATTGTGGATTAGTTCCTGAAAAAGAAGAGAATCTTCCTATTTCTTTACCTGAAGATGTTGAAATCACAGGTGCAGGAAATCCTTTAGATACTCATGAATCTTGGAAAAAGTGTGCTTGTCCTAAGTGTGGAAAAGAGGCTGTAAGAGAGACAGATACACTTGATACATTTGTTCAGTCATCTTGGTATTTTTTAAGATATGCAACAAACAATAAAGTGTGGAATGATAAAGGTATTTCAAAAGAGGATACTGATTATTGGATGGATGTTGATCAGTATATTGGTGGTATTGAACATGCAATTTTACACTTACTTTATGCAAGATTCTTTACAAAAGTATTAAATGACTTAGGTTACACAAACTCAAGAGAACCATTTAAAAATCTACTTACTCAAGGTATGGTTTTAAAAGATGGTGCTAAGATGAGTAAATCAAAAGGAAATGTAGTAGATCCTGATTCTATAGTAGAAGAGTATGGAGCGGATACTGCAAGATTATTTATACTTTTTGCTGCACCTCCAACAAAAGAGTTAGAGTGGAATGATAGTGCAGTTGATGGGTCATTTAAATTTATCAAGAAATTCTTTGAAAGAGCTAATAATGTTACTTCAAAAGGAAAAGATGAGTTTAAGAGTATAGATCACGACTCTTTATCAAAAGAAGAGAAAGATGCAAGAAGAAAAGTATATGAAGCATTAGAAAAATCAAATGATGTGTTTAATAAGACATATACATTTAATACACTTATTGCAGCTTGTATGGAAGCTATGAATGCACTTCAAACACAAAAAAATGAAGCAGTTTGGACAGAGGGTTATTATATTTTAACAAATATCTTAGAACCTGTAATTCCTCATGTTTGTTGGGAGTTATCAAATACACTATTTGAACAAGAAAATTTTAATAAAAAACTTGAAGTTAAACAAGAGGTATTTAAATTAGACTCAATTTCATTAGCTGTAACCGTAAATGGTAAAAAAAGAGGTGAAGTTGAAGTTTCACCAGAAGCGTCAAAAGATGAGATTTTAGTAGCTGCAAAAGAGAATGCAGCTAAATGGATTGAGGGTAAAGAGATTATTAAAGAGATTGTTGTACCAAATAAGTTAGTAAACTTAGTTATTAAAGGTTAAGGCAAAAATGAAAAGTATGAATATTTTAAGAAAAGTACTATTCGTACTTTTCACTTCTCTTATTTTAAGTGGATGTGGATATAAACCAGCTACACAATATGCTAAAGAGCAGTTACCAGGAACTGTTTTTGTAAAGTTATTTGTTGATTTAAAAGACCCAAGAAATGCTGTAATAATAAAAGACTCAATAAATCAAATTTTAATACAAAAGTTAGATAAGAAGTTAGTATATGATGAGAAGCTAGCCAATATAGTTATGAAGTTGAAAATTGGTTCAGTTTCAATGAGAGAGTTACAGTATGATAAAGATGGATATAATAAGTTATATAAAGCTGTTGTATCTTTAGCTGTACAGTATACAGATAAAAACAATAAACTTAGAAACTTTAACCTAAGTGGTGAACATAACTTTTCAATTGATGATGGAACAACTATAACAGATACAAAGAGGTTTGAAGCTATTAAAAATGCGGCTGATGATGCAATGGACGACTTCTTGTCAAAAATTGCTATTGAATCTTTTAGAAAGTAGTTTTAATGTCAAAGCATCAAGACTTAAAATCTATCTGTCTTAGTGAGTTTTTAGAGTATAAAACTTTATACTATGATAAGATAGATTTCTCTTATGTTCAAAAAGCTTGGAAACTCTTAGAAGAAAAAATAAAACTTCCTTATGTTATTCATATTGTAGGAACAAATGGCAAAGGAAGTACAGGTAGATTTCTTGCTTCATACTTACATAAAAAAGAGTATGAAGTATTACATTACAGCTCACCTCATATTATAAAATTTAATGAAAGAATATGGAAAAATGGTTCTAAT
Source organism: Arcobacteraceae bacterium (assembly GCA_041694355.1). Lineage (GTDB taxonomy): Bacteria > Campylobacterota > Campylobacteria > Campylobacterales > Arcobacteraceae > Arcobacter_B. The sequence goes on along the minus strand of JASMTK010000085.1, from coordinate 3,705 downwards.
ATTGATGATAAATCTTTAGAAGAAGCCCATAAATTTTTACAAAATATTTTTGATATTGAACTACTTAAAATACTTACATACTTTGAGTATACTACTCTTTTAGCCCTTTACTTATCAAAAGATGTTGACTATTTGATATTAGAAGCAGGGTTAGGTGGTGAATTTGATGCAACTAATGTAGTAAAAAATCAACTCTCTTTAATAACAACTATAGGACTAGATCATCAAGAGTTTTTAGGAAATAGTATAGAAGAGATAGCTAAAACTAAAATGCGTTCTTGTGATACTAAGATGATTGTTGGTTATCAAGAATATGGTGAAGTTAAAGAGTATGCAAAGCAGATAAAAGAACAAAAAAAGATAGAATTAAAAATAGTGGAGAAGTTTGATATCTACAAGTTTAGTGATTCTTTACCCTCATATTTAAAAAGAAACTTAAGTTTAGTTACTGCTTGTTTAGAAGAGTTAGAAATCCAAGTAGAACCAACATATTTTGATGATGTTAAACTATTTGGAAGATGCGAAAAAATATCACCAAATATTACTATAGATGTGGGGCATAATCCTTTGGCTGCAAAAGCTTTAGTAAAAGAGTTTGAGGATAAAAAAGTTATTTTAGTTTATAACTCTTTTTCAAACAAAGATTATAGAAAAGTATTAGAGATATTAAAACCTATAATAAAAGGAGTTTATATAATAGATATTGATGATAAAAGAGTCGCAGAAGGTAAAGATTTAGTTAATATTTTAGAAGAATTAAATATAATATTTTACAATAAATTAGATATTAAAGATGATGAAAATTATTTAGTTTTTGGTTCATTTTTAGTAGTGGAAAAATTTTTATCTTTGATTGGTTTTAATGAAAAATAGGTTAATAATAACAGTATCTGATATAAGAGGTACTAAATCATATAATTTACATCAATTTATAAAGAAGATTCTTTTATTTATAATTATTGCTATAGTGTTGGTTTTGCTAGGTAGTTTCTGGTTTATTAACTATTTAGATGATCAGATTGAAGTGGTAAAACAAAACAAAGAGAAAGAGCTAAAAGTCTTAGAAGAAAAAGAGCAAAAGCTTGTAACTCAAAATAAGTTTTACTCTATGCAAATTGAGAGTAAAGTAAAAGATATTGAAGAATTAAGTTCAAAATTAGATGAGATTCATACAATTATCGGAGTTGAAAAAGATGCAACCACAGAAGAGATTACAAAAAAGACTTTAGAGACTTTAAATGTAAATAGAAGAAAGTATACATTAAAAGTAATACCAAATGGGAAGCCTTTAGATAAAATCACAACCTCTTCAGGTTATGGATATAGAATACATCCAATAACAAAAAAGAGACAGTTTCACAGGGGATTAGATATTCCTGCAAATATTGGTTCAGCTGTAAGAGCAACAGCTGATGGAGTTGTTGAGTATGTACAATCAAGAAATATAGGCTCTTATGGTAGAGTAATAAGAATAAGTCATAACTTTGGATTTAAAACTGTATTTGCACATCTTAGGAAAACAAAAGTAAAAGTAGGTGATATTGTAAGAAAAGGTGAGATTATAGGACTTTCAGGTAACTCTGGAAGAAGCACAGGTCCACATTTACACTATGAAGTAAGATATGCTAATAAAGTCTTAAATCCAAAAAGATTTATAAACTGGAAGCTTGAAAATTATGATTACATCTTTAAAAAAATAAGGAGAGTTGAATGGGAGTCTTTACTAAATCTAATAAAAGAGCAGCATCAAATGGAGCAACAGTCGTAGCACCTGGAACATGTATTATTGGTGGTATTAGCACAAAAGGCACTGTTCATATTGATGGGAAATTTGAGGGTGTAATTTTAGAAGCGGATGTAATCTCTATTGGTGAAGAGGGTGAAGTAATTGGAGATATTAAAGCAAATAATTTAATAGTAAATGGTCTATTCGATGGTAAAATTGATTGTAATGAAGTTCAAATTTTAGAGAGTGGAAAAGTTATTGGGGAGATGAGATATAATGAACTAATAATAGATCCAAAAGGAAAATTTGAGGGTACAGGAGTTAGAAAAAATTCTGAACTTAAAAGTAGATACAATGAAATTGAACAAAAAATAAATAACATAGTAGTTGGACCTTCAGCGATTACTCATGAAAAATCTTAAAAGAAGACTTGAAACTTTATATGCTCAAAAAGAGAAGATCGATGAAGAGATAAAATCTTTAGAGATACAACTTGCATCTTATAAAAAGGAGCAAACAACCTTTTCTAAAGATGAAAAAATAGAGATTTTTAAGTCACTTTTTATTGGGCGATATGATATATATGCAAAAAAATGGGTAAGTAAAGATGGACAAAAACAGTCATACTTTCCAGTAACTCAAACTTTTAGGGCTGAGGATTATATACCTCTTACAAATAAAGATATTGAGTCTCATTTAAGAGGTTTAATTGATTTAGCAACTTACTGTATTGATATAAATAACACTTCAAAATTCATAGCTTTAAATATATTAGATGAGGATAAGTTTAAACTCCAAATAGCACTAAATGCATTAAATATTAGAGCTTATTATGAGTTAAATAGAGATAATAGTTTAATTGCTTGGATTTTTTTTGAAGAGAGTGTCTCTTCTAAAGTTGCATATAATTTCGCAAGATTTGTTCTAAAAAAAGCAAATATAAATGCATATATTTATCCAAGTAAAGAGTTTAGTACAAATGATAGTTTGGATAAACCTTTGGCATTACCACTTCACTTAGCTTATAGAAAAAAGAATAAAACTGTATTTATTGATACAAATACAAATAAAATATATGAAGATCAATGGATAGTTTTAAACTCAGTACTTAAAGTCTCTACACAAGATGTTCATAAATACTCTCAAACAAATACAAAAGCAAGTGAAGAAATAGCAAATATAAATGTACAGTTCCCTGTAGATAAAATAGAAATGGTACTTTTTGATTTTTTATATATACCCTCAAAAAACTTATCAAAGTCACTTTTAAAGACCCTAAAATCATTTGCTTCTTTTGAAAATCCTCAAATTAAAGTATTACTAAGTCTTAGAAAACCTTTATATAACACTCCAAGAGTAATACACGGGTTTGAAGAAGATGAAAGTCACTTAATGTTACCAAGAGGATTAACTTCAAAAGTTGTAGATTTTTTTGAACAAAATGCAGTTAAATATAGTATAGATGATAAAAGACAAATACATAACATTGAGACTAAAAAAGTAAAGTTTACTCTAAGACCAGAACAAGAAGATGCAATCAAATCAATAATGAGACAAGATATTTCAATATGTGTCGCTCCACCTGGCTTTGGAAAAACTCTAATAGGTGCGAAGGCTTTTGAAAAAAGAGCTTGTAATACACTTATAGTAGTAAATAAAAATATGCTTTTAGATCAATGGATTGAAAGGTTTGTTGACTATTTTGATTATACTAAAAAAGATATAGGTTTTTTAGGAAAGGGAAAAAATAAGTTAAATGGAGTAATTGATGTTGCTACAATGCAAAGCTTGAAAAACTCACCAGAGTATATACATAACTACTCTTTTGTAATTGTTGATGAGTGTCATCATATTCCAGCTGTTACCTTTGAGCAAATAATAAAAAACTTCAAAGGTAAATATATCTTAGGATTAAGCGCAACACCAAATAGAAAAGATGGTTTAGAGCCAATTTTATTCCAACAATTAGGACAAATAGC
>JASMTK010000084.1:0-161148 GCA_041694355.1 Arcobacteraceae bacterium | reverse complement strand
AGAACCTTGTAATAGTGTAGTACCATTATAGTTTGTCTGACTAGCAATATTATTTAACTGATCAAGTAATTTATCAATATCTTTACCAATAGCTTCTCTACCTTCAGCAGATGTAGTATCAGTACCAGCTTGGATAAGTTTTGTTTTAATAATATCTAAAATATTAGATTGCTCAGCCATGGCTTTATCAGCAATTTGTGTTAATGAAATAGCAGAGTTACCATTTGCAATTGATTGTCCTAATGAACTTGCTTGAGTTCTAAGTTTATCTGCAATAGCAAGCCCTGAAGCATCATCACTAGCTTTATTGATTCTAAGTCCTGAACTTAATTTTTCTAATGAGTTATTTAGCTGCTTATTCGTATTTGTATTTGCTTCCCTTGCATTAAGTGATGCAATATTTGTATTAATTCTCATTTTATACCCTTTTTAGGTTTTATAATATACTTAATAATAACTAAGCAAAGTTTAAACTTTGGTTAAAACTACGCCACATTCGATATGTTTAGTGTATGAAAACTGATCAAATAGTGCAAAATTTTCAACTTTATGGGTTTTATTTAAAACTTCCAAATCTCTATGTAGAGTTTCAGGATTACATGAGATATAAATAATAGTTTCAAATCCTTTTACTAAATCCCTTGTCAACTCATCAAGTCCTGCTCTTGGAGGATCTACAAAGATAGTACTAAAGTTATAACTTTTTAAATCTATATCTTTTAGTCTTCTAAATTCTCTCTTTTCTTCACTTGCATCTACAAACTCTTGGGCACTCATTCTAATAAAATCAATATTTGTATTATCATTTAAAGCACAGTTTTCTTTTGCAGATTTTATAGATGTTTTTGAAATTTCAGTTGCTAAAACCTTTCTAAATTTTGTAGATAAAGGTATTGTGAAGTTTCCGCCTCCACAGTAAAGTTCACATAGATCACTTTCATTTTGATTAATGTTGTTTAAAACCCACTCAATCATTTTTTCATTTACTTTTGAATTTGGTTGTGTAAATCCTCCCTCTTTATATCTAAAATGAAAATCTTTACCATTTATATTCAAAGTTTCATCTATAAAGTCTTCACTTAATACAACTTTTTGTTTCCTGCTTCTTCCTATAATTTTTATATTAAACTCTTCTTCAATTTTCTTAGCTTTTATACTCCAAGACTCTTCAAGTTTTTTATGGTAAATCAAGGTTACAAGCATATCACCTTTTAAGGAGTTTAAGAATTCACAAGAAAATATTTTAAAAGACAACTCTTCATCTTGTTGTATCTTAGCTAATAATTTAGGCATTAAATTTTTAATATCAGAACTTACTATCTGACACTCATCTATACAAAGAGGGTTTTTGTCAAAATCATTCATTGCATAAGAAAGAGTAGGTTTATCATCTTTATCAAAACTTTTCCAAATTCTAAATTCAGCTCTATTTCTAAAGTTCTCCTCTCCACTTTTAATAATATCGAAGTCACAATTTGTAAAGTTTGAGAATCTCTCTTTTTCTGTATTGATTTTATATTCCAATTGCTCGTCATAGTTCATCTCATACAAAGTACATGAACCACATTTTCCAAAATATTCACATTTCATTTTACTATTCCTTGAGTATTTAATCTGATATTATATTCAATTGACTATAATAATCGAATGAAAGAAAATTGGCAAGAACAACTACAAACATTATTAAACTGTGATTTAAAAGAGCTATACCCTTTAGCAAGAAGCTTAAATAGAAAATTAGAATTTTATGTGGGACCTACAAACTCAGGTAAAACTTACAATGCAATGCAAGAGTTAAAAAAAGCAAATTCTGGGTTATATTTAGCACCACTAAGACTTTTAGCATTAGAAGGTTATGAGGATTTAAAAGCCTCAAATATTGATGCAAGTCTTGTTACAGGTGAGGAGCAAATTTTTGATGAGGATGCAGCTCATGTGTGCTCAACAATCGAGATGTTAGATTTTGACTTAGATGTTGACGTGGCTGTAATTGATGAAGTTCAAATGCTAGGTGATGACGATAGAGGATGGGCATGGGTAAATGCTATTATTGGTTGTCCAGCAAAAAAGATAATAATGACAGGTAGTGTAAATGCACTAGAGGCTGTTAAAAAAATCACTTCATATTTAGGTGAAGAGTTAAAAGTAGTTAAGCATAAAAGAAAAAATGAGTTAAAAGTTTTATCAGAACATACTGCTTTAGATCATTTAGAACCAGCAACAGCACTTATAGCATTTTCAAGAAGTGATGTTTTAAAATTAAAGCAAAAACTTCAAAAAAAGTATAGTGTATCAGTTATCTATGGTAACTTATCACCTGAAGTTAGACGTGATGAGGCTAGAAGATTTAGAGAAAATGAAACTCAAATATTAATAGCAACAGATGCAATTGCAATGGGACTTAATCTTCCTATTAAAAATATTTTATTTACAACTGATACAAAATTTGATGGAATTAGTAGAAGAAAACTTGTGGTAAATGAAATAGTTCAAATTGCAGGTCGTGCAGGAAGGTATGGGCATTTTGAAGCTGGATTTATTGGTGCAACAAGAAGAGATGTTTTAAAACATATTCAAAGTGAATATGAAAAACCTATAAAAACGATAAAACCACCTTTTAAAGTAAAAATAAATGCTTCACAATTAGAGAGTTTAGCTAGTCATATTAAGACAAAATCTTTAACAAAAACATTAAAGTACTTTGCCAAAAATATGGTTTTTAGTGGCCCTTTTGTGGCTTCAAATATTTCATCTATGCTTGAAGCTTCTAGTATAGTTGATAATAAAAAAGATTTAAAATTAGAAGATAAGTATCTATTAGCACAAGCACCTATTACGACAAAATCTACAATAATTTTGCAAGCATATAAATCATATATTGCTTCAGTTATTAAAAGGAAAGTTTGTCACTATAAACCCTCAATTACTCTACCTAAGAAAGCAGTTACACAAAGAGATCTGCTTTTAGTTGAAGATGAAGTAAAGAAAATATCTTTATATTTATGGTTATCTTATAAAATGCCTGATATCTTCCCTGATCACGATAAGGCATTTATTTTAAGAAACTCCTTTAACTCCTTTATTGAACAGACTTTAAGAAGTAAGCTTTCAGCAGAAAAAAGAAAAAATAATTTTAAGAGACCTTATGGTAAAAGGGATGATAGGAAAAATAATAGAAGAGTATCCTCAAGAAGAAGAAACTCAAAAAGGTCTTTTTAACTTAAAAGAAATATTATATTAGGTAAAATATCAACAATTTAAAAAAACTTAAGGGATTTATGTCATGCTGAACAAATTGTTTAAAGGTAGTGATAACGATACATTTCAAAAAGAACTACTAAAAAGCAATATTGATATTAGTAAAATACAAAAACTTATTGCTAGTGGCGTAGATATAAATCAAAGGGATAACAAGGGCAGAACGGTTCTTTTCCCTTTAGTTGCAAAAAGAAAGATTGATGCAGTTAAAATACTTCTTGATAATGGGATAGATTTATCTATTGAGGATGAGTATGGTAAAACAGTTTTAGCTGATGCTGTTTTTAGAGGTGATGGAATGATGATTCGTTATCTTTTAGATAATGGAGCATCAGTAAATGAAAAGAACTCTTCAAATAGAACTATCCTTCAAGATACAGCTTTAGAGGGTGATTATAAAACCTTTAGAATACTTCTAAATTACAACCCAGATTTTAATATCAAAGATGGTTATAATAAAACTGTACTGTTTGATGCAGTTGAGGGTGGAAATGATAATATTTTAAAAGATGTTATCAATAATGTAGATGAGATTAACTTACTTGATGAAAACAACCAAACTGTTCTTTTTAGTGCTGTTTTGAAAAGTGATACGCAAATTGCAAAAACTTTAATATTAAATGGAATTGATGTAAATATAAAAGATAAAGATGGACAAACTGTACTATTTAACGCTATTTTAAACGGTAATGAAAACTATGATATTATAGATTTATTAATAAAAAAAGAGATTGATTTAAATGCAACAGATAACTATAATAGATCAATTCTTGATGAAATTCTTTATATCTTAGACTTACAAAAAGGTAATTTAAAAGATTTAGAGGGTAAATATCTTAATATTACAAAAGAGAAAACTTATGTAGAGATAGTATCACTTCTTATAGAAAATGGTCTTTTAATAGATAAATTTGATGATGAGGGAAATACTACATTAAGCAAAGAGATACAAAAACAAAATTATGAGCATATTGAGTTTTTATTAGATTGTGGAGCAGATATAAATGTTCAGGATGAAAATGGTAAAACAGTTCTATTTAGAGAGGTTTTAAAAGGTTATCCTAATTATAAGATGATTGCTTATTTAATAAAAGCAGGAGCAGATATTCACATAAAAGATAATGAGTTTAAATCTGCTTATGACTATTTGATTGAAAAGGTTTATAAGTTTGAAAGTAGCTACCAACCAGATGATTCCAAATCAAAAGGTTATATGGTTCTTTTAAAGAAGTTATTGGGATTAAAACCAAACTTAGATGCTAAACGACCTGATGGAAGAAATGTTTTATTTGATGTGGTTGCTTATAACCATTTTGATCTAATTAAACTTTTATTAAACTATGGAATGAACCCAAATATTATAGATAATGATGGAAACACACCTCTATCTGTTTTAGTTGAAAGTGGTTTAAAGCTAAAGATAAAAGAGTCAAGAGAGAGATTCTTAGAAAGGTTGGTTTTCTTCTTAAAGTTTAGAGTTGATGTTGATATTCAAGATAAAGATGGAAGAACAGTATTTCATAAAGCTGTAATTGCAAATGATTTAGAAGTAGTAGAAAAACTATTAACAAAAAAAGCAAATCTAGATATAAAAGATAATCAAGGAAGAACAGCCTTACATCATACACAATGGAATGGAAACTATAAAATTGCTAGGTGGCTAATAGCAGCAGGTGCTAATATGAATGAGCCAGATAATGCAGGTTTTACACTTTTAAACTATGCAGCAATTTTTGGACATGTGAAGTTGGTAATTGCTTTAATTGCTTCAGGAGTATTGATGTATAACAGAAATCCAAAGAGTAAAAAAGTAGCACAGTTTTTTAAAGACAGGGAGAAAAACTTGCAAAAATTATTAAGAAGTAATTTAACTGATGATAAAATGCAACACACATTAAAAGAGGTTGCTCAAAACTTAAAAAAAGAAGTAGATGAAGTCTTAGAAAGGTAATAAATGAATAACAAATCTATAATAATTTTAGCTGCTGGTGCAGGAACAAGAATGAAGTCAAAAACACCAAAAGTACTTCATAAAATCTCTGGGAAACCTATGCTTTATTATTCAATTATTGAATCATTAAAGATAAGTGATGATATTACAGTAGTTCTTTACCATCAAGCCTCTAGAGTTAAAGATGAGATTTTAAGCTATTTTAAGAATGATGTAGAGAAAAAAGATAGTATTAAGTTTGTTATTCAAGATCATGAAAACTACCCAGGAACAGGTGGTGCAGTTATGAATATAAAGCCAAAGTATGAAAAAACTTTGGTTTTAAATGGTGATATGCCTTTGATACAAGCTCAAGAGCTTAAAAAGTTTGATTTAGATGCTACTATAGTTATGTCTGTTTTAGAATTAGAAGATGCAAATGGATATGGTAGAGTTGTTATTGAAAATGATGCAGTTAAAAAAATTGTTGAGCAAAAAGATGCAAATGATGAAGAGCTTAAGATAACTACAGCAAATGCAGGTATTTATCAGTTTGATACAAACTTTTTATTAGAAAGTCTTCCAAAACTTACAAATGACAATGCTCAAAAAGAGTATTACATAACTGATTTAATAGAATTAGCTATTTTACAAAATAAGGTATTAAAACCAATTGTAGTAAATGAAGAGAATTTTAAAGGAGTTAACTCAAAAGTAGAACTTGCCCAAGCAGAGGTTATTCATCAAAATAGATTAAAAGAGCAGTTTTTAAAACAGGGTGTAATAATGAGATTGCCTGATACAATCTATATAGAAGAGGGCGTTTCAATACAAGGTGAGTCTATTTTAGAAAATGGAGTTACACTACTTGGAGATACTAAAATTATTGATTCTTGTATAAAAACTAATAGTGTAGTTGAGGATTCAATAGTAGAAAATAGTGATGTTGGGCCAATGGCAAGAATAAGACCAGGAAGTAGTTTAAATCAAACGCATATTGGAAACTTTGTAGAAACAAAAAAAGCAAAACTTGATGGGGTAAAAGCAGGACACTTAGCGTATCTTGGAGACTGTGATATATCAAAAGGTACAAATATAGGTTGTGGAACAATTACTTGTAATTATGATGGGGTTAACAAGTACAAGACAGTAATTGGCGAAAATGTATTTGTTGGTTCAGATACACAGCTAATTGCACCTGTAAATATTGAAGCTAATACTTTAATAGCAGCTGGTTCTACTGTAACTAGTGATGTAAAAGAGGGACAGCTTTATATGACAAGAGCTAAGAAAAAAACTGTTGAGGGATACTTCTATAAACATTTTAATAAAAAAGAGTAGATAATGTTATTAAAAGATAAAAAAATATTAGTAGCTGTAACAGGCTCAATTGCAATTTATAAAGCGTTAGATTTAATAAGACTTTATGTAAAAGCTGGTGCACAAGTAAAAGTTATAATGACAAAGGGTGCAAAAAAGTTCATAAATCCAATAACATTTGAAGCTATTTCTCAAAATAAAGTTTTAGATGATGAGAGTGAAAGTTGGGATAAGTCACAAGATTACAATCATATAGATATTGGTAAGTGGTCTGATATTTTTGTAATAGCTCCTTGCAGTGCAAACACAATAAATAAGTTATCAAATGGGTTAGGTGATAATATTTTAACTCAAGTAGCTTTAGCATACCCTAGAATGAAGCTACTTGCACCTGCTGCTAATACAAATATGTTAAGAAATCCTATTACTAAAGCAAGTATAAAAATGTTAAAACTTTGTAACTTTGAGATTATAGAGTCTCAAACAAAAGAGTTAGTATGTAAAGATGTTGGTGATGGAGCAATGGCTGATCCTGAAGATATTTTTTATGCAACTGCAAGAGAACTTCTAAAAGAAGAGTATTGGGTAAATAGAAATGTAGTTTTAAGTGGTGGAGGAACTATTGAAAAAATAGATGATGTAAGATATTTATCAAATCAATCATCTGGAAAAATGGCAAGTAGTTTGGCACTAGCTCTTTATTTAAAAGGTGCAGAGGTTTGTTTAGTTAGTACAAGAGGGCATGAAAACTTACCTAAACAAATACACACTATAGAGGTTGAAAGTTCAAATGAGATGTATGAGTATTTAGTGGATTCAGTAAGAGTTGCTAAAAAAGGAATCTTAACAAAAACTACACTAATGGATGATTCAAATCCAGAATTAATACAAAAAACACCTTACTTATTTATGGTAGCAGCTATTAGTGATTATCTTCCAAAGTTTCCACAAGATGGAAAGATGAAAAAAGAGCTTGTGGGTGAAACTTGGAACTTAGAGTTAAAACAAAATATTGATATCTTAAACTCACTTGATAAATCAGAGATGATTACAGTAGGGTTTAAAGCAGAATTAGATGAAGTAACCGCTTTAAATAGTGCAAGTTCTATGTTGGAAAATAAAAATTTAGATGCAGTTTGTCTAAATATAATAAATGAAAATAATAAATTTGGTTCAAATGAAAATGAAATCGAGTTGATTTTTAAAGATAATTCATACAGTTTTAAAGGAGAAAAGCTTCATATCTCTAAAGGGCTTTTAGATAAGATGAAAGAAGAGTTTTATGAAGCTGGCTAGTCAAAACCCTCCTTGCCATATCGCAATTATTATGGATGGTAATGGAAGATGGGCTAAAGAAAGAGGCTTAAAAAGAGTTGCTGGACATGAAAGAGGTGCAGAGGTTGTAAGAGAAATTACTACACATTGTTCAAATTTAGGTGTTAAGTATTTAACCCTTTATGCTTTTTCAACAGAAAACTGGAAAAGGCCTAAACTTGAAGTTGAATTTTTGATGAAGCTTCTAGATAGATATTTAACAAAAGAGTTAAAAGTTTATTTAGCTAATAATGTTAAAGTTAGAGTCATAGGTGATGTCTCAAAGTTTTCTAATAAGTTACAAGAAACTATCAAAAAAACAGAAGAGAAAACTGCAAAGTGTACAGGACTTACACAAATTTTAGCACTGAACTATGGTTCTAAAGATGAGATAGTAAGAGCTGTGAAAAGATTAAATCAAAAGGGTTTAGAGCCAACAGAGCAGAACTTAGAGAGTTGTCTTGATACGGCAGGTGTTCCTAATGTTGATATTTTGATTAGAACAAGTGGTGAAATTAGATTGTCAAACTATTTACTTTGGCAAAATGCTTATGCTGAGATGTTTTTTGTGAATACTTTTTGGCCTGATTTTACAAAAGAAGAACTAGAAGATATAATAACTGACTATAACTCTAGAGAGAGAAGATTTGGAGCTGTTTAGTTTTATATTTGGGGCTGTATTTGGATCTTTTTTAAATGTAATTATAAAAAGAGTTCCTAAAAATCAATCAATTATCACTCCTAGAAGTTACTGTAATAACTGTCAAACTACTATTCCTTGGTATTATAATATTCCCATAATCTCATATATAGTATTAAAAGGTAGATGCAAAAACTGTAAAGAAAGTTATGGAATTCAATATTTTTTAGTAGAATTGATTACTGCTTTAATTACACTTTTTTTATTTATAAAGTTAGGATTATCTTATGAGTTTGTGTCCACTTTATTATTCTTCTATTTATTAATTGTTTTATCTTTTATTGATTTTGAGTATAAGGCAGTACCTGATTATTTACTTTTATTGTTGTTTGTTGTTTCACTTTTTATTACAAACTATGATTTAATTATAGCTTTAAAAAATGCTCTTTTATTTGCAGGTGGCTTTTTTTTATTGAATTTTATTTTAACTTTTTATATACAAAATATAAAATCAAAAATATTAAAAGATGAAACATTAAAGACACAAGAGGCTTTAGGTGAGGGTGATATACCTGTAATTGCATCTTTTGCAATAGTATTAGGCATAAATTCCACACTATTAGCTATTTTTTTATCTGCAATTTTTGCTATAATTCCATCAATATATTCAAGTATTGTAAAAAAAGATATTCAAACAGCATTTATACCTTATCTTAGTTTGGGGTTTGTTGTAGCATATTTCTTTGATTTAAATGACATCTTAAAGGTATTTAGTTGAAATTAAATAAATATTTATATTCACAATTTTCATTAACATTTTTTCCAATTTTTCTAGCACTTTATTTTATTACATCAGTAATCTTTTTAGTAAAAATAGCTTCATTAACTTCAGTTATAACCATCAATTTTCTTGAGCTTTTTAAGCTTTATAGTTATGTTGTTCCTCAAATACTATTTTACACTTTACCTATTTCTTTTTTTATTTCATTGGTTATTACACTTTCTAAATTAGCAAGTGAGTATGAACTTACAGTAATTACATCCTTTGGATTAAAGCCCACAAAAATTTTAAAGATCTTTTTCCCAATTACATTAATGCTTTCAATAGCCTTATTAGTTGTATCTGTAGGTTTAATACCTAAAACAAAGTTTTTAACAAAACAGTTTTTAGATGTGAAGAAGAAAGAGGCAAATTTCAATATTAAAGCTTCAGAGTTTGGACAAAAGTTTGGAGACTGGCTTATATATATTAATAGTAAAGAGGATAAAGTCTATGATGATGTGAAACTTTTTAAAACTGCTGATAGTAAAGATCAGTTTATTATTAGTAAATCTGCAGTTTTAAGGAATGATGATGGGGAGTTATCTTTTGATTTAGATAAAGGAAAGGCTTTTTTTATTGATGGTGAAGAGTTAAATCAAATTGATTTTTCTTCAATGCTTATAAATGATTCAATATCAGATAGTAACCTCAAAGAGTTTACTACAAGTTTTGATTATTGGAAATATAGATTAGAAAAAAAGTTTGATTTAGATGATTTGTCTTTTTTTATCTTAGCTTCACTCTTTCCAACTATCTCACTTTTCTTGGTTATAACATTTGGGTACTTTAATCCAAGATATGAAAAGAATAAAGCAGTGATGTACTCTTTAGTAGTTACAGTACTATATTTTGTTTCAGTTAAATCCTTAACAAAAGAGATTGATTTACATGCAATATATCTTGTACCAATAGTTTGGATTGCAGCAACATATTGGATTTATACTAAAAGTGTTAAAAAAGAGTATTAAATGAATGTAAAATTTACAATCTCTTATGATGGCTCTTTATATAAAGGTTCTCAAAGACAACCTGAAAAAAATACTGTAGAAGATGAACTATTAAAAGTATTTAAAAGAATAAATATAGATACAAAGATTATACTTAGTGGTAGAACAGATAAAGATGTTCATGCCACAGGACAAGTGTTTAATTGTCAGATTCCTACTTATTGGAGTGATCTTTTAAGATTAAAAAAGGTTTTAAATGAACAACTACCTTCATCTATTATGATAAACTCTATAAGTGTAGTCTCAGATGAGTTTCATTCAAGATTTCATGCAAAAAAAAGAGTTTATAGATATTTAGTAACCACTAAAAGAACTACTCCTTTTAATTCAAAATTTGTAACTTATGAACCACATATAAATGAAGTTGCTATAAAAGATGCAATTAAAGAGTTTGAGGGTGAGTTTGATTTTAGATATTTTCATAAAATGGGTAGTGATAAGGATATTACTGTAAGAGAAATTTATAAAACAAATTTCTATAAGTATAAAGATGTATATGTATTTACTTTTGAAGCAAACTCATATTTAAGGTCACAAATTAGACTTATGGTAGGTTTTTTACTACAGATTTCAAAAGGTAAGTTAACAGTTGAAGATTTAAGAAAACAGTTAAATTTACAAGAGCATATATATAAAATCCCAGCAAAACCAAACGGACTTTATCTAGCAAAAGTAAAATATTAAAGGAGTACAAATGTTAAAAAAAAGAAAGTTTTATACGCTTTCAGATATAAAAAATCAAATAGTTTATACTCCTTTAGTTTTTGTTATAGTTCTTGCTATTTTAAGTTCGGCAATTCTATACTTTTTTCTTAAATATCAACAAATAAATGAAACAAAACTATTAATTCAAAGTGAAAATTTTCATAATAAGAATATTTTAAAAGGCTATATTCGTGATATTAAATTTAAAACTGGTTCAAATTTTGATGAGATAGAGTCAAAACTTAAAAATCATGTGTTTGAGCTAAATGGATATTTTAAACATATTGACTCTTTAGAGACTAAAAGTACAATAGCTTTAAAAGAATATCTTAAAAATAAAGAGACGAAAAAAGGGCTTAGTTATGTAATTTTTGATACTAAAAAGTACAATATTTTACATGGAAAAGATATTATAGAGTATTTAAGAACTCAAACAAACTCAAAGATCAAAACAAGAAAATTTAGAGAGTATATGCTAAGAAATATAGAAAGCTTTGGTGATAAGAGTATTCTTTATTGGATTGATAATGAAAGAAGAGATATTAGACTTAGTCTATTTATGCATCTAAAAGAAAAAAATCTCATGATAGGAGCATTTACAAAAAGTGATGATTTAAAAAGACTTACAAAAAAAGCTATACTAAGTACTTTAAAGGTTATAAGCGATAAGGATAAAAAGTCACATTTTGTATTTTATGATATAAATGAAAAAATAGTTTACAACTATAGAAATAAAAATGAATCAACCTTAGTAAAAGATATTAGTAGATTTGATTTGCTTGATGATGAGAGTATTGTCTACTCTTTCCCAAAGTATAATTACAAGATAATAACAAAAAGTGATTACTTAACTAAAAAGTTAAAAGAGATAAAGACAAAGTATGAGTATAAACTAGTTTTAGGTGTACTGATTATAATTTTAGCAGCACTTTTTTTCAGTGCAGCAGCAAATATCTTTGGAAGATTTATAAACACAATTTTTAATAGATATAATAAAAGGTTAGAGAGAAAAAACTCTTTATTAAAAAAGTGGAAAGATCGATATGAACTTGCAATTATAGCTTCAAATGACGGACTATGGGATATAAACTTAAAAACAAATAGAATCTTCTTCTCAAAAAAATGGTTAAAGATGTTTGGATATGAAAGAGATGATATTCAAAATTTTAAAGAGTGGCTAACAGTAGTTCATAGCGATGATAGACAAAAAGTTTTAAAAAAGTTTCAAGAACATATTGAGGGTAAAAGTGATCATTTTATAAGTGAATATAGACTAAAGGATAAGCAAGGTAATTATAAGTGGGTTTTAGTAAGAGGTAAAGCCTTTATAGATGATAACTCTAGCAGAATGCTTATGATGTCAATGGATATTGATGATAGGATGAAGCTAACTAAAGAGTTAAGAGATGTTGAATTGCTAACAGAGTATGGAAAAATCGTTGTATTTAGATGGAGAAACAACGAAAACCTAGATGTTAAATTTGTCTCTAATAGTATAGAATATTATGGATATGAAGCTAAAGATTTCCAAACTTCAAAGATGAGGTATTTTGATTTTATTTATGAAGATGATGTTGAAAATTTAAAAAAAGTAATAAACAAAGCAATTAAAAATGATGAAAAATCATTTACAAAAATACATAGGGTTGTTGATAGTAATAAAAAAGTTAAATGGGTTTATAATAGAACAATTTTAGTTAAAGATGATTATGGAAAAGTTACATCTCTTTATGGATATATAAATGATATTACAAAGATTAAGATGAATGAAGAGGAGTTAAAACAGAAGGTTAAAGAGGAAGTTGAGAAAAATATTAAAAAAGATAGACTTTTAATTCAACAAAATAAAATGGCTTCAATGGGAGAGATGCTTGGAAATATTGCACATCAATGGAGACAACCACTAAATAATATTAATTTATTAATTCATTTTATAAGAGATAATTTTAAAAATTTCACAAAAGAAGAGTTAGATGAGTCTGTAAATAGTGCTAAATTGCAAATTAATTATATGTCACAAACAATTGATGATTTTAGAAACTTTTATCAGCCAACAAAAGATAAAAAACTATTTAGTATCAAAGACTCAATTTCTCAATGTTATAAAATTGTAGCCTCTTCTTTTGAACAAAATAGTGTGGAGTTTGAAATAGTGGGTGATGATACAAAAATCAATAGCTATGAAAATGAGTTTGAACAAGTAATAGTAAATATCTTAAACAATGCAGTTGATGCAGCAAAGGTTAAGAAAAGAGAGGTTGACTTCAATCCAAAAGTACTAATTGATATAAGAGTAGAAGATAGTATAATTGTTAATATTTCTAATAATTGTGGGACTATTCCAAGCAAAGTTCTAGATAGAATATTTGAACCATATTTTACAACAAAGTTCGAAAATCAAGGTACTGGAATAGGTTTATATATGGCAAAAGTGATAGTAGAAAAAAATATGCAAGGTAGAATTGAAGCAGCAAATAAAGCAGATGGAGTAGAGTTTACAATAAAACTATAGGCTTAATAAAACATTTGTTATAATAAGATACATTTATGATTTGGGTAGGGTTGTGATGAGCGAATATAAAACAAGAGTACTATTAGTAGAAGATGAAGATGTAGCAAGAAAAACGCTATCTTTTTATTTAAATACTATATTTGACGAAGTAGTTGTTGCCGTAGATGGTGATGAAGGTTTTTCAAAATTAAAAGAGTCACATGAAAAAAATCAAAATTTTGATTTAGTACTAACTGATTTAAAAATGCCAAATAAAAACGGTATGGATATGATTGATGAAATTTTGAAGTTAGTTCCTGATCAAAGATTTATTATAGTAAGTGCACATAAAAATGAAGAGGATCTTTTAAGATTAATAAACCTAAGGGTTTTAGGATATTTTGTAAAGCCTTTAAATATTGACAATATGATGGAGATGCTTCAAAAAGCAAAAGATGAAGTGTTAGAAGACAAAAAAGAGTCAGATACAAATAGCAATCTAATTGAACTTAATAAAACATATACTTACAATTTGACTAATTCAAAGTTATATTGTAAAGAGAATATTGTAAAGTTATCAAAAAAAGAGTCAGAAATCTTAACAGTATTAATTGATAATTTAGGAGAGGTTGTATCAGTGGAACACTTTAAAAAAGAGGTTTGGGGTGATATTAATACAAATGATTCTGCATTTAGAACGGTAATGAAAAGATTAAAAGATAAAGTGATTGAAGATGACTTTATTATATCTCATAAAGGTTATGGATATATTATAGAAAAGCCTTTTATTAAATAGGTATTTTTAATTTTTTTAATAACACTGAAAAGGGGAAAGAGTTTAGCTCTTTCCCCTTTTTTTATAAGTGTACTTCGTGAGTTGAAACTTTTTCAGCTTTGCCTTTTGCTTTCTGGAAGAAATACATAACTGCAAATATTCCTATACCTATCATATAAGAGATATAGTGACTAGGTAAACTTAAGAACTCTTCAATAATCTTAGGTAAGAACATAAATGGAACTATACTTAAGAATATAAATCTTTCTATTACATTTGCTCTTGTTATAAAATATCCTTGTGTGAAACAAGAGAATGCTATCATACCAATAAATGCAGTTGTAAATATTACAAAAATATCAATAGGATTTGTAATCCATATCCAACCTGATGGATTTGATGGATTTAACTCATCAACACCTGAAATTAGTAGTAACTCTGGGTTGAAGAAGAACATAAATGGTAAAATCGCTGTTCTAATATCGTATTTAAACCCTTGAATACCTGTTTTAATTGGATCTGATTTTGCAATACCAGCTGCTGCATATGCGGCAAGTCCTACTGGTGGGGTGTCATCTGCTAGAATACCAAAGTAGAATACAAATAAGTGAGCTGCAATCGCAGGAATCAAGAATCCATTATCTTGTGCAAGGATTAAAATAACAGGTGCAGTTAATGAAGCCATTACAATATAGTTAGCAGTTGTTGGTAATCCCATACCTAAAATTAGCGAAATAAGTGCAGCTAAGATTAGGATTAAGAAGATATTACCGCCTGATAATGTTTCAATAACTTCTAATAATACTTGACCAAGTCCTGTTAATGTAATAGATCCAACTACAATACCTGCTAAAGCAGTTGCAATTGCAATAGGAACCATATTTTTAGCACCACTAATCATACCTGCTAAAATGTCTACAAAACCAGATAACCATATCTCTTTTGTAATTTTTTGTTTAGTAATTAATGCTTTAAATGGGTGTTGTACTACCATTAATAACATAAGTAACATTACAGCATTAAATGCAGCACTTGCAGCACTCTCTCTTAGAATCATTAAGGTATATAGTAAGAAGAAAATTGGTATTAAGAAGTGAGCACCTTGCGCAAATGTTTTCCACTTTGGCGGTAAATCCTCATCATCCATACCTTTAAGTCCTAATTTTAAAGCCTCTAAGTGAACAATATAAAATAGTGCAAAGTATGAAACAAAAGCAGGAATAAACGCAGCAAAAATTACATCAGTATATGCCATACCTAGAAACTCTGCAATAATAAATGCAGCAGCACCCATAACAGGAGGCATCAACTGACCATTTGTTGATGAAGCAACTTCAACTGCACCAGCTTGCTCTGGTCTAAACCCAGTTTTCTTCATAAGCGGAATTGTAAAGGTACCAGTTGTAACAGTATTTGCAATAGATGAACCACTCATAATACCTGTAAATCCAGATGCAACAACAGAAGCTTTTGCTGGACCACCTCTATATTTTCCAAGCATAGCAAAGGCTAAATTAATAAAATATTCACCAGCTCCTGCTTTATCCAATAGTGAACCAAATAGTACAAATAAAAATACAAAACCAGCAGACACTCCAAGAGGAACACCAAAAATACCTTCAGTTGTAAGATACATATGTCCAGCAAGTTTATTTAAACTAGCACCTTTATGGATAATTAGTTCAGGCATATAAGGACCAAGTAGGTCATATGCTAGGAAAACAATTGCAATTACACTTAATGCAAAACCTAAAACCCTTCTACCCGCTTCAAGTAAAATTACAATAGCAAAAAGAGCAATAAAAATATCTAAAGAGGTATAATCCCCTGGTCTTAATGCAAGTTCATCATACATAAATGCTAAGTAACCAGCACTTATTAGTCCAAAGGCTGCAAACATATAGCCAAACCATCTAATTTTCTGTAAAAAGTACTCTTTTTTTAACATAGGGTAAATCAAAAATGCTAAAACCATAGCAAAACTTAAATGCACTGATCTTGAAATAGTTGAGTTAATTGGTTCAACTACAATATATAGTTGAAATAATGACCAAGCAAGTGCAATTACTGAGATTAGCCAAAATTCATAGTGTTGTGTACCAAAAACTCTTTGTCCCTCAAGTTCGTTTACAACACTCTCTGTTTCTTTGGCTTGTTCCTCTTCAAGTTCACTAAGCTTGTGAGGTTTTTCTTCATAAATAGCCATCTTTATTCCTTTGAAATTTGAAGTTTCTCATACGCCATTTAAACACTTAATATTTAAATTGCGTATAAAAATGAAGACCATAAGGGAGAAATCCCTTATGAAAGAAATCTGTAATTACTTAAGTAATCCAGCCTCTTTGAAGTATTTTTTAGCACCATCATGCATAGGTGCAGAAAGCCCATCTAATAATGACTCTTTTGTAATATTTGCATAAGCAGGATGTAACTTTTTAAATGCGTCAAAGTTTTCTAAAATTGCTTTAACTACAGTATAAACAGCTTTATCACTTACATCAGTACTAGATACTAATACAGCTTTAACACCAAATGTAGGAGTTCCCTCAGGGTTTCCTTTGTAAACTTTTCCTGGTACATCTGCTTGAGCAAAGTATGGATTAGCATTTACAAATGAATCTACTTTATCACCAACAATAGGAGTGATTTTTACATCAACAGAGTTAGAAGCATCTTTAATATTTGCTGTTGGGTGTCCTACCATGTAGAAATAACCATCAATTTTATTGTCTCTTAACGCATCTGGCATCTCAGAAGCTTTTAAAGCACCTGCAAAAGCTAAATCATCTTTTTTAATATCTAACGCTTTAAATAATGCTAAAGCAGTAGCTTCATTACCACTTCCTGGGTTTCCTAAGTTGATTCTTTTACCTTTTACATCCATGATACCATTGATATTTGCATCTTTTCTAGTAACTAATGTAAATAATTCTGGGTAAATAGCCATAACTGATCTTAATTTTTCAACTTTTTTACCTTCGAATTTTTTGATACCATTTGAAGCTTGGTATACAACATCAGATTGTGCAATACCAAAATCTAACTCACCATTTTTTAAAGTGTTAATATTGTAAACAGATCCACCTGTTGATTCAACAGAACATCTGATTTTTGTATCTTTCTTATATTTATTTACAAGTCTACATACTGCTCCACCTGTTGGATAGTAAGTCCCTGTAACACCACCTGTACCAATTGTAATAAACTCAGCAGCAAATGCTGGGATAGTTAATGCTCCTAATAGAGCAGCTGTTGCAATCTTTTTCATTTTCTCTCCTTTGATTTTTAACATGTGATAATTATATCACAAATAAGAAATGATTAAGTCATAAACTTAAAACAACAATAATAAACCTATTTTTATGAAAGTTACATAAAAATTACAAAAAATTGTACCATAGTTTTGTAAAATTAAAAACTATACAATGTATATATTGTATGCACAATGTAATAAAGAGTAAAAATGTAAATATTAGAAATGATTTTAAAAGCACTTGACAAAACCACACTCAATAAGTTATAATTCTTTAGCAGTTTGAGATAAAGAGTGCTAAAAATTAATAGGAAGTAATTATGATTGATAAAAAAGAGTTTTTATTACAGTCTATAATTAGAGCTTACATTGAGCATTTAGAACCTATTGGTTCTACACAGTTAAAGTCAATGTATGATATTGCATACTCTCCAGCAACTATTAGAGGTTATTTTAAAAAGTTAGGGGATGAAGGTTTTTTAGCACAAGAGCATATTAGTTCAGGAAGGACTCCTACTACAGAAGCTTTAAAACAGTATTGGACGGAGAAGTTAAATTTCAAATTGGATGAAGTTAACTTAAAAGCAATTCAATATTATGCATCTCAAGTTGGAGTTACTGTTTTTATGAAAAAAGACAACTCTGATCTACTGCAAAATATTATAGACGTAAACAACAAACATATGATATTAGAGTTTACTTCTTTTGCAATCAACGTTAAGTACTCTAATGCATTATATAGATTTTTAAATGACATGATTGGCTTATCATTAAAAGATATTTTAAAAATCTCAAAAGATGTTGGTGCAGTTGAAGTATATAACTCAATAATTCAAAGGTTACAAAATTTAGATTTTGAAATCTTTAATTATAAAGAGTTTTTAAATTTAGCATTAAGCTATAACTTTGATGAAATGACAATAGATAGTTTCTTAAAAGCAGAAGTTATAAATACCTTAGAAGAGGGGCTTTATTTTGAGCAACTTTTACCAATAGGGTATATAGGTATTTGTCATAGATGTAAAGTAAATGGCCATGATGTAAGAATGCTAGTTATAGGTGAATTAGCAAAAAATTATGAGTCTTTTTATAAAAAAATTAGAACTTTTTAGGAGAATAAATTGAGCGAAGAAAAAAAAGAAGAAGTTGTAAGCGGTGAAGTTGAGGTAGAGACTCCAAAAGAAGAAGAGACTTGTGAGTCAAACGAACAATGTGAAAAAGAGGGAACAACTGATGATAAAGTTGCTCAATTAGAAGCAAAATTAAAAGAAGCAGAAGATAGATATTTAAGAGTTCATGCTGATTTTGAAAATATCAAAAAAAGACTTGAAAAAGAAAAATATCAGGCAATTGATTATGCTTCTGAGAAGTTTGCAAAAGATTTATTAACACCAATTGACACTTTAGAGATGGCTTTAAATGCGGAAGAAGCTGCAAAAGATTTAAGCTCTGAAGAGTTATTGGCAAAATTAAAAGAGGGTGTAGAGTTAACAATCAAAAATTTCTATACAGCGTTTGAAAAACATGATATTTCTATTGTTGAAACTGATGGGGAATTTGATCCAAACTTCCACGATGCAGTAATGCAAGTTGATAGTCCTGATCATGAAGATGGACAAATCGTTCAACAGTTACAAAAAGGTTATAAAATCAAAGATAGGTTACTAAGACCTGCTATGGTATCTATTTGTAAGAAATAGACATATTTTGACTATTTCTGCGTTCGACTACGAAATCTAAAAGACTCACTTACTTGAAGTAAGCTCCTCCTTTAGATTTCTTGTCTGCCTTGAAATAGCCTAAAATATGCTATTTCAGGGAAAATATGACCGTAATGTCTCTAAACTAATAGGTATAAAAAATTATAAAATTAAAATCGAAAATAAAATTTGATAAGGAATGAAAATGGGTAAAGTAATTGGAATTGACTTAGGTACAACTAACTCTTGTATGGCAGTTTATGAAGGTGGTGAAGCTAAAGTTATCTCTAACAAAGAGGGAAAAAACACAACTCCATCAATCGTTGCATTTACAGATAAAGATGAAGTTTTAGTTGGTGATCCAGCTAAGAGACAAGCGATTACAAATCCAGAGAAGACTATCTATTCTGTAAAAAGAATTATGGGTCTTATGATGGATGAAGAGAATGCTAAAGATGCACAAGAAAAAGTTGGATATAAGATTGTTGATAGAAACGGTGCAGCAGCAATTGAAATTTCTGGAAAAGTATATACTCCACAAGAGATTTCTGCAAAAATCTTAGGAAAATTAAAAGCTGACGCTGAAGAGTATTTAGGTGATGATGTAACTGATGCAGTTATTACAGTACCAGCTTATTTCAACGATGCACAAAGAAAAGCAACTCAAGAAGCAGGTACAATTGCAGGATTAAATGTATTAAGAATTATCAATGAGCCAACAGCAGCTTCGTTAGCATACGGACTTGACAAAAAAGGTGAAGAGAAAGTATTAGTATACGATTTAGGTGGTGGTACATTTGACGTTACTACACTTGAAATTGGTGATGGTACATTTGAAGTATTATCAACTGATGGTAATGCATTCTTAGGTGGTGATGACTTTGATAACAGAATTATTGATTGGTTAGCAGCAGAGTTCAAAGACGAAAATGGATTTGATATTAAAAATGACAAAATGGCATTACAAAGATTAAAAGATGCTGCTGAAAATGCAAAGAAAGAGTTATCTTCTGCTGATTCAACAGAAATCAACTTACCATTTATCTCTATGGGTAATGCAGGGCCAATTCACTTAGTTAAATCATTAACAAGAGCAAAATTTGAGTCAATGACTGAAGATTTAATTAATGAAACATTATCTCATATTAAAACAGCATTAAGTGATGCTGGATTAGAGAAAGATGAGATTGAAGAGATTATCATGGTTGGTGGATCTACAAGATTACCAAAAGCAAATGAGATTGTTAAAAATTACTTTGGAAAAGACTTAAATAAAGGTGTAAACCCTGATGAAGTTGTTGCAGCAGGTGCAGCTGTTCAAGCAGGTGTATTAAAAGGTGATGTAAAAGATGTATTACTATTAGACGTTACTCCTTTATCTCTTGGTATTGAAACTTTAGGTGGAGTTATGACTAAATTAATTGAGAAAGGTACTACTATCCCTGTTAAAAAATCTCAAGTATTTAGTACAGCTGAAGATAACCAACCAGCAGTATCAATTCATGTAACTCAAGGTGAAAGAGAGTTTGCAAAAGATAACAAATCTTTAGGTATGTTTGAACTATCTGATATTCCAGCAGCTCCAAGAGGGGTTCCTCAAATTGAAGTAACATTTGATATTGATGCAAATGGTGTTTTAAATGTATCTGCTAAAGATAAAGGAACTGGAAAAGAGAATAAAATTACTATTACTGGTTCGTCTGGATTATCTGATGAAGAGATCGATAAAATGGTAAATGAAGCAGAAGCAAATAAAGAAGCTGATGCAAAAAGAAAAGAAGTAATTGAGGTTAGAAATCAAGCTGATGCGTTACTTCACTCTACAAGAAAAACATTAGAAGAGAATGAAGATGCAGTTTCTGAAGAAGAGAAGCAAAAAATTGTTGATGCAGCTGCAGCTTTAGAAGAGACATTAAAAGACGAAAATGCTACAAAAGAGCAAATTGAAGAAAAAGTAAAAGCTTTAACTGAAGTAAGCCATAAGTTAGCAGAAGCTATGTATGCAAAAGAGCAACAAGCTGGTGGTGCTCAAGGTGCACAACCAAACCAATCTAAGAAAAAAGACGATGACGATGTTATCGATGCAGAAGTAGAGTAATCTCTACTTCATGCAAACTTTAATCTTTCTACTACTGGTTTTCTTAATAGTAGTATTCTCAGTTTTACTATATTTCAAAACAAAACACTCTCGTGTTGATAAATTAAGACAAGGTATTTGCCCAGATTGTGGTGCTACTACAAAAACTTTTTATGATGAAAATACAAAAACTACATTCAAATCGGAACCTGTAACTGCTAAAATTCTAAAAAGCGGTGGTTGCTCAGGCGTAAATGATATAGAGTATAAATGTAAAGAGTGTGGTTTAAAAGAGGTTTATTCTTTAGCCTAATTACTAATCATTAACTTTTTATCTTTATAATCACAAAAACAAAAGATTATAAAATGAAACTATTAATAAAATCAATTTTAATACTATTTACAATTTTTACAAGTATGTTACTTATTATAAAGTTTAGTGGAGTGCTAAGTGTTGAGGATATCAAAGAGATATTTTCCACATTAAAGTCTCAACCCTCATATATTTTAGGTTCACTTATTGTTTTACTTCTATTTATAGATTTATTTATAGCTGTTCCTACTATGACAGTAATAATTCTTGCAGGATATTTTATAGGGTTTGAACTTGCTGTATTTTATACTTTTATAGGACTTTTCTGTGCTTCATTTACAGGTTATTTTTTATCAAGAAAATATGGTGAAAAAGTTTTGGATAAATTATCTTCAAATGAAACTCAAAAAATAGAGATGAAAGAGCTTTTTAATAAACACGGAGTTTTAGTTATAGTTTTAGCAAGGGCTGTTCCACTACTTCCTGAAATCTCTTCTTGTTTAGCAGGAACTTGTAAAATGTCTTTTAAAAAGTTTTTTATAGCTTGGAGTATAGGAACAATTCCTTATTTAAGTGTAATAACTTATGCAGGTTCTATTAGTAATCTTGAAAACCCAATGCCAGCATTAATAGCTGCTATTGGTATTACAATTACATTTTGGTTACTATGGATGGTATTTATGAGATTAAATAGAGTAAAAACACAAAAAGAGCTTGTTTAAAGCCTTTTTTATGTTAATAAAATGTTAAAATTAAATAAAAACTTTCAGGTGTATTATGCGACAAATATTATTTCTATCTTTTTTTCTTCTTATTTTTACAGGTTGTTCTACAAAGCAAGAGATTACAACTACTAAGTCCACATTTGATTATATGAGTGGATTTGAAGATGATAATTTAGATGAGGCCCTAAACGTATTTAAGCAAGGTTGTAAAAAAGCTTATAAAAAAGATCTTTTCGAAAATGTATGTTATAACGCACAATACTATGATGATGGATATGAGTTTTTTACTAAGTACTTTAATGCAAAAGTATTAGTTTCTAATAGAGGTGATAAAGGTCTTATTACAGGGTATTATGAGCCTTTACTTTATGGAAGTAGAGTTAAAACAGTAAGATATAGATATCCTATTTATAAAAAGCCATATGATTTAGTAACAGTTAAAACAGATGAGTTTAAGAAGTATAGATATAAAGCAAAGTTTCAAAATGGCACTTATACTCCTTATGATACAAGAGAACAGATAGAAAAAAGAGATGATTTAGAACCTATTGTTTATGTGGACAATAAAGTTGACCTTTTCTTTTTACATATTCAAGGTTCTGGAAGAGTAAAACTTGACACAGGAGAGATTTTAAACATAGGATATGCTTCACAAAATGGACGTAAGTATGTGGCAATTGGTAAAACTATGATTGAAAAAGGGTATCTTTCAAGAGATAATGTCTCACTTCAAACAATAAAGGCTTTTTTAGAAGATAATCCAGATAAAATAGATGAGATATTAAATTCAAACCCAAGTTATATATTTTTTTCTAAAAGAGATAAAACTGCAACAGGAAGTTTAGGAGTACCATTAATTGCAAAAAGAAATATTGCAGTTGATAGAAGTTATATTCCCCTTGGAATGCCTGTATTTATTCAAACAAAAAACCCAAAAACGAAAGAACCAATAAATAAATTAGTAATTGCAGCAGATACAGGTGGAGCAATAAAAGGTGAAATAAGAGCTGATCTATTTTTTGGATATGGAAATAAAGCTGAAGAGTTAGCTGGACTTATGAAAGAAAAAGGAAGAATGTTTATCTTAGTACCTAAAATATGACTAGGCGCTGTATTACATACAGCACCCAGTACCACAACAACTACTATCTCTTTTTGGAGTGTAAAAAGAGATTGTAAAATTGTTATGAACTTCTTGAACCTCAAACTCATGTTTTTTACAGAATTTTTTGTTCATATGGTTTCTCATTTCTATTGCTTTTAAAAGTGCATCATCTTTTGAATCAAATGTTAAATTATTTTGTAAAGAACTTCTTTTAAAGCAACCACATTGATTTGCGACTACAACTTTAAACATAATTTTTAATCCTTTTAAATTTTTAATAAATTTATCTAAATATCATAATAGAATAATTTTTAAAAGATAAAATTTATTAGGATGGAATTTTAGCATATTTTTTAATTAAAGCAAATTAAGAAGTAAATCTTGATAAAATATCCTATTATTTTACAAAGGGGCTTAATGCATATTACAAATAGATTATCTAACTATTTTGGTTTATTTGCGAAAACAAAGTTTCCATCATTTATTCAAAAAATTATCAATATCTCATATGTGAAACTTATGGGCTTAGATATGGGTGAGTTTAAACACCCTAAGCACTACAAATCATTAAATGAGTTATTTACTAGGAAACTAGAGTTAACAAGAGAAATTGAAAAAAATGATGATGAGTTTATTTCGCCAACTGATAGTTTAATTACGCAGTGTGGAAAGATAAACAACTCTACATTGTTTCAGATAAAAGGTATGGATTATGATCTAGAAGAGTTATTAACATACTACTGTTCAGAAAATTTTCATAGAGTTAAAAATGGTTCATATATGAACTTTTATCTTTCACCAAAAGATTATCACAGATACCACGCACCAAGTGAATTTCTAATAAAAAAGCTTATTCATATCCCAGGTAAATTATATCCTGTAAATCTAAAATACTTAAGAAAAGAAGAGGAACTTTTTGTTCAAAATGAAAGAGTTGTTTTAGAGTGCGAATACAACGAAAAGATTTTTTATATGGTTTTTGTAGGAGCTTTAAATGTTGGGCAGATGGTTTTTGAGTTTGAACCAAGAGTTGAAACAAATAAAGATACAGAAGAGATAAAAGTATATGAATACGAAAATATCAAAATTGATAAATGTGATTGTTTAGGTTATTTTAAAATGGGTTCAACGGTTGTAATGCTTTGGGAAGAAGAGTTTGTTGAACTTGAAGAGTTATTAAACAAAAATGTTAAGTATGGAAATAAAATAGCAGGTATAAAGAAATAATATTTTAAGACAATATATGTTTTAATATTCACATAAATAATTTAAAAACTAAGGATTAAAAATGTCAACTATTACACAATTAGGCTCTCTTGATTTAGCTGGTACAAAAAAAGGTAAAATTTCAATCTCTAATGTTACTGAACCATACGGTAAAGATACACCTGATATTGTAAGTATTGGTATCTCTTTAAATGGTCAAGATATCCAGTGGAAAGCACATATTCCTTATGAAAATCTTGATGATGTAATTGAGATTTTACAACAAGCTAATGAAGAGAAGAAAAAAGAGAGTTAAAATACTCTTTAGCTATCAATAACAAAGAAGTTTTAGGCTTCCTTGTTATTTTTATAAGGTACAACTTCTCTTAGCTCTCTTAGCCATTGAGCCATACCTCCAAATAGGTGAGCAGTATTTTTATACCCTTGATCTAATAAAAAGTTTCCTACAGATCTTGTTCTATTTGCATGGGCACATATTAGTACGATTGTTGTATCTTTTGAAGAAACAATCTTTTCAAACTCTTTCATCCATTCATTTACATTATGATTTCCATATTCATCAAAGAAAGTCATTAAGTAAGCATTTTTTATAACGCCAGTCATAAACCATTCATCCTCTCTTCTAATATCAATCATAACAACATCTTTATCATCTATCATTTTTTCTACACTTTTAGGTTGTAAATCTACTAGCATATATTATATCCTTAATAATTATATAAATCTATCTTTATATTATAACAAAAACTTATAAAATAATGAAATTTTATCTTTCTAGTTTAAAATAAACAAACTCTTTATAAATATTAAATATAATATCAATAATATTAGTTAAAAAGGTTTAATAGATGAAAAAAATTTCTATAATTTTATTTCTATGTGTAAATTTTTTATTTGCTTTTGAAGAGTTAAACAGTGATAATTTCCATGAAAAGATAAAAGATAAAAATGTAATTGTAGATTTTCACGCAGTTTGGTGTCCTCCTTGTAAGATTTTAAACAATAAACTTGAAGAGTTTGATATTATCAAGCCAGATAATGTAAGTATTTATAAAGTAGATATTGATAAACAAAGAGATTTAGCTCTTACTTATGGCATTAATAAACTACCATCATTAGTTTATTTTAAAGATGGTAAAAAAATAGAGACAATAGTTGGAATACAATCTGCAAAAGAATTATATGATAGTTCTAAAAGAATTTTTGATTTAAAAGCAGGAGAATAGATGAGAATAGTAGTATTTATACTTCTTTTTGTATCAACACTTTTTGCTATACAAAGAGAGGTATTAGAGCCAGAAGAGGCATTTAAATTTAGTTTCAATGAAAAACAAAATGCTTTAAATTTTCAGTTAAAACTTGGAAAAGATATATATCTTTATGATGATAAGTTAAAAGTGTTTATTACAAAACCATCAAAAGTAGAGATTACAAATCAGTTAGATATTCCAAAACCTGAAACTTATGAAGAGTGGATAGTACAATTTAATGATTTAGATATTGATATTCCTTTTGAAGTATTAAAAAGAACTTTAGATGCAAAAGAGTATGAGATACAAGTTTGGTTTCAAGGCTGTTCAAAGGCTGGATTATGTTATGCACCTATGAAAGAGAACTATACTTTATCTTTTGATAAAGTAGCCACTAATACTACAACTACTACAAAAACTGAAAATAAACAACCAAAAACTACGCAAAGTGAAAGTGAGCCATTAAGTGAAACTGATGAAATAGCAAATATTCTTAAAGATAGTAGTTTTCTTGTAATTGTTGGATTTTTCTTTTTAGCAGGACTTGGACTTTCATTAACTCCTTGTATTTTCCCGATGATTCCTATTCTTTCTTCAATTATTGTAAAAGCAGGGAATCAAAATGAGATAACTCCTGCAAAAGGCTTTTTCTTATCTTTAGTTTATGTTGTTTCTATGTCTTTAGCTTATACAATAGCAGGGGTAGTAGCCGCACTATTTGGAGCAAATATTCAAGTGGCACTTCAAAACCCATATGTATTAACACTATTTGCAGCTATTTTTGTAGCCTTAGCTTTCTCAATGTTTGGTTACTATAAGCTAGAACTACCTCAAAGTATACAAAACAAAATCACAAGAACAACAGATGGAAAGCAAGGAATTTCAGGAATTGCAATCATGGGGTTCTTATCAGCACTTATAGTAGGACCTTGTGTTGCTGCACCTCTTACGGGAGCATTAGTTTATATAGGACAAACAGGAGATGCAGTTTTAGGTGCTGCTGCACTATTTGTAATGAGTGTAGGTATGGGTGTTCCTTTACTTCTAATAGGACTTGGTGCTGGAAAATATATGCCAAAACCTGGTGGTTGGATGGATTCTGTATCCAAAATCTTTGGTATTGTAATGCTTGCCGTTGCTGTTTGGATGCTAGATAGAGTTTTAGAGCCAATTTATGTAATGTATTTATGGGCATTACTTTTAATAGGAACAGCTTTATATCTAGAGATTTATAAGCATATATTAGCAAGATTGATTACAAAAATCATAATGATTTGTGGGATTATACTTTTTATTGGAGCCATTACTGGTGCTACAAATCCCTTAAATCCATTGGAAAAGTTTACTAGTGCAAAAGGGGTAGTTTCTAAAAAAGATTTAGATTTTAAATATGTTAAGAGTTTAGAAGAGTTAGAACAAGCTATTAAAAACTCTTCAAAACCTGTTATGTTAGATTTTTATGCAGATTGGTGTATCTCTTGTAAGGAACTTGAAAATATCACTTTTAAAGATGAAAGAGTTATTTCAAAGCTTCAAGGTTTTACTCTTTTAAAAGCAGATGTTACAAAAAATACAAAAGATGATAAGGCACTACAAGATAAGTTTTCTGTTGTAGGGCCACCTGCTTTGATTTTTTGGGATGAAAACAATAAGGAAGTAAAAGCTGCAAGAATTATTGGATATAAAAACGCAGATGATTTTTTAGAAATTGTAAATAGGTACTTTAAGTAAGAAAACCGCTTTTATAGTTTTATTTGTTATACTTCCTAAAATTATTTATAAAGGTTTTTGATGAACTTTAATACGATTTTAGGAAGTGTTGATTTCCTAGAGTACTTAAGAGGTAAAAAAGCCTCTTTTTTGCTTTCAACAAGTGTAACTAAAACTTGTAACATTGAGGGCATTTCTCAAGCTGGAATTCCTGGAATGTTATCCTTAACCCCAACATTAGATTCAGAGTTTTTATGTACAAAAGAGGTTAGATCTTTAGAAGATATAGCCCAAACTCCCAAAGGGGTACCAACTCCTGCACTTATTACAAGAGCAGTTCATGAACTTAATCCTTTTAGTAATATTGAAATATTAAATTTAGGATTAGAAAAACTACCAAAGATTAATTACTTTAGAATTAATAATTTTGATTTAAACCCAAGTGAAGCTATAAATACAGGTGCAAAGATTGATGCAATGAAAGTTTTTGAAGCTGGTGTTAATTTTGCTCAAAACTATGAACTAAAAGATGATTATATAATCCTTGGTGAGACTGTTCCAGGTGGTACTACTACTGCAAATGCAACTGCTTTAGCTTTAGGATATAGATGTAAAGATAACTTTTCAAGTTCATTTAAAAACAATCCTTTAGATATAAAAAATCAAACAATAAATGAGGCTTTGAAAAATATTGATTATAATAGTGATGTTTTTGAAAAGTTAGCAAATGTATCTGATAATATGCTTATTTTTAATGCAGGTTTTGTATTAGGTTCTACTTCAAAGGATGATATGAAAATAGTTTTAGCAGGTGGAACACAAATGGCTTGTGTTTTATTAGTAGTTAATTCTGTATTAAGAACTATGGGGGGAGAGATTAACTCTAGTAATCTTAGTTTATGTACTACAAAGTGGATTAATGAAGATGAAAATTCAGATATAAAAGCACTTTTAGAACAGTTGGATTTTCCTATTAATGCTTATGCTAGTGATTTTGATTTTAGTTTATCTTCACATCGGGCATTAAAACTTTATGATGAAGGTGAAGCAAAAGAGGGTGTTGGTTGTGGTGCTGCACTTTGTTATGCTTCTATAAATGGAGTTGATAAACAAGTATTAACAGATAAAATAGAGAGTTTTTTAGGATAGAGTTTTGGAAATATTTATTTCAACTTTTTTAAAAATGTTTTTTATAATGACACCATTTTTTGTGTTATCAGTTTTTTTAACAGTAACAAATGAAGCAACTGCTTATGAGAGAAAAGCTTTAGCTATAAAAGTAACGGTTTCAGTTGTTATTATGAGTTTGATACTTGTTTTCTTTGGAAAACATATCTTTGCAGTTTTTGGAATAACCTTAGATGCTTTTAGAATTGGTGCTGGGGCATTGTTGTTTTTATCTGCTGTTGATTTGATAAAAGGTAGTAAGGATGGTACAAAAGCTGAGGATAAGGAGTTAGCTGAGTTGGCTGTTGTTCCTTTGGCAATTCCTATTACTATTGGACCTGGAACTATTGGTGTACTTTTGGTTATGGGTGCTGATTTTGAAACTACTTCTTCTTTGTTAGTTGGAAGTTTTGCTTTACTTTGTTCTATTTTAACTATTGGGTTTATGCTTTATGTATCAAGTCATATAGAAAAACTTGTAGGAAAGCAAGGCTTACTTGTGATTTCAAAAATCACAGGACTTTTTTTAGCAGCGCTTTCAGCTCAGATAATGTTTACAGGTATTAAAAACTTTTTAGGATTATAATGAAAATATTTTACTTTGGTGGTCAAAAGTCAGGAAAAACTTCAAAAGCAAGTGCTAAAGCTTTAGAGTTGTCAAAAGATAAAAAACCATACTATGTAGCTACTTATGACAACTCATATGAAGATGTGGCTATGGTTGAACGTATAAAAAAGCATATAGAAGAGAGAAAAGATGACTTTTTATCTATAGAAGAGCCAAAGGATTTAGTAAAAGTTGTAAAAGAGGGTGAAACTTACTTGATTGATTGTATGACAATGTTTATATTAAATAATATGGATAATGGTTTAGAGTCAATGAAAAAGCAGTTAAACCAAATTTTTGAAATTGACTGTAATATCATTTTTATTTTAAATGATATAGGAAATGGCGTAATTCCTATTGAGAGATATAGTAGAGATTTTGTGGATATATCTGGACTTTTAGGTCAGTACTTAGCTCAAAAATGTGATGAGGTTTATGAAGTAAAATATAGCTTGGAGAAAAGACTAAAATGAAAACAGTTTTAAATGCCTTTTATTTTGCACTTTCGTATTTCTCAACTATTCCAGTTTTTGTTAAGAATATGGAAATAAACAATGAAACTTATAAATATACACTGGCACTTTTACCACTTGTAGGAGCTATAATCTCGATACTTGTGATAGTTTTAAACTTAGGATTAAATGAGCTTTTTAACCCTTTGTATGCTTCTTTTATAAGTGCTGTTATATATCTTGCTTTATATGGTTTTTTACATCTTGAAGCTGTTTGTGATGTGGTTGATGCTTGGTTCGCTTCACATGGTGGAAAAGATGCTTATAAAATCATGAAAGAACCAACTATTGGGGCTATTGGGGCTTTATATACTTTTAGTTTTGTATTATTAAAAGTTGCAGCTATTACATATTTACTTTATGAAGAACAGTATGTATTGTTTTTTATAATTTGTATGTTTTCAAGGCTAAATTTTATTTATTTACTTGGGTATTTTAAATTTGCTAAAGATAGCTTTTTATCTCTTGCTTTTCAAGATGCAGGAGTAGGAAAAGTTAAACTTTTCAGTCTTTTATATATAGTTTTTGCTTTATTTATTGGCTCATATATTTTAGTACTTTTATTTGTTTCACTACTTAGTTTTTATTTGATTTTAAAGAAGTTAGATAAACAGTTTGGTTTTGTAAATGGGGATTGTTTAGGCTTTACTTTAGAGCATGTAGAACTAATCTTACTTAATGTTGCATTGGCTTTAGTCGTATGAACAGTTTTGAACATGGTGGGCAAGTGGAAGCTTTTGCAAAAGAGCTTGAGTGTGAAGTAAAAGATATAATTGATTTATCTTCAAATATCAACTTTATAAAACCAAATATCAATTTGGATTTTAATTCACTAGATATTTCAGCTTATCCAACCTATGATAGTTTATATGAAAAAATAGCTTTAAACTATAGTGTAAAGCCAAATGAGATTGAGCTTTTCAATGGTGGAAGTAGTGCTATTTTTGCTTTGTTTAGACATCTTAATTTAACACATTGTACTATTTACAGTCCAGCTTACTTGGAGTATAAAAAAGCTTGTATAAACTTTGGTTATGAACTTCGAACTATAAACAGATTTGAAAATGTTTTTTTACCTGTAAAAGAAGGAAGTTTAGTGGTTTTTGTAAATCCATCAACTCCTGATGGAACTTATTATGATATAGATAAGCTTATTGAGTACTGGATGAAAAGGCATTGTACTATTCTAATAGATGAGAGTTTTTTAGATTTTTGTGACGGTAAATCAGCTACAAAATATATCAAAAAATATGACAAGCTTTATATCTTAAAATCAATGACAAAGTTTTATTCAAGTGCAGGTATTAGAGTAGGAACTATTGTTTCAAATGAGCAAAATATAGATAGCTTAAGAAGATTTGAGCCAATGTGGAAACTATCACAGTTTGATTCAAACTATTTGCAAGCTGCTTTAGAAGATTATACTTTTAAAAGAATTGCAAAAGCAATAAATGTAAAAAATAGAATTCAATTAGAAAAGATACTACAATCTTGTAATCTAATAGAACATATCTATCAAAGTAGTGCAAACTATGTTCTTGTAAAGCTAAAAAACATAACAGCAAAACAGTTCCAACAAAAACTAAAGCCTTATAAAATTATGATAAGAGATTGTAGTAACTTTGACTTTTTGGATGGTACTTATGCAAGAATAGCTGTGAAGTCTTCACATAGTAATGAAGTGTTTAAAGAGGCATTAAATAAGATATGTTAATAGATAATAAATTTTTAAAATACTTCTCTTTTATTTTATCTTTTATATTTATAGTTTATGTGATTTATATGATAATTACTTCATTTTTTATAGTAAAAAAGCAGTTTATAGATATAGGTGATAGTACATATGTAAATCAAGTAAGAGTAGATGACTACACAAAAAGACTAGCTTCTTATCTAACAAAAGATTGTATAAAAGGTGATGAAAAGTGTGAAGTACAAGCAATGCTTGATTTCACAACAGCCATACCATACAAGATAAATGAATCAGTAGCAAGAAGTGCAAAACAAGTAGTAAAACAAAATTTTGGAGATTGTGATGATAAATCAAATCTTTTAATCTCCCTTCTTAAAGTAAGTGGTTATGAAGCTTATTTTGTACTAGTTCCTAAACATATATTTGTAATAGTAAATCTAAAAGAAAAAATTCCAAATAAAAAAGCCTTGTATGTAAATGATAAAAGATTTTACATCCTAGAAAGCACAGCAACAGGTTCTAAAATTGGCTTTAGATTAAAATATAAGTTTGATGAAGTAGAAGCAATAATCGATCCTTTTGAGAATAAAAAGTTAGTAATAAACTCTTTAGATTATAAGTAAAATGATTATACAATGTTTCAATGAAACTTTATGAATATGAAAAAATACCAAGCGAGTATGAAAAACTAATATCACATATTAAAGAAAATAAAGCTTTACATAAATACTTCAAAGAAGATTGGGGTGATGTGAAAACAAAACAGTATTGTGGAATACTAAGCTTTGAAAAAGATGATTATTATTTACTCCCTAAAATTTCTAATGATGAGAATACAAACTTAGATATATTTATTTATATGCTGATGTATGTATATGATATAAAACTATCAAATGAACAAATAGCCTCTTGTAAAAATGAAAAGAGTGATACTCTTTTGGAAGTATTAGTACAAATGTTTGTACAAAATCTTTTAGATGAACTTAAAAAAGGAATTTATAAAGAGTATATTACTTACGAAGATAACTTGAAAACTTTAAAAGGTAAATATCTAATAAATGAAAATCTAAAATATAACTTTGTAAAAACAAAAATATATTGTGAATATGATGAGTTTAGTGAAAATAATACCTTAAATCAATTCTTTTTATATACTATAAAAAACTTACAAAAGTTTGTAAAAAATAAGAAGTATTTAAAGCAGTGTGAATTGGTTTTTGATGAGGTAGAGAGTTTTTCTTTTGATATTGATTTATTAAATATTCATTTTACAAGAGTTAATAAAAGGTTTGAAAAAAGCTACCATTTAGCAATCTTACTTTTAAAAAAGCTAATTCCTTTATATAGTAAAGGAAAAAACTCTTTTGCTTTTTTGTTTGATATGAATGTTTTATTTGAAAAGTTTATAGCTAAAGCAATAAAATCTATTGATGATAATGCAAAAATACAAAATCAAAATAGTTTTGAAGATTTGGTATTAAAACCTGATATTATTTTGAAAAATCAGATAATAGATACAAAATATAAAAAAATAAAAAGTTTAGAAGACTTAAAACAAAGTGATAAGTTACAAGCTTTTGCCTATGGAATAAACTATAGTTTAAAAAATGTGATGCTTTTATATCCTAAACATTTAGATGATGTAAATAAAGAGCTATTTTTAGGTGAAAGTGAAAATAAGATTTACTTAAAAGTAAACTTTATTGATTTGAGTTTTGAAGGGAACTTTAAAGAGTTTATTGAAGAGATAAAACGTAGATTGGAGAGAATATTATGAGTTTAGTTGAAAATAGTTTTTATAAAGAAGTCAAAAAGTTACTTCATGATGCAAGACAAAAGGTCTATCAAAGTATCAACAGTACAATGACAAAAACTTATTATGAAATAGGTAAAAGAATTGTGGAAGAAGAACAAGGTGGCGAAAAAAGAGCTGAGTATGGTAAAGCTCTTTTGAAGAACTTGTCTCTTGAGTTATCTAAAGAGTTTGGAAAAGGATATTCCGAACAAAATTTAAAAAATATGAGACAGTTTTATTTATCATATCAAAAAAGACAGACACTGTCTAGCGAATTTAAACTTAGTTGGTCTCACTATATTTTTTTAACAAGAATTGAAAATATAAATGAAAGAGAGTTTTATGAAAATGAGGCAAGTGAAAACTCTTGGAGTTTGAGAGAGTTAAAAAGACAGTTTAATAGTGGGCTTTATGAAAGACTTGCATTAAGTAAGGATAAAAAAGAAGTAATGACTTTATCAAAAGGTCAAAGTATAAAAAGTGCTGAGGATATAATCAAAGACCCTTATGTTTTAGAGTTTGTGGGTTTACCTGAACTTTCAAGTTATAGTGAGAGTGAACTGGAACAAAAACTTATAGATAAGCTAGAACACTTTTTGTTAGAACTAGGAAAAGGCTTTACTTTTGTAGCAAGACAAAAAAGAATAACTATAGATGAAAAGCATTTTAAAGTTGATCTTGTTTTTTATAATAGATTTTTAAAATCTTTTGTAGTGATTGATCTAAAAATAGGTGAACTTAAACATCAAGACATAGGACAAATGATGATGTATGTAAACTATTTTGATAGATATGAAAAGCAAGAAGATGAAAACCCAACAGTTGGAATAATACTTTGTAAAGATAAAAGTAAAGCCTTGGTAGAACTAACTTTACCAAAAGATAATAGTCAGATTTACGCAAGTAAGTATTTGACTGTATTGCCAGATAAGGAAGAGTTTAAGAAGTTATTGGAAGAGGGGGAGTAAGATGGAAAGAGATAAAGCGAGAAATATAATAGAAAAGTTTATAAAAGAAGAGTTAGCAAGAAATGAAAACGATGTTTATAAAGAAGAGTATCCAAAACTTTATACTTCTCAAGAAAGAGAATTTATTATCTATAAAAAGAATCAAGAAAAGTCAATATATGTAAAGCCAAAAAATGGAGAAAAGAATTTTTCAGAGTCAATAGATAGGATTTTAGATTATTATATTGATAATAACACAAATCATCATTCAGACAAATCCTATGTGGTTCCTATTGCAGAATATATATTTAGAAATATTAGTAATACAGAAATGCAAAGGCAAAGTCAAAGAAATTTGAAAATAAAAAATATAATGCTCTACGGTGCACCAGGTGTTGGTAAAACTTATAACTATAAAAGACTTATTTCTTTAATAGAAGAGGGAAAAACTGAGAGTGAGATATTTAATATTATAAAAGAAAAAGATGATTATGCTATTGATGAAAAAAAATGTAAAAAGATAGAAGATGAAAAAAGAGTAGAGTTTGTAAGCTTTCATCAAAGTTACTCATATGAAGATTTTATAGAAGGGTTTAGACCAAATGAAAGTGGTAATATAGAACTTGAAGATGGTATTTTTAAAGTACTGTGTAATAAAGCTTTAAAACAAGAAGAGAAAAACTTCTACATAGTAATAGATGAAATAAACAGAGGAAATATCTCTAAAATCTTCGGTGAGCTTATTACTTTAATTGAAGAGGATAAAAGAGATAACTTAGAAGTAACTCTTCCTTACTCAAAAGAGAAGTTTAAAATACCTTCAAATCTTTATATTATAGCTACTATGAACTCTACTGATAAATCAATTGCTACTATTGATATTGCTTTAAGAAGAAGATTTACATTTCTGAAAATGAGTCCAAAACCTAAACTTGTAAAAGATACAAATGCTAAAGAGTTGATGGAAAAATTAAATGTATTTATCAAAGAAACTAGAGGTGAAGATTTTATGTTAGGTCATAGTTATTTTATGAGTGGCTTAGATTTAGAGTTTGTAAAAGAGTATAAGATTAAACCACTTTTAGAAGAGTATTTTTATGGTGATGAAGAAAACTATAAAAAAGCTTTAGATATTTTAGGAAGGAAGTAAAATGATAGCAGTAGTTCAAAGAGTTAGTTCTTCAAGTGTTACAGTTCATGATGAAGTTGTAGGTAAGATAGGAAAAGGGCTTAATATCTTACTTGGAGTTAAAAAAGGTGATAAAAAAGAAGATATAGCAAAACTTGTAAATAAAATAGCAAACCTTAGAATCTTTTGTGATGAAGAGGGAAAGATGAATTTATCACTTTTAGATATAGAGGGAGAGGCTTTGATAATTTCTCAGTTCACTCTTGCAGGAAATGTAAAAAAAGGAAGACGTCCAAGTTTTGATAGTAGTGAAAAGCCTGAGATAGCTAAGGCTATGTATGAACAGTTTGTAAAAGAGTTTGAGTCTTTAGGAGTTCATACTCAAACAGGTGTTTTTGGAGCAAATATGGATGTGGATATTCATAATGACGGTCCCGTAACTTTTATAGTTGATACTAACGAATTAAATTAAATAAAGGTTTTAGGAGTGTCTTTTAGGAAAAGTTAGATTGAAAGATACTCC
Organism: Arcobacteraceae bacterium; assembly: GCA_041694355.1. Lineage (GTDB taxonomy): Bacteria > Campylobacterota > Campylobacteria > Campylobacterales > Arcobacteraceae > Arcobacter_B. Next base: position 125,152 of record JASMTK010000084.1, on the reverse strand, counting down.
TTTATTTGGTAAGTTCTTAGCCAAAATCTGACCTTTGAAGTATTTTGTAACAATTTCATGACAGATAAAAAGACCTAACCCTGTACCTTGGTTTTTATGTTTAGTTGTAAAATAAATATCAAAGATTTTATCTTTTATGTTATCATCTAGTTTTTTACCATTGTTTTGTATAGAAACCTCTACACTATCTTTATGATTTTTTAGAGTTACTTTTATATATTTGTATTTTTCATCACTTTCTTTTAAAACATCTTTTGCATTATTTAATATATTTAAGATTATTTGCCTAAATTTTATGATATTACCCTCTATGTGAATCTCTTCACTATCAAAATCTTTTATTAGGTTGATGTTTTCATATTTTAAGGATGCACTTAAAAGGTTTAAAATTGAGTCTAAAGAGGTTGTGATATTAAAAAATAGCAAATCATCATTACTTTGAGTAAAGGTACTAAAATCATCTATAATATTAGATAGATGCTTTGTTCTCTCTACGATTTTATCTAGATTTATGATTAGATTTTTATCTTCTAATACCTTTAACTCTTTTTGAACCTTCATAGCACTTGCAATACTTGAAATAATAGATAAAGGTTGTCGCCAATGATGGGCAATATTTGTAATCATCTCACCCATTTGAACTAATCTAAACTGTTGCTTTAGCATATCCTCTTTCTTCTGATTGTCATTTATAGCTTTATGGACTCTTTTCTCAAGCTGGTTATTTAAATCTTTTAGTTCCTTTTGTTTTTTATCTACAAGTTTTATAGATGGAATTACGATAAAAATAGCTTCAAGAAGTAGAGTGATTAATGTACCAAGTAGTATAAAGCGTTCTCTTTGAAGCAGATCTCTTGTCATTGTTTCACTCTCATTTTCAAATACATCAACTGCACTATTTAGTTTTGGTAAAAGGCTAAAAGAGTAAAACTCAATTTTTTCAAGAGTTTTTAAATCCTTTGTTTTATAAAATGTTCTTAAGATACTAAGATACTCTCTAACTTTTTCATCTAGTTTATAAGGTTTTTCAAAATATAGATTCTCTGTTCTTTTTGAAGTTAGATTATTGATTATATAGTTGTGGTCTTCTTCCATTTTTTTGATTAGTTCTAGGAAGTGACTTTTAAGATTTTTGTTGTTTGTCTCAAAGTATCTTTTTGCAATTAAAGTGGTTTTTTGAGAAAGCATTCTTTGTTTACCACTAAGGTTTATTATCTTAGCGTAGATCTTTTGCTCCTCTATTAACTTTGTCATAGTAAAGTAAGCAAAAAAAGACCAAGAGGCTAAGGTTAGGAAAACAATTGTATAAATAACTTTGATATCGAAAAGTTTTCTTAGTTTTGTGTACATAATAATCTCTTTGTTATTTACTATTCATATTGTAACAAATAATTATCTAAAATAATAGTTTTATGTGTATAAATAATTAAATTCTTTTGCCAATGATACTATTTATTAGATAGCTTAGTAACCAAAATGTTTTTGTTTTATGATAAACTTGAAATCTAAATTATAAGTAAAGGCTGAGATTTATGGATATAAAACAGAAGCTAGAAAAGTATGATTTAAAAGAGGTTTTTAATCACGAAGAGTACCTAAAATATTTAGACTCAAAAGTAGTAAGAACTCCAAAAACTGGAACTATCTTAGATTATATTTCAAAAGAACAAGAAAAAGAGCTTAGAAAACAAAATAGAATTGATTTAGAACCATTTGATCCCACACCTCAATATATAAGAGAGCATATTAACTTTGCATTTAAAGTATATCATGAGGTTAGTCAACAAAATCCAAAAGATGAACTTATTGAGTGCTTGAACCAAAATGAAGCAAAAGCTGTATTAGTATCTACAAATTGGTATGAAAAATATAACTATAAGTATAAAGAAGCATAAATTTTAGATTTATTTCATTTTATTCCTTTTTTAATATAATACACCAAATAATATATTTAGGAATAAGATGAAAAATATCTCTATCTTTGGAACTAGCTCAGATGCTGGTAAATCAACTATCACTTTTGTAATAGCAAAAATACTTCAAGACTTAGGTTATAGTGTAGCTCCTTTTAAAGCTCAAAATGTCTCAAATAACTCACATGTATGTGATGATGGAAGTGAAATAGCAATAGCTCAATACTTTCAAAGTGAAGTTTTAAAGGTTGAAACCTCTTATCATCTAAATCCAGTTCTTTTAAAATCAGGCAGGGGAAACTCTGCTTCACTTATAGTAGAAGGACAAGTAGTTACAAACAAAGATGTAAGAGAGTATTATAGAGATTTAGACCTTTTAAAACCTGCTGTTAAGAGATGTTATGAGTATTTAGATGAAAAGTATGATGTTGTTGTAAGTGAGGGTGCTGGAAGTCCTGTGGAATTAAATCTTATGGATAAAGACTTATCAAATATTTTTATTGCAGATGAATACAATACAAAGATTATATTAGTAGCAGATATAGAAAAGGGCGGTGTTTTTGCTTCTATTTATGGAGTTTATCATTTATTACCTCCTAAACTAAGAGAGAATGTAGTAGGGGTTATTGTAAATAAATTTAGGGGAGATTTAACTTTATTTGATGAGGGTGTTAGAATCATCGAAGAAGAGTTTAAAATACCAGTTTTAGGAGTATTGCCTTATATTCCATTTAACTTAGGTTTTGAAGATAGTGTATCTTTACAAAACTTCATTCAAAAGCCAAAAAACAAAAAACTAGATATAGCAGTTATATCATATCCATATATGAGTAACTACAATGATATAGAGCCTTTAATAGCAGATGATGAGGTATTTGTAGAGTTTGTAAACCATAATATCTCACTAGAAAAGTTTGATTTAGTTGTATTACCTGGTTCAAAGCTTGTAATCAAAGACTTAAAGTGGTTAAAAGATATGGGTTTATATGAGCAAATACAAAACTACAAAGGTCATATTTGTGCCATATGTGGTGGATATGAGATGATGTTTGAAACACTTGATGATAAGTATGCTTTAGAAAATAGTGAACCTTTATGTGTGCAGGGTTTTGGTGTAATACCTTCAAATATAGTTTTTGAAAAGAAAAAGGTTTTAAAGAAACAAAGTTATGAGCTTTTTGGAGAGAGTATCAAAGGTTTTGAGATACATCATGGTATGAGTGATAAATATCCTTTATCTTATGAGAAAGATAATTTTAAAGGTACATTTGTTCATGGTATTTTTGATAATAATGCTTTTAGAACTAAATACTTCAAGATTATAAATAACCAATATCTTGGATACTCGTTTGATGAGTATAAAAAAGATACTTTAGATACTTTTATAGGTGAGATGAAAAGTAGACTTGATGTAAAGAGGATAGAGCAGAGTGTTTTATAGTATTGCTTTAATAGCCTATGTTCTTGATTTAGTTTTTGGAGAGTTTGAAAAGCTAAAGTTCAAAAATTTATTTAGGCATCCTATTATTTTTATGGGAGATTATATCAAGTGGTTTGAAAAGAGATTTTATAAAGACTCAGTTTTAAGAGGAGGGCTTTTAACTATATCTTTAGTAACTGTTGTATTTATAATCACATCTATTTTAGCAATGATTGATAATATCTTTGTCCAAGGTTTTTTGGCTTCTTTTACACTTGCAAGCAAAATGTTATATGATAGTGTAAAAGATATAGTAAGTTTGGATGACCTTGAAGTAAAAAAACAAAAAATATCTTATCTTGTTAGTCGTGATACAAGTAGTATGAATAATAGTGATGTAAATAAAGCAGCTATTGAGACATATGGCGAAAATCTAAGTGATGGAGTAATCGCACCACTTTTTTATCTTTTATGTTTTGGAATAGTAGGAGCTTTTGTATATAAGGCTGTAAATACTCTTGATTCTATGGTTGGGTATAGAAATGAAAAGTATGAAAAATTTGGTAAAGTAAGTGCTATAGTAGATGATATAGTAAACTATATTCCTTCTCGTATTACAGCTGTGTTAATAGCACTTTTTTTCTTCTCAAAAGAGGCTTTGTTAGAGTTTGGGAAATATGGTAAAAAACATGATAGTTTAAATGCTGGACTTCCTATCTCAGCTATTGCTTTAGGTTTAGGTGTTAAACTAGGCGGTCCTACTTCTTATTTTGGAAAAATAAAAGATAAACCATTTTTTGGAAGAGGTAGAGAACAAATAGAAAATAGTGATGTAATAAAAGCTATTTCAATAAAAAATAGATTAGATATATTAGTAATAAGCGTATTAATTTTAGGAGTTGTTTTATGACTTATGAAGAGTGGTTTTTAAACCAAGGAAAGCTTCATGCAAATGTAATGAAAAAGTTAGAAGATAAATCAATGGATGAGGTAATAGAGTACTTTAGATTTGATAACATGGTAAAAAACGAACCAGATTTTTGTCCTTTATACAAAGATAATAAAAAATGCCACGATTATGAAGATTTAAACTGCTACTTATGTGCCTGTCCTAATTTTAGATTTAAAGATGAGGGATATGAAAAAGTTGATGGTAAAACCTTATATTCTTATTGTGGAATAAATTCAAGGGATGGTTCACAATATGTGGGAGAGGATTATATTCATCAAAACTGTTCAGGATGTATAGTTCCTCATAGGGAAAAGTATATTAAAAACAAGTTTTCAAGAGACTGGTTTGAGGTTATGAAAGATGTAAGAGAGTAGAGTAACTCTTACATCTTTATTACAAAATTATTCATCTCATCTTTATAGTAATAATCAAGCTTGTAGTTGTGAAGATTTACTATAGTTTTTACTATATATAGTCCAAGGCCAAAGCCATCACTTCTTTTTTCCTCTTGACAAAATGGCTCTGTGTAGTACTCTAACTCATGTTTAAGTGGTTTACCAAGAGAACTTATGGTTATCTCTTTTTTTGTTGCATTTATAACAGCTTTTTTATTTGGTGAAAATTTTATAGCATTATCTATTAGGTTTTTTAATGCAATAGAGAACATATGTACATCAACCTCAAAAGTAAAGTCATTTATTTTTGAAGATATATTTTCAGGGGTAACCATAGTGATTTCAAGAGTTTTATTGTATATGTGAAAAAATGAAGTTATCTCTTTATAAACCAGTCTATTTTCAGAGGTAAGTTTCTCAACTGTTGCTAACTCTTTTATAATATCATCCATTCTTTTAAAAGCTTTTTGTAGGTTTACTCTTGCTTTGTCATCTTCTAAAGTTTCAGCAATAAATATAGCCTTTGTAATAGGTGTTTTAAGCTCATGCATCATATTTCTCATAAATAAATCTTTTGATTTTGTTTGATTACTTATGATTGTTACGGCTTCATTGAAACTTTTTGCTATTGTTCCAATCTCATCATTGCTTACACTTTTTATTTGAACATCTCTTTTTCCATTAGAAAACTCAATAATTTGTTTATTTAGTTTCTTTAAAGGCTTTAGTTTTCTTTTTAAAGTAGTGTATAAAAACAACAAAATTCCCAAAGATAAAAACATCGCTAGAAATATCACAGCAATACTATAGTTATGGTTTCTAATATCTTTTAACATTATGTTATAACCATACTGTTGTACATAGATATAGTAGTTTTCATTGTATTTATAAACTCTATAAGTACCTAAATGGTTTTGTGTGATTGTAAGCTCTTGTGCTTGTTTGATAATCTCTAGTTTTTTATTTCTCTCTTTGATTGGCTTTACTTTAAATTTATTAAAAAGCTTTTCTAAAGACTCAACTGTAGGAAAGTTCTGAAAAGCACTTAAGAAGTTTTCTGCAATAAGTTCATATCTATTTTGTAAAATTATCTCATGTCTTTGTTGATCAAACCTTACAAAAAGGGCAAAAGTGATCAAAATAGCCACCAATGCCAAAGAAAAAATCATATTAATATATGCAGAAATAGAGATATTTTTTGTCATACTAACTTATATCCAATACCTCTTACTGATTTTATATAAGTTTGTGTATCATCAAGTTTGCTAAGTTTTGTTCTAATTCTTGATATTATTACGTCAATATTTTTTAGTGAAGAGTCATCTTCTATGTGGTCACTTGCATAGATAAAATCTTCTCTTGCTACAACTCCACCACTTCTTTGAATAAGCAGTTTTAAAATATCAAATTCAGCCAAAGTAAGAACTAAAGCTTCACCTTTAAATAAAATTTGCATATCATCTTCTTGTATCTCAAATACACTTTGCTTAGAGGTTGTAGCTGAAGCTTTATCTGACTGCGTTTCTACTCTTTTTAGAATAGTTTTTATTCTTGCTTGTAATTCTCTTGGATTATATGGTTTAGGCAAATAATCATCTGCACCACGTTCTAAGCCCATAACCTTATCAAGAATATCATCTCTAGCACTAGAAATGATAATAGGAATATCAGTTTTTTCTCTAATCTTAGGAATTAACTCTAACCCATCAATTTCTGGTAGAGTTAAATCTAAAATTAATAGTTGATAATCCTTATCAACACTTAACATAGATAGCCCATTATAAGGGCTATCTGTATTAACAACTTCAATATCAAATGAACTTAAATAATCAATAATGATTTGTGCTAGCTCCAAATCATCTTCTATCATCAATACCTTAATTATGATAAATCCTTTTTATTTAGTTACAAATAGAATTGTTTGACCGTATCTATTTACATAAACTCTTTTATGTTGTTTTTTATATTTACTTAAAGCTTTCTCTATATCAGAGAAGTTCTTTACTTCAATACTTTCAATTTGAATAATAATATCACCTGGTTGGAAACCTGTTTTTTCTGCTCTTGATTTTGGCTCAACATCAGTGATTAAGATACCTTTTGCTTCCAAAGGTAGTCTATATCTTTTTCTTACATTCATATCTATTGCTGATAATTTCAATCCACCTAAGACTTTACTATCATTTGATCTAATTTTTACAAGTGAATCTCGGTTTCCTAGAACTATTTCACGTTTGATGTTTTTTCTATCTCTTTCAATTGAGATTGTAACTTTTTGTTTTGGTTTAAATGAGGCAACTATATTTTGTAAAGAGGTTCTATCAGTAATTTTCTTACCATTTATAGCGTAGATTAAATCTCCTCTTTTTATACCATATTTCTCAGCTGGTGTTCCAGGAGAAACCTCTAATACTAAAGCACCTTTTTTGTGATTATACACTTTTTCTAAAGATTTATCTAAATCACTTATAGCAACACCTAAGTAACCCCTTGTAACTTTACCATCAGCTACAAGTTTTTCAACAACATCTTTTACCATATTCACAGGTATCGCAAAACCAATTCCGTTATTACCACCACTTTTTGAGATAATAGCAGTATTAATTCCAATTAATGCACCTCTACTATCAACTAAAGCACCACCTGAATTCCCTGGGTTTATTGATGCATCTGTTTGAATATAGTTTTCATATCTATTTATTCCAACCTTATTTTTATTTAAAGCTGAAATAATACCTTGAGTTACAGTACTTCCAATACCAAATGGGTTACCCATAGCAAAAATTAAATCACCAACCTCAAGAGAGCTTGAATCACCTAATTTCATTGGTTCTAAGTTTGTTTCATCTATTTTTATTACGGCTAAATCACTATCAGAGTCTCTACCTATTAATTTGGCATTGTACTCTTTAGTATCATTACCAATAGTTACTGTAATCTCTTCAGCATTTTCAATAACATGATTGTTTGTTACTATGTATCCATCTTTAGATACAATAACTCCAGAACCAAGTGATCTTTGTACTCTGTTTTGTTTAAACTGGTTACCAAATTGATCACCAAAAAATCTTTTGAAAAATGGATCATTAAACATTTGTAATGGTAAGTTTGCTCTTGTACTTACATGTCTTTTAGCAGAGATATTAACCACTGAATGTAAAGATTGTTTAATATTTTTATTAAATGATAATATTTCAGTAGTTGAATTTGGTGTAACTCTTGTAGGCTCTTTACTCATCATCTCAAAATCAATAGACTGTGCGAATAATTGACTTGCGATTATTGTAGAAGCGAGTAGAAGTTTTTTCTTCACGGTTTTATCCTTTCTTAGTTTCAAATTGATATGAAAATTATAAAGTATAAGTGTAAACTATTTTTCAATAAATAGTTAATAAATAGTTAATACGTTAACCAAGGGCTTTCCCTTGGTTTTACATATCAGATTTTAAAACTGCACCTGAACTTGCATTTGTAACTAATGTTCTATATTGTCCTAACCATCTTGATGTAAGTGGTTTTTTAAGTGGTTTGAAGTTTGCTTTTCTTCTAGCAATCTCTTCTTCTGAAATATTTGCTTCTAAGATATAGTTATCAACATCAATATGAATTTCATCACCATCTTGCAGTAAACCAATAAGTCCACCCTCAGCAGCTTCAGGAGAAACATGACCAATACTTGCACCTCTAGTTGCACCACTAAATCTTCCATCTGTAACTAATGCAACTTTATCACCAAGTCCCATACCCATAATTAAACTAGTAGGAGCTAACATCTCTTGCATTCCAGGACCACCTTTAGGACCCTCATATCTAATAATTACAACATGACCAGCTTTTACTTTACCATCTATAATACCAGCAATTGCTTCTGGCTGACCATCAAAACATATAGCTTTTCCTGTTAAAGCTCTCTCTCCAGTAATTCCAGCAGTTTTTATAACAGCACCTTCTTTTGCAAGGTTTCCATATAGTATTGCTAGTCCACCAACTTTTGAGTATGGATTGTCTATAGTATGAATGATTTCAGTATCTTTGATATATGAATCTTGAATTCTTTCTAAAATAGATTCACCTGTAATTGTTGGGTTATCTATTAGAACATCATCGCCTCTTTTTGTCATCTCTTTCATTACTGCATTAACTCCACCAGCTTTGTTGATGTCCTCCATATGAACAGTACTTAATGATGGAGAAATCTTAGCAATATGAGAAACTTTCTTTGATATTTCATTGATGTTTTCTAAATTAAAGTTAACTCCCGCCTCTTTTGCAATAGCTAACATATGAAGAACAGTATTTGAACTACCACCCATAGCCATATCAACTGCAAAAGCATTTCTTACTGCATTTTCATTTAAAATATTTTTTAGCTTCATTTGTTCTCTTGCTTGCTCATCTTTTGCAATTTCACAAATTCTTCTAGCAGCTTGTCTGTATAACTCTTCTCTTTGGGGAGTTAAAGCTAAAATAGTTCCATTTCCTGGAAGTGCAATACCCATAGCTTCCATAAGTGTATTCATTGAGTTAGCTGTAAACATACCCGAACAGCTTCCTCCACTTGGACATGCGTTACACTCAACATCTTTTAACTCTTCATCTGAAATTTCACCCATTTCATGTTTACCAACTGCTTCAAAAGCACTTGCTAAGTCAATAGGTTTTCCATCTTTTGTGTGTCCTTTTTGCATTGGACCACCACTTACAAATACAGTAGGAACATCAACTCTTAATGCACCCATAATCATACCTGGTACAATCTTATCACAGTTTGGTACAGCAATCATTGCATCTAGTTTATGTGCATTCATAACTGTTTCTATAGAGTTTGCAATTAATTCTCTTGAAGGTAATGAAAATAGCATCCCATCGTGACCCATAGCAATACCATCATCAACTCCAATAGTATTAAACTCAAATGGTACACAACCATTCTTTTTAATTTCATCCTTTATAATCTCTCCAACTTTATTTAAAAAGAAGTGACCAGGAATAAGTTCAATAAAAGAGTTAGCTACTCCAATAAATGGCTTATCAAAATCCTCATCTTGTAATCCTGTAGCTCTTAATAAAGACCTATGAGGTGTTCTATCATATCCCTTTTTTATTTCGTTACTTCTCAATTTTATATCCTTTTGTAGTGTGCGTTTATCTGTGGATTATTATACATTTATTGATTTTCATTTTTTATTAAAAGATTTAAATTTTGATAAATTTCAAATTTTTTTCAAAAAAGCCTTGACATATAAAAAAATTTCTATTATAATTCCAGTCCATTTTAAGAAAACAACTTGCAAAAGTACAGTTTTTTTGAATACTTTTTAATATTAGTGCGAGTGTGGCGGAATAGGTAGACGCGTGGGACTTAAAATCCCATTCCATTTTTTGGAGTGTGAGTTCGATTCTCACCATTCGCACCACTAATATAAAATGATAGTGAGTTGACTGAGTTGGTCGAAAGTACCGGTTTTGAAAACCGGCGAGGTTAACGCCTCCGAGGGTTCGAATCCCTCACTCACTGCCACTTTTTTAAATCCTATTTTATTACTATTGTTAAAATGGATTTACTTGTTTTGTTGGAGGTATAGCAAAGTTGGTAATGCCCGGGATTGCAAATCCTGTATGCGTCGGTTCGAGTCCGGCTACCTCCTCCAATAACTCTTTTTTTAATCCCTATTAAACGAATTTTTACAAGCTTTTTACTTCTGTAACTTGAACTTAGGAACCTATAAGTGATTTTACATTAAATCATGCACTAGCAAGATTAGGTTAAAAGCAAACTCACATAACGTACGGTTTTAGAAGCACTTTTTCAACAAATGCACGATTTATAATTGTAGTAGCACCAGGGGAGTGACTACTTCCCCCTTTTTATTAATAGGCTCTTATCGCAAAAATAAGAACTATTAAGAGTGGTACTACTATTTTGAAAATCATGAGTTTAGCCTTTTATTTAGCACTCCCACCCTTAAATGCAACACTACCCGCAAAAAAAAAGGGTAAGGAATTAATTCCCTACCCTTCTATGCTAAACTAGCAGGAAGTCAACCCTGCAAGCTAAACAAATGATTTTCATGTAATTATTGTATTAAACCAAGTATTAATGATTGCTTAATTTACTTATGTTATCCTTATTTTTTAATCTTAATTCTAAAGTAAACTCTGCACCTTTATACTTAATGCCTTTAAAATCATATTCACAATTAACTACAGATAATTTACCATTCATTCCTTCTATTATCCGTTTACTCATATAAAGACCTATCCCTGTACCTTCATCTTGACTTTTTGTTGTGAAATATGCTTCAAATATTCTATCTATAATATTTTCAGGAATTCCACCTGCATTATCTTTTATTTTGATAATAACATTATCATTTTCTTTGAATGTGTAAATAAAAAGTAATCTAGTCTTATTTTTTTCTAATTTAATTAATTCATCTTTTGCATTTTTTATTATATTTATTAAGACTTGTAAAAGTTCATTTGGATAACCATAAAGGTTAAAGCTTTTTATATTTTTTATTATTTTAATATTATTGTTTTTTAATTCTGAAATAATCAATTTTAGTGTCTTTTCAAATATAGTTTCTAAGTCATAATTTCTCTTTTCTTTTTCTGGTTTAAAAAAGTTTCTAAAATCATCGATTGTTGTAGACAAATATTGTACTGATGTTCCTATATTATCTATCGCCTTATTAATATCTTTTTTACAAGTAAAATTTTCTTTTTCTTGACTTATCTTTAATAGTCCATTTGATACAGCTATTAAGTTTAATGGTTGTTTCCATTGATGAACAATATTCCCAATCATTTCACCCATTGCTGCCATTTTTGATTGTTGAATTAGAATTTTTTCTTTTTCAACCTTTATTTCCATCTCTTTCTTTAGACTTTCTTTATATTTTGTTAAAATTTTTTCTATATATTTAGAAATAAAATAAGAAAATATGCTAAATATTAACATTAATAATAAACTAGTATAAATTGTTTTATTAGTGATTTCAGTTTTTAACTTTAGTAGTTCGGTTTTTTTTTCTTTTTCATAATTTGAATATGCATCCTTTTTTGAGTAGTTTTTCTCAATAATTTCTAAGTTATTCTGATAACTTTTTTTTTGCTCACTTAAAGAGATTTGTGTAATAATAGATGATATGATAAAAACAAAAAATAGTGGTCCTAGTTTTATTATTAACAAAAGTTTTTCTTCATTATTTAAAATATTCATATTAAAGTCCATTGTTTAAGTATTTATATTTGATTACAGTAATATTCTATATCTAGTCATTTAGGAAAATAATTCCTAAATGACTATTTATTATATACATATAATTCCTAAAAACATATAAAAAAGGCTTAATATTCCGAATTTTTTTAATATATATTTTTTTGTAAAGTTGTTTTATGAAATTAACTCAACAAGATAAAGCAAGACTTTTAGGCATAGATCCAAGAACATTAAGAAAATGGCGAAAAGAAAAACCATACTTATTTGAAATCATTGAAAAAGGTTTTGCATTTGAAGAAATTGTGAAAAAAGCTCAGCAAAATGCAGATGAATTAAAAGCATTGGAGGAAAAATTTATTCAAAATAGGTGATTATTATAAAGTCTTATAATTAATCCTTGATAAAAAATAACAGACTCTTTTATTAAGTCTTTAAGATTAAAATGTGTATCATAAGGTTATGAATAAATTAAAACTTATAATAGCCTTCTTTTCAATAATCATATTTGCATGTATCGTTTATATGAATAACTTGTATAAAAATAAACTTATATCAATTGAGCTACAAGCTTCTCTTAAAGAGTTAAAAACAAATTACAATATTGTAACTTATCATTATAAACAAAATGCAAATACTATTTTTAGTAGAATAAACAATAATCAGGAGATAAAAGAGCTACTTGCACAAGCAAAAGATTCAAAAATAAAAGAAGAGAAAGATAAAATTAGAAAGCAACTATTAAAACTATTATCTAGGGATTTTAATGAAGTTAAAAACTTAGGTGTTAATATTATGCTAATATCCTTTCCTGACAATAAAGCTTTTTTAAGACTTCATAAGCCTGAGAAATATGGAGATGATTTAAGTAGCATAAGGTCAGCAATTGTTGATGTTAATAAAAATAAAAAGAGAATTAGTGTATTTGAATCTGGAAAACTAACGCACTCCTTTAGAAATATTTATCCAATATTTGATGGGGAAGACTATTTAGGATGTATTGATATTGGTTTTGATTCTAAGCATTTACAAAGAACTTTAGATAAAATCCATAAAATTCATAGTCATTTCTTAATAAATAAAACGATCCTAGAACCTAGCACATGGAATAAGAATCTTTTCTTATCTCAATATAGACAAAGTATGGAAAACAAAAACTATTTAATCTCTATTCGAAAAGATACTACCCATGATTTAAAGGAGATATCACAAGCTACTGTTAAGAAACACAAAGAAGATATTAATAAGAAAATTAGTGGTTTTAAAGAGTTTTCTATATATGGTTCAAAAGAAAAAGAGTCAGTTATAATATCATTTGTTCCCATTTTTAGTCATAAAAAAATGGGAAACCCAGCAGCATATTTAGTCTCTTATACTTCTAACTCTCAGATAAACAATATTAAAAATAATTGGTTGTATATAAATGTTGTTTCATTTGTTCTTTTATTAGTTTTAGCTATTTTAATATACAAAAATCTTTTACATAAAAAAGAGTTACAGCTTGATGTAAATAAAAAAACCCAAGAGTTAAAGACTATAAATGAATCCTTAGAAACAAAGGTTCATGAAAGAACAAAAGAGCTAGAAAAACAGACTCAAATAGCTCAAAATGCTACAAAATCTAAATCAGAGTTTTTAGCAAATATGTCCCATGAGATAAGAACCCCTTTAAATGCTATTTTAGGATTTATTGATATTTTGAAAAAAGAAAATGAAGGTAGAAAGTCATTAAAATATTTGAATATTGTTGACGAATCTAGTAAATCTTTACTTCAAATTATTGAAGATATTCTAGACTTTTCAAAAATTGAGAGTGGAAAGTTAGAAATAGATAAGATTGATTTTAGTTCAAAGACTGAGTTTGAGATGATAACATATCTTTTTGATGCAAAATGTTCAGAAAAAGATATAAAATTGATTTTAGATATTGATACAAATCTACCTCAAGTGTTAAATAGTGATCCTTTAAGAATCAAACAAGTAATCTCAAATTTGTTGAGTAATGCTATTAAATTTACTCCTTCTGGGAAAAAAATTATAGTAAAGATTTCATATGAAAACTTATTTTTAAGTGTATCTGTTAAGGATGAAGGTATTGGTATATCAAAGGATAAATTAAATCATATCTTTGAAGCTTTTAATCAAGAAGATAATTCAACCACAAGAAACTATGGTGGTACAGGCTTGGGCTTAAGTATAAGTAGTCAACTTGTTAAGTTATTAGGTGGAGAGTTAAAAGTAATGAGTGAACTAGGACAGGGTAGTGAGTTCTATTTTACTATTCCCGTAAATGTTGGCAAAGAGATTAAATATACGCAAAAAAAGACCCAAGATGGGCTTGAAAACTTTAATGCAGATATTTTTATACTTGTAGTTGAAGATAATCCTATGAATCAAATGTTAATGAGTGAAGTTTTAAAACAACTTAACGTTTCATTTGAAATAGCAAATGATGGACTTGAAGCCATTGAAATGTTTAAGAAGAATAGTTATAGTTTAGTTTTAATGGATGAAAATATGCCAAATATGAATGGTATGGAGGCAACAAAACATATCTTAAAATATGAAAAAGAGAATGATTTAAAACACATTCCTATTGTTGCTTTGACTGCAAATGCTTTAAAAGGTGACAGAGAGAAATTTTTAGCAGCGGGATTAGATGATTATTTAACTAAACCAATAGATACAAAAAAACTAAAAGAGGTAATAGCCTTGTTTATAAAATCATCTTAAATCAATCTTGATAAAAAGTAATAGTAAACTTTGCTCCATAATGTTTCTTACCATCATATATAAACTCATCATTTATTACTTTTATATATGCATGATGATGTTTTACAAAAATATCGTTTGCTAGGGATAGTCCTATTCCTGTACCTAAGTTTTGATGTTTTGTCGTAAAATATGGTTCAAATATTCTTGGAAGGATATTCTCAGGAATTCCACCTGCATTATCATGGATTATGAGCATAAGTCCATCTTCATCACTTATTGTTTTTATGAGTACAAGTTTTTCTTTATCAGTATTATTCTCTTTTATAGCATCTTTTGCATTATTAAGTATATTTAAAATAGCTTGAATTAGTTGGTTTTCATATCCTAATATTTCAATATCACTGTTTATCTCTTTTATTACTTCAACTTGGTTGTTTTTTAAACTTGCATTTGCTAAAGATAGTGTTTTTCTTAGAACTTTTGATATTTTTATATTATCTCGTTTTTGATTATTTTTAATATATGCTCTAAAATCATCAATAGTTTCAGATAGATATTTTGATTGTTCTACTATAGAATCCATTGTATTGTTTAAGTCCTCATCTTCTAAGAGATCAAGTTCTTTTTTAAATTTCACTGCACTTGCATTTACTGAAATTACGCTAAGTGGTTGTCGCCATTGATGGGCGATATTTCCTATCATCTCACCCATTGAAGCTAGTCTCTCTTTTGATTCAAGTAGTTTTAGTTGAGTAACATCTTTTGAGGTTGCAAGTAGTCTTTTTTTATCAGGCATTAAAGATATACTCATATTTGCAGTGATTATCTTACCATTTTTTGTTATACAAGATTTCTCAAAGTTTCTTAAACTACCAGTTTCAAACACCTCTTTTAAAGCCTCTTTTGCTTTTGGTTGCTCTTTTTCTACGGTAAGTTCTAAGCATGATTTTTGAAGTAGTTCTTCTCTTGTATAGCCAGTCATTCTAAGGTATGCTTCATTGAAGTTTAGAAAATTTGATTCTAAATCCATTATAGCTATACCATCATTTGATATGTCAAAGATAGTTTGAAACTCATCCATCTGCTCTTTTAGTTTTTCATTTGAATCAGTTAACTCTAAAGAAAGTTTTTTTCTTTGAAAGTATAAGTAACTTAAAAATATAATACCTATTAGCATAAGGATTGTACTTACTGAAAATATAGTGATAATCTTATCTTGGCTTTCTCTTAGTTTCTTAGTTTGAATTTTTACTTGCTTATCTAGGTTTTTGTTAAACTCCTCTATTATTTGAATATTTGAGATTTCGTGAATTATAGAGAAAAGAACTCTTTTTTTATCAAATATTATTGGGTAAGAGTGTACAACTACTTTTTTTATATCTCCATTTTTTAACTTATGATTAAAAATGAAGTGATTTCTCTTTTCTGCTTTAGCTTTACGCATCTCATCTTGAACCTGTTTTTTTGTAAAAGCATTAATATCTTTTATATTCATATTCTCAAGGTTCTTTAAAGAGTAACCATAGAATAAAGCAGCTTTTTTATTTGCTTTGACTATTTCACCATTAATTGGATTTATTAAAAACATAATATCTTTTTTATTAGATATAAATTTTTGTATATCAATATCTTTTGCAAGAAGCGAAGGCGTAATAAAAAATAATAAAACAAATAACAGTCTAATATACATAGTGTTCTCTTATAAAATACATTTGAATTAATAATATTATATATTAAATCTATAAAAATGATATAAAAAAAGGAAGCCTATGTCAAATTTTTAGAAAACACACACTACTGATGTTTTGTTGTAAAACTCTAAATAATCTTGACCACTATTGGCAATTTCACCCAATGTTAATGCCCCGATTGTCAAAGAATCATCAGGAATAACATCTAACTCCTCTTTAAAGTCTTCCCCTAAAAATAGAACTCTTGAGATACAATCTATAAACAATGTTATATTTTGACTATCTTCTGTGTGATTCTGTTTTGCTAGTTTGTAAGCATCTTTTGCTGCACCAATAAGTGAATTTTTTTCACCCATTAGTATATCTACATAATCACCTTCATGTAACTCTCCTACACAAATAATAGAATCATCTTGTGTTGCTATTGGATCTCTTACAATTTTTTCATTTCCCATTTTACTAATTCCAAAAGGGTATCCTTTTGCAATATCAAAAAAGTTTCCATCTTCAAACTTTTTGTTTGAATTTTTCTCCACTTCTTGTTTATAAAGTTCAAATGCAGGTTTATAGTCTAACTCTTTTAAAACATTTTTGTTTGATTTTGTGATCTGAAATGGCCCTGCAATTTCTTGCCATCCATGTTTTACACCTATACCACTATTTAAATTTGTTGGAACAATAATAGCAGCATCTTTTATAAGACCTTTATTTGTATAAATACAAGGCTTTTGAACAAAAGTAAGACTTCCAGCTCCTCCACCTATATAATTATGTTCTAAACCAAAGTAGTTAAATAATTCATCAATTAAAGTGGCTATAGTAGTACTAAAGCCATCAACATATACAAACATAGTACTGATATCTTCTTCAAGATCAAAACTCTCTTCTATTTCATCTTCAATTTGTTCTGTTTTATCACTTAGATTTTCAATAACTACAGGGGTTAATTTATTTTTAAATCCAACTACAATATTTCCTTTTTGTAGGTTCTCTTTCCCATAGATGATTTGAGGAAAGATTCCACCAAAGACTGATACATCAAGATTTATCAGAAATGAATCTAACATAGCTGAAGTATAATAGTTCTCATCACAACTTAAAATCATTATAGAAGATATCTCTGTATCTTTACAAATCTCTTCTACTGAAGACTTTAAACTCTCTACTGTTCCTTGTTTGTCTAATAGTGCTTTCATAGTCC
This sequence comes from Arcobacteraceae bacterium, assembly GCA_041694355.1. Taxonomy (GTDB): domain Bacteria; phylum Campylobacterota; class Campylobacteria; order Campylobacterales; family Arcobacteraceae; genus Arcobacter_B. Next base: position 107,643 of record JASMTK010000084.1, on the reverse strand, counting down.
CTCTTTTTTTATGATCTCTTTTAGTTTATCTAGTGAAATAGGCTTTGAAAGATAGTAATCCATTCCTATATTTATATACTCTTTTTTATCATCTTCAAAGGCTTTTGCTGTTAAAGCTACTATTTTTGTATGAGGTATATTATTTGCTTTTTCAAAACTAATTATCTCTTTAGTAGCATCCTCTCCACTTAAAATTGGCATACTTATATCCATCAATATCATATCATATAAATTATAGTTTTTTACATAAAAATCCACAGCTTCAAGTCCATTTTTTGCTATAGTAATATCACATCCTAAATCTTTTAAAATGTGTTCTATAAGCATTTGATTAACTTGATTATCCTCTGCTACTAAAAAGTGACTTTTTTTATCTAAAGGTTTAGTTTGTATTGGTAACTCAGGTTCTTTTTCTTCTAAGTTAAACTCTCCTTTTTTCAATTTCACTTCAAAACTAAAACAGCTACCTTTATTTAAGTTACTAGTTACTTCTAAGATTCCACCTTGAGTCTCTATAATACTTTTACTAATAGAAAGACCAAGACCAGTTCCTCCAAACTTTTTTGTTGTAGATGTATCACTTTGTGTAAAAGGGTTAAAAATAGCATCTAGTTTATCTTTTGGTATACCTATACCTGTATCTTCTATACTAAATTTTAGGTTTACATTTTCAAAGTTTTGTTTTAGAACTTTACAGCTAAATACTACTTTACCATTATTAGTAAACTTTATAGCATTACCAACTAGATTAAAGATTACTTGTTTTAACTTAGTTGAATCAAAGTACAAGCTTTCAGGAATATCATCATCAAGGTTTATTTCAAAATCAAGAGATTTTTTATTTGCTTGTAGTTTAAAGTTTTCAAGTGTATTTTCAAGCTCATTTCTTAGATTATGAACTTCCTCATGTAGTTCAAGTCTTCCTGCTGATATTTTTGAAAAGTCTAAAATATCGTTTATAATTCCTAAAAGCAGTTCTGAACTACTGTTAATAATATCCAGATATTTATTTTGTTCATTTGTAAGTTTAGTATCTTTTAGCACGTTTACAAAACCTATAATACCATTTAAAGGTGTTCTTATCTCATGACTCATATTTGCTAAAAATTGATCTTTTTCTTTTTGAAGCTCTTGTTCTTTTTCTAAACTATTTGATAATTGTTCTTTTTGATCATTTAAAATATTATGGTTATAACAAGCTTTTATAGAGGTCACTAGTTTTTTTAAAATAGGATTAAAAGCATTCAAAATATCGATATTAATCTCATCTTTTCTTATGATAATAAGCTTTCCAAAACTATCCATATCTAAAATATGACAGGTTCTATCTTGATCAATTTTCTCAACTAAAACATCTTTATATGTATAGCATTTCTCTATTATCTTTGGATAAATGTCATTTTTAATTATATTTTTTGGATTACAATAGATATTTTCAAACTCTGTTCTTTGTTTCTCTAAGATTATTACTGCACTTGCACTAAGTTTACTTAGCAGGGTTGTTCCAAAGGACTTTAGCATAGCTTTTAAGCTAAGCGATGTACCTGTAGCCATTGACAGTTCATATAGTATTTTTAGTTTGTTATCATAAGTGTTATTAATATCGTTCATAGTATACTCATTTTAATCATTTTATTTTAAATACTTACTTAATAGACATCAAAGTTATAAGTTTATTTTGTATCCAACCCCTGATATGTTTGAAATGGTGTTTTTACCAATTTTTTTTCTTAATTTATTTAATAAGTTTTTTAAAGCCGAATCAGTAGTCTCAAGGTAGTCATCCCAAATATTTGTTTTTAGTTCGTCATGTGATACTACTCTATTTGAATTATTAATTAAGTACTCTAGAAGAGTTAACTCTTTAGAGGTTAGGTTTATCTCATCATTATCTTTCTGTAGTTTTTTCTCTACTACATTAAATAACACACTGTTTTCAAACTCAATAGTATATTTTGAGTTCTCAAGTAGTTCATCAACACATCTATTTAATGCATTATTTAAGTCTTGAAAATCAATAGGCTTCGTAAGATAATCTACAAGTTTTAGTTTTGTTGCTTTTAGTAGGTATTTTGTATCTGTATATGCTGTTAAAAGTATCACAGGTATCTTTTTATCATTTTGTCTGATTTCCTCAACAAAACTTATTCCATCAAAATCTGGTAGATTTATATCTGATATTATAATATCTATTTTTTCATTATTAAATATACTTTTAGCATCACTTATACACTCCACGTCAAAGACTCTACCACAAATAAGCTCTAACACTTTTTTTATATTTTCTCTTATATTTTCTTGGTCTTCTATATATAAAATGTTTAAATTCTTTAAGATTTCATTATAATTAAAATTATAGTGCATATTTCAGAGCCTTTATAGAAAAATAATTTTTCAACTTTAAAGTTTGTTTAAAGTGATGTAACAAATGTAATGTTACTTTAATGACATATAGAGTATTATAGCAGGATAATTTTAAAAATTATAATTTTTTAAGCTATTTCAAAGGAAAACCTATGAAAATTTCAAAAATCGCATCATTTTTGTTATTAATTGGAACTACATTAAATGCATATACACTAAAAGAAAGTATAAATAAAGTATTAGAAGAGAACCCAGAGGTTATTGCAGAGAAGAAAAATCAAGAAGCCTTTAAAAAATATGTTGATGAAAGAAAAGGAAACTATCTTCCTAGAATTGATATAGATGGTAGACTAGAAAAAAGTAATAGTGATAAAGACTATTATGAAGATGATCCATCTTTGCCAGATGATAATTCTGAGCAAGAAGATGGTTATAATCTTGGAATAGCTTTAAATCAAATGCTTTATGATGGAGAGCTAACACCAAGTAGAGTTAGAGAAGCAAAGCATAATGACCTAGCTAATAAATATAGAACAAATTTAAATATTGAAAATGTTGTACTAGAAACTATTGATGCATATATGGGGCTTGTACAGTATAAAGAGTTACTTTACTTATCAGAGGATATGATAAAAGTAAATGAAAATAACCTTGAAATAGCAAAAGAGAAAGAAGTAATTAGTGGTGAGGTATTAGAGACATATCAAGTTGCATCAAAACTTAACTTTGCAAAAGAGAAGTATATTGAAGAGAAAGATTTTCAAGCAACAAGAGAGAGTACATTTAAAAGATATTTAGGTGTAAAGCCACAAGGTGATGAGTGTAGACCTCAAATTGATGAGAGTGTTTTGCCAAAAGATTTAGAGACTATGGTAAAAAAAGCAGTTTTATCAAACTATGAGATATTAGAACAAATTGAGAGAGTAAAAGCTCAAAGAGAAAAAATAGCACAATCTGATGCATCATTTCTTCCTACTTTAAATTTAGAGTTAAGAGCTTCAACTGACAAGGATTTATCTTTGGATGAAGAGGGGATAGAAAATCAAGCAGTTGCAAGGCTTAATCTTAGCTGGAACTTATATAATGGTGGAGCAGATACAGCTGTATCAAAGCAAGAAGAGCTTTTTTTATCAGAGCAAAAGAAAAGATTAGATGCGATAACAAACAAAATTGTTGAAAATGTAAAAGTTACATATCAAAGATTCCAGAAAAATAAAGAGAGAATAGAGGTATTAAAAGAGTATGTTGTTGCAAATGAAAATATTGTAGATGTATATAAAAGTGAGTTTGAAGCAGGAACAAGAACCTTTGTAGATATTCTTAATGCTCAAACAGATCTTTATGAAGCTAGACAAAGTCTTATTAATAGAGAGTATGATTTGTACTCAAACTATTATGAGTTATTAAATGCCTTATCAATTTTAAGTGATACTATTCAAAAATCAGATGACTCACAATGTGTTGTTAAAAAAGTAAAACTTTTAAATGAAGAGAATAAAGAAAATGAAGAAATCAATGTATCAGAAGAGTTAAATGAACTTCTAGAAGATGATATAAAAACAGATACTAAAAATGTTGATGAAGGTGTAGAGAGTCTTTTAGATGATAGTTTAACACAAGAAGAGACGACAAATGAAGTATTAAATAATGAAGTATTAAATACTGATTCAAATATTTCTAAAATGCTTAATGCTTCAAAAGATAAATATACTTTAAACTTAGGAACAACTAAAGGAATTGAGAAAGCTAATGAATTTATTTCTTTAAATAGTTTAGATAATCAAAACTCTTTTGCTTATTCATTTGGTTCTAATAAGGAGAATGCAAAGGTAATTTATGGTATATTTGACTCTATAAAAGATGCAAAAAACGCAATAAAAAACTTACCTACTGATGTATTGAAAAATCAACCATATGTTGATAATATAAGTAAACATCAAAACTTATATAGAAAGTATCATGAATAAGGTTTAAAAGAAGGAATGTGTTGGAAAATAACTCTTCAAACTCAATAAGTCAAGAGAATTTAACTAACTTAAAAGATAGAAGAAAAGTAGATGACCTATTAGGTTGTCTAATTTTTTTAGCAAAATATCACAAAAGAGAAACCTCTGCTGAATCCCTAACTTATGGATTACCTATTCATAAAAGGTCTATGAACATATCTATGTTTCACCTTGCTGCAAAAAGAATAGGTTTAGTTCCAAAAACAGTAAAAAGAGAAAAAATAAAAGATCTTACAAAACTTGCTTTACCCTCAGTTTTAATTCTTAAGAAAAATAGGGCTTGTGTATTATTAGATTATCATTTAGAAAAACAAGAAGCAACTGTTATTTTACCTGGATTAAGTTCTGGTGAAACTCAAATGACTATTGAAAAGTTAGAGTCAGAGTTTACAGGTGATGTTTTAATAATAAAACCTGAATATAATTTTAATAACAGAATAGAAAAAGAGGTTGTAATAGAAAGTCCAAAAGAGTGGTTTTGGGGAACACTTTTAAGAAACAAAGGAATATATAAACAAGTTATTTTAATCTCTCTTTTTATAAATCTTTTTATCTTAGCAACACCACTTTTTACAATGAATGTTTATGATAGAGTTTTACCAAATAATGCAATAGAGACACTTTGGGCCTTATTTATTGGGATATCTTTAGTTATGGTATTTGATCTACTCTTAAAAATTTCACGTTCGCACTTTTTAGGAATTGCTAGTAAAAGAGCTGATACAATAATGTCAAATAAAATATTTAATCATCTACTAAATATAAAAATGGATGCAAAACCGTCATCAACAGGGCAATTTGTAAGTAGATTACAATCCTTTGAAAGTGTGAGAGAATTTTTCACAGGTGCAACAATAGCCGCACTTGTTGATTTACCTTTTATTATTATATTTATTTTAGTTATTATGTATATAGCAGGACCATTGGCATATATCACAATTGGTACAGTTATTATCTCTATCACACTATCTTGGTATTTGCAAAGGCCTTTAAAAAATGTTCTTGAAAAATCTGTAAAAGAAGAGCAGATAAAACAAACAACACTTATAGAAGCAGTTGCAGGTTTAGAGATAATAAAAAGTGTAAAAGCCCAAAATAGAATGAGAACACACTGGGATCAATCAATAAATAAAACAGTACATTATGCAGATAAGGGACATTTTCTATCACAAACTATTAGCTTTTTAACAGCTTTTATTTCACAGTTTTCAAATATTGCAATAGTAGCAGGAGGAGTTTACTTAGCTCAAGAGGGTGATATAACTATGGGTGCAATTATTGCAGCTATGATTCTAAATGGAAGAGTAATAGCACCTGTTTCTCAGATTGTTTCTATGATTATAAAATTTGATAAAACAATGTTATCACTTGAAAACCTTGATGAAGTTATGAAAATGCCAGTTGAGAAAGAGAATAAAAATTATATTAGTAGACCTAATTTAAGAGGTGATATTGAGTTAAAAGATGTTCAATTCGCATATAAAGATCAAAATCATCAAACCCTAAAAGATATAAATTTAAAAATCAAGCAAGGAGAGAGAGTTGCTATTTTAGGTAAAATTGGTTCTGGTAAATCAACTCTTTTAAAACTTATAATGAATCTTTATGAACCAAAGAAAGGTTCAGTATTAATTGATGGATTAGATACAAGGCAAATAGATCCAACTGATTTAAGACATGCTATGGGGTGCGTTCCTCAAGAGCCATTTTTATTTATGGGAACAATTAAGGATAACCTTACTATTGGTGAACAATATGTATCTGATGAAGAGTTATTAAGAGTTTCAAAAGTAGCAGGACTTGATGATTTTTTAGGTAAACATGAAGCAGGGTATGACTTATTAGTTGGTGAGAGAGGTGAAGGACTAAGTGGAGGAGAGAGACAATCTGTAACCTTAGCAAGAGCACTTATTTCTGATCCTGGAATCATAATGCTTGATGAACCAACAAACTCAATGGATAGACAGTCTGAAAAGGCATTTATAAAAAGATTAAATGATATAATTGAGGATAAAACACTAATTGTAGTAACTCATAAAACTTCATTGTTAGAGTTAGTAGATAGAGTAATTATTGTTGAGAATGGTCAAATTGTTGTAGATGGCCCTAAAAACGAGGTTTTTTCTAATAAAGCAGGGTAAAATGGAAGAGAATAGAGATAATAAATTAAAAACAAAAGAAGAACTTGAACATTTAATACTTGTTGGAAAAGATCAGCCTGAAACTTTTGAAGAAAAAAGCTTTGAGGAAGAGATAGCCTCAAGGGATTTTGAAGAGAAACCAAAAAGAGAAAAAAAGGGAGTGATCTTTTGGATAAGAAATCTTTATGGATTAGAAGATGCAAAAGATGAAGATTTAGAGTTTGTATACTCAACTTATTCAATGGCAAATGAAAAACCATCATTAAGATCAAAAGTTATTACTTTCTCTATTATTGGAATATTTGCAGTATTTTTGTTGTGGGCATCTTTAGCTAAAATTGATGAACTAGCAAGAGGTGAGGGAAAAGTAATACCAACTGATAAAATTCAAACTGTTCAGTCACTAGATGGAGGAATTATTTCAGAAATCTTAGTAAAAGAGGGTGAAACAGTTGAAAAAGGTGATGCTTTGATGCGAATTGATACTACAAGATTTCAAGCAACCTTTGAAGAAAATAAGCAAGAGTACTTATCTTTGTTAGCTTTAAAATCAAGATTAATAGTTGAGTCAAGAATAAACATAAATAAGCCATTGCCAAAGATAAAATTTGATAAAAGAGTTCTAAAAGATCCTTCAAGATATGATATAACTCAGAAGCTTTTATTAAGAAATAGATATGAAGAATTAAAATCTTCCATTGAAGTTTTAGAAAATCAGTTTGAACAAAAAAAGCAAGAACAACTAGAGATAAAAAGTAATATCAAGAAATTAGAACAAAGCTTAGATTATATAGTTGAACAAAGAAAAACAATAAGAAGATTAGTAAATAAAGGAGTTAGATCTAGTTATGATTTACTAGATATTGAAAAAGAGTTTACACAAACAAAAGGTGAACTTGAAACTGCAAAACTCTCTATTTCAAGGTCAGAATTTGCAATTAAAGAAGCAAGAAATAAAATTGATGAAAAAATAAGTAATTTTAGAGCTGAAGCATCAGTAAAGCTTCAAGACACAATAGGAAAAATAAATAAATTTGAGGCAAAACTTGTAGGAGAAAAAGATAAAGTAGAGAAAACAGTTATTGTATCTCCTGTTAATGGTGTAATTAAACAACTAAATATTAATACAATAGGCGGAGTAGTTAAATCAGGAGTTGATCTTGTAGAAATTGTTCCAGTTAGTGATTCTTTGGTTGTTGAAGCAAAAATAAAGCCTAAGGATATTGCTTTTATTAACCCAAGTCAAAAAGTAATTATTAAGATAACAGCATATGATTTTTCTATATATGGTGGATTAGAAGGAAAGATTAAAGAGATCTCAGCTGATACAATTGTAGATAAGGACTCAAAGGATAAAAAGAGTTACTACAGGGTTTTAGTTGAAACAGATAAGAATTATCTAGAAAAAGATGGAAGAAAATTACCAATTATACCTGGTATGATAGCTAGCGTTGACGTTATCACAGGGAAGAAGACTATTTTAGATTTTATTTTAAAACCAATTTTAAAGGTGAAGCAAGACTCGCTTCATGAAAGATAAATTAAAAAAATCTATATAAAAATTACTTTTTTAAAAAAAGTATCAATTTAGAGACTTTTTAGAGACTTTTTTTCTATATTATAGTAGTAAAGAATACTAAATATAGAATCAAAGGATTACCTATGAAAGTTACAATCAAAACTGCAAATGAAACTAAAGTTGTTGAATTAAGTGAAAATATTGAGTTTGATGCCATAAAAGGGCAACAGTTCGTATTTTCAAATGACTTCGACAATTATGTTTTAAACTTTAAAGACAATCAAGAATCAATTGAATTAATTTTTAATGCTGATGGAAAAACAATCCAAGTAGATTTAAATGGAATAGTTCCTTTATTACAAGAAAATTTACCAAATAGTGAAAATCCAACAGCAATAATTATTAATAAAAATATTGACAATGAATCAATTGACAAGATTGTAGCACTTGATGAATTCAACGGTAGCGAGATTCTAGATAGGCTAGAAGAGTTAGCTTCTACACCTGTTGAACTTAATAGTGGATTTAATGATAACTTAACTTTGATTTCTGATTTTAATACTTTAGTTGAATCACTAGGTGCAGCTGCAGCTGGTGGTGAAGATGGGCCTACAGGTAATACATCAACTTTTGATTCTATATTAAGTGCAAACCAAACTTCTCTAAATGGAATAGCTGACTCAGATAGATGGGTGAACCTAAGTGAGTCAGTAAGCACAGTTCCTTTAGATACAGGTGATGATACAACTGAGATTATACCTGAGGTTTCAATCTCAGATGCTACAGTAAATGAATCTGATGGAGTACTTACTTTTACAATTACATTAAGTGAACCAACAACAAATAATGTAATTGTTACACTAGGAACATCAGATGGAACTGCAAAAGCTATTCAAGATTATGTGGCAACGAATGGTACTTTATTTATTGATGCTGGTGAGACTTCAGCTACGTTTACGGTTCCAGTTACTGATGATAATATCTATGAGCAAACAGAAAATTTAAATCTAAATATTACAGATGTAGCAAATGGAACAATAGCTGATGGACAAGGAGAAGGAACAATTTTAGACGATGATACTCCTACGTTAGGTGTAAATGGAGTAGAAGTCGTAGAAGGTGATTATGCAGTATTCACAGTTGATTTAAGTAATCCAAGTAGTGAGGATATAACAGTTTCTCTACAATTAAATGATGGTTCTGCAACTCAAAATGATTATATCAATAATACAGAAGTTTTTGTTAATGGCTCTTGGGTTGATTCTAATAGTGCAACAATTCCAGCAGGAGAAACATCTGTAAAAGTTAGAGTTAAAACAAATGATGATTATCTAAAAGAAAATACAGAATCATTTGATTTAGAAGCAACAGTTACAACAGGTACAACTACAAATAGTCAGGCAACAGGTACATCATATATAACAGATGATATCTCACCAACAAACCCTCCAGGTTCTGAAGATACAGTATACGCAGAGATAAGTGTAGATAAATCAAGTGTAGCTGAAGGTGGAGAGTTAACATATACAGTAAAATTAGTAGATGAGAATGGAGCTGCAGTAAATGTACCATCAGGTGATAGCGTAAATGTACAATTAGATTGGAGCGGAGCAGCATCAGGTGGAGCAGATACAAGTGCATTACCATCAAATATTGATGTAACAGGTGGAAGTGAAGCAACATTTAAAGTAGACGCAAAAGATGATTACTTAAATGAAGGATCTGAGCCATTAGTAGCAACAATTAGTGGAGTAACAGATACAGATTCTAACTTTGAAGCAGTAGAAGCATCATCAACAAACAGTGTAGCAAATAGTGCAATAATTGATAATGATGATTTAACAATTTTAGCAGATGCTGCAACTGTAGATGAAGATGCCCTATTAAATACAGATGATACTGACGGTTATAATAATGAACATATTGTAACTGGTGATTTAGATATTAATACACAGTTAGATACAACTTTAGAGTTTGAAGGTGGACAAGATTTTAATCTTACATCTGAAGGTGAAAGAGTTAATCTTATCTATTCTAATTCAAATAAAACAATAACTGGTACTTCACAAGATGGTAGAGAAGTATTTGAGATATCTTTAGATGAATCTCAAAATAAATATACATTTGAGTTAAAAGACTCTATTGATCATCCAACATTTAATCAAGAGGATTTAATAAATAGTTTAGATTTCTCTGTAATCGCAAAATCGGAAAATAATGATTATGCAAGGACTGATATTAAAATAAGTATTGCAGATGATATTGCAACTGCAAATGATGTAAATATAGATGCAGACTCGCAATATAAAGAAACAACTTCAAATTTAGTAATTGCTATTGATACGTCAGGAAGTATGGGTAATGGTTCTGGTAGTAAGATGGAACTTGCTAAAGAAGCAGCTATTAAATTAATTGAAAAATATGAGCAAATGGGTGATGTTAATGTTAAGATTGTAAACTTTGATTATAATGCAACAACTACAACATGGTTTACTGATTCAAATGCTGCTAAAAATAGTATTTCAAACCTTACAGCTGGTGGTACAACAAACTACGAAGATACGTTAAGAGAGACAATGGGTGATTATGATACTACATCAGATCCTAAACCGACATCTGATCAAGATATTTTCTATATGGTATCTGATGGTAACCCAACATCAGGTGATATGAATGGGGCTGATAATAACTCAGGTATTTTAGATTCATGGAAAGATTTTGCAGAAAACAACTTTGATGATGTATACTCTATTGGAATTGGTAATAATGTAGATTTAGATGGTAATGAAAGAGGAAGTTTAAATGAAATAGCAGATGTTGAAAATGGACATGATACATTTGTTGTAAATGATGCAAATGATTTATCAGATGAATTACTTGCAACTATAGTTAATATAAATGGAGTTTTAGTAGTTAATAATGGAACAAATGAATTAGATTTCTCATTTGGTGCAGATGGACCTGCTGATGGTTCTGGAGCTAAAGTTGATGGTGGTAATATTTCATTTACTTGGGGTGATACAAGTTCATCAACTGATTTAGGAATTATAGTAAACAATAATGATGGGACAGGTCCAAACTTACAATGGTCAACATATAATAATGGAAAAGTAATTCTAGGTGTAGATGAAAATAGTGGTAAAGTATTAGTTAAACTTGAAGCAAATAATATTAATAGTGATAACCCAACATATGAAGTGACACAGTTTGTACCTAATACAGGAATAGATAACTTACAAATTCCATATACAGTAGTAGATGGAGATGGAGATGGTGCTACTGCAAACTTATCTATTGATATTGATTCAAGCTTTAGTGCTTTTGTTAAATTAACTAATAATTCTAGTGAGGTTGAGAGTGATAGTTCTCAATTAGTTCATAATCTAGAGTTAGTAAATCAAAATGGCGAGCCAATTAACTTAAGAGCAGGACAAAAAGTAACTGTAGAGTTAGAATATACAAATGATAGTACAGATGCTAATGATTTTGATGCTCCTAAAACTATTTTAGTTGAAATTACAGGAACTGTAAATGGTAATAATACTGCACAAGTGATTAATGACATAAAAGATGATGCTATTTTTGAAGGAAGTGAAGGATATACATTATCAATTAAAGATATTACTACTAATGTAACTGGTTTAGGTACAGTTCAAGCACATGCACAAAATACAGTTACAGGTGAAATTGTTGAAGATGATTCATTGAATATCTCTACAGATACAGCAACTGTAGATGAAGATGCTTTAGTAAATACAGCTGATAATGATGGATATACTACTGTAAAAGAAGTGACTAAATCATATAGTTTTAATACTGATCTTGATGTGAATGTTTCATTTAAAGATGGACAAACTACTTCATTAACTTCAAAAGGTGAAGCAATAACACTTGAATTATCTTCTGATAAAAAAACAATAGTTGGTAAAGCTGGTTCAAGAGAGGTATTTGAACTAAGCATAAATGAGGCTAATCAAGAGTATAAGTTCACATTAAAAGATGTGATTGATCATACAGATACTTCAAGTGAAGACTTAGAAAGTATAGAGTTCTTAATTGATGCAACAACTGCAGCTGGCGATACAGTTGAATCAATTAATATTAATATAGCAGATGATATACCTGAGTTAATTGGTTCAGATTTAGAACAAGTAACTATAGATAATACACAGTTTAAAAATCTTGTTATTAATGGAAGCTTTGAGGATGTAACTGGACATAAAGTATCAGGTTCAGGAGGGAATGAAGGTTTCATTCAAGATAAAAATATATCAAATGCAAATTGGTTTGGAATGCAAGCACTTGAGGGATGGGAATTACTATCTGATTCTTCTATGTGGATGGAGCCTCATCATAAAAACCATGCAGGAACAGGTTCAAATGATGGGGATAATGCACTAGATTTAGGAGAAACTAACTCAAATGATAGTGATACTGATAATACTCATATTGGACAAATCATTGCAGGTATAAATGATGGACAAGATTATAATTTAAGTTTTGCTTTCAGGGATAAAGCACTTAGTCAAGCAAATGAGTCTGAGTCAGGTAAGATGCAAGTTATATGGAATGGAGAAGTTGTTGCAACAATTGATGGCAATAACAATACTTGGCAAAGTGAAACAGTAACTATTACAGGTGGTTCAGGTGATAATTCTAATAGACTAGAGTTTAAAGAAATTGGTGAAGGAAGTGATAACTGGGGAATTGCACTTGACGATATTTCAATAACAAGTGCAGAATATGTGATTAAAACAGCTAGCCTTGCAGATCAAGAAGGTATAGATATAAACTTTGGAGCTGATGGAAAAGGTGACTTTAAACTTGCTTCGAAAGATGGATGGACTTTAGATACAGATTCAAATACATTAACTAAAGATGATGGTTCGTTAGAAGTTTGGTTAAATAGTGCAAATGGTGAATATTTTGTAAAACAAATAAAAGAGGTTTCAGAAGATGAGATTTCTATACCTGTTGTAATAACTGACGGTGATGGTGATAGTATTGATAGTTCAATTAAAATTGGTGTTAACAATAGTGTTGATGAAGAGTTGCCTTCAAATATAAATGTTGAAATATTAGAAAATGATACAGTAACAGAGGGGGATACATTAACTCATAGAATTAAATTACTTGATGACAATGGAAATGAGGTAAGAGTTCCTCAAGGTGAATATGTTGAAGTTACATTAACTTATACAGCTTCAAATAGTAATGGAGCTATCGAAGGTGCAGATTATACATCACAAAACACTGTAAGAGTTTATGGTGGAACTAGTGGTGGTTATATTTTTAATGACACAATTAATGACGCTATATCTGAAGAAACTGAGTCATATACTGTTTCAGTTTCGAGTGTAACTGCTTCAAATCCTACTCTTGAAAGTAAGCTTACTGCAGGTTCTGATACTGTTACAGGAACAATTGAAGATAATGATGAAAAACCTATAGCTGACGAAGTAATAACAACATCAAATCTTGATACAGATGAAGCAGTTCTTAATAATTTTGCTTCAGATTCAAATACACCAGCAGAAGCTGATATAGCATTCTTCAAAAAACTTGATATTGGTGGAGATGGTCTTGATGGAGATGGTGAAGAAAATAATTCTTCTGATCCTGCTGATTTGGGTGGTAGTGATGTTGAGACAGATGAAACAAACTTGGTTTTTGATATTACTTCATTACCAACTTATGGAGCTCTTTATATTGAAAAAGATGGTCAGATTTCAAAGGTAACGGATGTAACAACAGTAGATGGGTTAGATACTTCTGATAATATTTACTGGGTAGCTACACATGATGAAGTTCAATCTACAAGTGAAACAAAATCAATTGGTGGAGTTTATGATAGTTCAATAGAGTCATCATGGGATAGTAGTGATGTTGAGATTATTGCAAGAACAGGTAAGAATACAGAGTCAAGTATCACTTATTCACAAGATAATGGAATAGGTGTTTCAGGAAGTACAGGAGGGCCTTCAAGTCAATTAGGTTACGATGCTAATACACAAGAGACTGAGACTATTATAGTAGACTTTAATGAGCCAGTTACAAATGGAAGTATAGATATAACTCATCTAATTAAAGGTGAAAGTGGTGGAGAAGTAGGTGTTGTGACTGCTTATTTAGATGGTAAAGAAGTAGGTACTTATACATTCTCAAATGCCAGTGGAGTTGCAGATATTACTTTAGTACCAAATGCAATTGGAAATGGTAATAGTGCGGGTGATAATGCAGGTACATTAAATTTACCAAATATTGCATTTGACCAATTAGAGTTCTCAGGACAACAGTATGTTAATCAAAATGGTACTAATGATTCAAGTGATTATTATATTGGTGAGATTAGATATGAAGAGATTGAGGGTGCTGAGTTTGAGTATAAAGTTATTGATGAGCATGGTAATGAAAGTGAATCTGAAAAAGTTCAAATAAATGTAAACTCTGATACTGAAATTAAAGATATATCAAATATTATTTCACTAGAAGCACCTGCAAATACAGATGAAAATGCTACAGAAGTAACATATACTATAAGAGTTGATGAACCTGTAAATGGAAACTTGGATGTTACAGTGAATGTAAATGGTACACCAAGGGTAGTAACAATTTTTGATGGAGAAACTACTGCAACATTTGATGTTTATGTAAGATCTGATGATGAGTATAATCAGGCTGATGATACTATAGTAGCACAGATTGTAGATCACAATGGTGGTGGATATCAAAATGTAAGTTATGATAATAGTGATAATGATGTGGTGATTTCTGATGATAACGATGCAACAACTATAAATACAACAGCAGAGGTTACAGAGGTTCACGCTATACCTCACGGTATTTCACATGTTATTTATACTTTAGCAAACGGAGAGACTGTAAAGGTTGATGGATATGGTGGTGATGTGAAAAATCCAGCTGATCCAATGAAATTCATAGATTCTATTGAGTCAGAGTATAATCAAGAGGTTACAGATTATATAATAAAAGCAGCAAAAAATCACTATGATTCAGAAGGTAATCAGGTAGCTGATATACCTAATCAAGCTGACAATGAACATAGCTATGGTCACTTTGATGAAGATACTAGTGATGTATTAACATCAGCAGAGGTTACTTATACATTAGAGTTATCTAATGAACCTCAAACAGATGTAACTATTACGACAAATCATGGTGAGGTTGTAATCAAAGCTGGTGAAACAACAGGTACTATTACTGTTAGTTCAAATGGACAAGATTCAAGTACACTAGATGTGACTAATGCTACAGGTGGAAACTTTGAAGCTATAAATTATAATAGTGGAGATTTAACTGTATCAATTGATAATACAAGACCAGTTGCAGAAGATAGACATTTTGAACTTGAAAATAGTATTTTAGATTTATCTACAGGGTTAAAGTCTGAATATTATGGTGTGGATACACAAATAGATAATTTAACAGAGTTTAAGTCTATCGTTGCTTCAAATAACCCTGATGCTACATTTACAGCCACAAATATTGATTATGGATATGGAACAGGAACTGTTAGTAAGGGTACAAATTTACAAAACTTTTTAAAAGATGATGCAGCTTCATTAAGTAATGATCCAGGTGATACTTCTGATGGAGGTGTTCATATGTATGGAAAAGTGTATTTAGAAGCTGGAACTTATAATTTTAAAGTTTATGCAGATGATGGTTATGACATCATAATAGATGGTAATAGTGTGGCTTCTTATGAAAATAATCAATCACCAAGCACTAAAGAACATAATGAATTTACAATAAATAGTGATGGTTATTATGATATTGAAATGTTTTGGTGGGATCAAGGTGGTGAGTATGTATTTAAGCCAGAGATTTCATCAGATGGAGGAAATACATATACAAGCTTAGATAATTCAATCCTATTTAAAGAAGAAACATCTAGTACAGCACAAGATAGCGTAGAGTTTAATCTAGTAGATTATGTTGCAGATATAGAGGATGATGCAAACTCTGAAATTGTAAAAGTTAGAATAGAGTCTCTTCCTACAGAGGGAGTTTTAACATTGGCAGATGGAACACCTGTAAATATCGGAGATGTTTTTGATGAAACTACTCAAATTAAATATACTCCAAATGATACGATAACAGAAACTTCGTATGGTACAAAAGAAGATACAGGTACACTATCTCAGTGGGGTACAGTGGATTCAAACGGTATATTAACAACTGATGATGGAAAAGCTACAATAAAAGCATATGCAAATGGTCAAACTATAGGCTTTGCAAGTGAAAATAATAATCACAACCATGATGGATTAGGATTAGGTGTTGATAGTATTAGTGGAGATGATGATCAAATTGATGCAGTAAATGATGAAAAAATAGTTGTAGAGTTTGATTCTGTAGTTTCAAGTGCAAAAATAGGACTTGCTTCACTGGGTGGTCACTTTACACCTGGTGCATCACAAGATGCAAATGCACACTGGGTTGCATATAAAGATGGTATAGAGGTTGCAAGTGGAGATGTTAAACAAAGTATAGATGATAGTAATCCAACTACAAATTCATTTAATATAAATGTTGAGTTTGACAAAATTGAGTTTAATACTGATACAGATGCTTCAAACTCAAACTACTCTATTCAGTATATGGATTTAGATTATAAAGTTGATGATTCATTTGATTATGTATCAATTGATTCTAAAGGATTGGAGTCTGATAGTGCGACTGTTTCTTTTGATTTAGACACATTAAGAAATAGTACTCCTGATTCTATAAATGAAACAAATACACTGAATGTTGCAGAGTTTAATACAAACTTAGTAGTTACATTTGATACTTCAGGTAGTATGGATGATAAAATGGATCTTGCTAAAGAGGCTACAATCAATATGATTAATGAGTATGCTTCTAAAGGTAATGTAAAAGTATTATTAACTGACTTTAGTTCATATGGAGATACTCAAACTCATAACGGTTCAGTTTGGTTAAGTGCAAGCAAAGCAATTGAATTTATAAATGACTTTGATGCAAATGGTGGTACAAACTATGATGATGCATTACAAAATGTTATTCAATCAATGCAAAGTGAGCCAGCACCATTAGAGGGACAGACAATATCATATTTTGTTTCTGATGGAGTTCCTACTTATGGTATGTATGATTCAAATGGTGATGGTACATATGATGAAAGAGATGGAAATGGATATGAAACAACAGACGTTACTGATGATCTTGCAACACAATATAAGAATTTAGGTTTTGATGAGACACATTCAGTTGGAATAGGTGATAGTTCAACGCAAACATATTTAGAAGAGATTGCATTAAATGGGTCATCAGATGTGGTTATTGTAAATGATGCAAATGATTTAGATGCTACTTTAGCAGATACAATTGCTTCATCTATTTCTGGAAATGTTTTAGAAAACTTTGACTTTAAAGATGAGTCAGGTGAAATAACATCAATAATTGTGGATGGAGTTGAGTATACACAAGATAGTTTCCCTCAAGGTGGAGTTACTACAAGTGAGGGTGGTAAGTTTACATTTGACTTTAGTTCGGGAGATTATACTTATACAGTTAAATCATCTGATATCTCTAATGATATTAGTAAAAATATTGTAGTAAAAGCTCAAGATACAACTGGTGATACTACAAGTATGAATTTAACATTAAATGTGGATGTAACTCCTTATGATAACGCTGGACAAATACTTGTTGAAGAAAACTTTGAAAATGGTGCTTCAGGATGGAATATAAACAATACTCATAACGGAGGTTCTGAAGCAACTAACTTCTTAGGTAGATTTGGAAAAGGAACTATTCAAGCAGATGGTTCAGAACAAGTTTACAAAACATTTGATTTTGGAGCAGAACACGCTGGACAAAAAGTATTAATTGAGTTTGATATGTATGAGATTGACTCTTGGGATGCGAATAGTTTCAGTGGTGATGGTGGAATCGAAGAAGCATTTACTGTTTATACTAATGAGTCTAGAGTTGTTGATGATATGTTAGGTGTTGATAGCCATTATAATAAAGATGAAAAAGAGGGTACTACATTTAACAATAATATCGATGGTACATCAGGTTGGGAAGATGAATCTCATCATTATAGTATAGAAGCAACACTTGATAGTAATGGCCAAGTGAAACTAGGTTTTGGTGCAACAAGATTAGGTGAACATTACACTAATGAATCATTTGGTATTGATAATGTAACGATTAAATCAGGTAGTAACTGGGAGAACACTTTAAAAGTTGGTGAAGATGGTGATGATGATACAATTGATTTAAGTGTAGCCTTAGCTAATGCAGCAAACTCTAGTGATTTAGACGTTGTGGATATGACAAACTCTAATATTGATAATTTAGAAATTGATATTGATGATTTATTAGCTGATTCAAACAATGAACTATTTATAAAAGGTGACTTAGCAGATAAAGTTGATCTTGATGATGGTGATAATAGCACTAAAAACTGGGAAAATAGTGGAAAAGAAGAGGTTGATGGTGTTAACTACAATGTTTATCAAGGAACAAATGCTAATTCAACTGTAAAACTTCTAATAGATGAAGATATTGATGTAAATCCAGATATATAGTATTATGTATACTGTATAAAAAGGTTAAATATGCGTCAAACAAAGTTAGATGATTTTATTGAATTAGAGGAACAAAACAAAGAGTTAGAAAAAAAAGTACAAGAAGAACTTAAAAAAAATAGACAAAAAGATAAAGTACTTTTTCAGCAAGCAAAATTCGCCTCAATGGGTGAAATGCTTGCTAATATCTCTCATCAATGGAGACAACCACTAATGGAGTTGTCTTCACTATTCTTACCTATTGAAGCAAAACTAAAAATGAATTTAGAAATTGATAAAGAAGAGTTAAAAGAGGTTATAGAAAAACAACATGCAATAACAAAATATATGTCATCAACTATTGATGACTTTAAAAACTTTTTTGCAAAAGATAAACAGAAAGTTGAGTTTGAAGTATTTGAACAAGTAAAATCTACTATTAACATTATTAGTGGAAGTTTAAAAAGTTATGATATTAAGTTAAATATAGTAATTAAAAAAAATCCAGTATTATGTGGATATAAAAATGAGTTTTCTCAAGTTTTAATAAATATAATAAACAATGCAAGAGATGCATTAGTCCAAAGAAAAATTAAAGAACCAAAAATTGATATTTTGATACAAGAGGAAAAAGAGTTTTTAGTAACAACTATTAGTGATAATGCAGGCGGAATAAAAGCAAAACCTTTGAATAAAGTGTTTGATCCTTTTTTTACTTTTGATAAAAAAGATGGCTCTGGAATAGGGCTTTTTATGGCAAAACTAATTATTGAAAATAATATGAATGGACAAATAAAAGTTTCAAATACTAAGCAGGGTGCATCTTTTAAAATTTATTTACCAAAACAATAAATATATTGCTTCAAATTGGATTTAATCAATTTTAGATATAATCACCTACAATTTAAGAAAACTTCATTAACAACTAGGATTATCATGTCAAAACAACTACTTAAAAAACAAGCAGATACAATTAGATTTTTAGCTGCAGATATGGTTCAAAAAGCAAACTCAGGACACCCAGGTGCACCAATGGGATTAGCTGATATTGCTACAGTATTAAGTAATCATTTAAACTTAAACCCAGCAAATGATAAATGGCTAAATAGAGATAGATTAGTATTTTCAGGTGGTCACGCAACTGGTTTAGTTTATTCATTATTACATTTATGGGGATATGATGTTTCTGTAAATGATATGAAAAATTTTAGACAAAAGAACTCAAAAACTCCAGGTCACCCAGAGTATGGTCACACACATGGAATTGAAATTACAACTGGTCCTTTAGGTCAAGGAATTGCAAATGCAGTTGGTTTCTCTATGGCTTCAAAATATGCACAAAACAGTTTAGGAAAAGATGTAATAAATCATAAAGTTTACTGTTTATGTGGTGATGGAGATTTACAAGAGGGGATCTCTTATGAGGCTTGTTCTACAGCAGGTCATTTAGAGTTAGACAATTTAGTAGTTATTTATGATTCTAACTCAATTACTATTGAGGGTGATACTTCAATTGCATGGTCTGAAAATGTTAAGAAAAGATTCCAAGCAATTAACTTTGAAGTATTAGAAATAGATGGACATAACTTTGAGCAAATTGATAAAGCTTTAGAAACAGCAAAAGAGGCTACTAAACCTGTTTTAATTATTGCTAAAACAGCAATTGCTAAAGGAAGTGCTACACTAGAAGGTTCACATAAATCTCATGGTGCTCCATTAGGTGATGATGATATTGCTCAATCTAAAAAAGCAGCAGGGTTTGATCCTGATGAAAAGTTCTTTGTTCCTGCAGATGTAAAAGGTGCTTTTGATAAATTAATCAAAGGATCAATTGCAGAAAATGAGTGGAATGATTCGTTAAGTGAGGAGTCAAAAGCAAAGATTGATGAGCTTCTAAATCCTAATTTTGATGCTATTAAGTATCCAGAGTTTGAAGCAGATAGTGAAGTTGCTACAAGAGAGTCAAATCACAAAATCTTAAATGCAATAGCAGATGCAATTCCTGGTTTCTTAGGTGGAAGTGCTGACTTAGCTCCATCAAATAAAACAGAACTACAAGGAATGGGTGATTTCCCTAAAGGTAGAAATATTCACTTTGGTATTAGAGAGCACGCAATGGCTGCAATTACAAATGCTATGAACTTATATGGATTATATAAAGTATTTTCTGCTACATTCTTTGTTTTCTCAGATTACTTAAAACCAGCAGCAAGAATTGCTGCATTATCAAATATCTCTCATCATTTTGTGTGGACGCATGACTCTATTGGAGTAGGTGAAGATGGACCAACTCACCAACCAATTGAGCATTTATCTCAATTTAGAGCTTTACCAAACTTTTATGTATTTAGACCTGCAGATGCAACAGAAAATGTAGAGTCATGGAAAACTGCTTTAAAACTATCTGCTCCAACTGCATTTGTTTGTTCTAGACAGAAGCTAAGAGTATTAAAAGATGAGAAAGCATTTGGTGAAGTTTCAAATGGTGCTTATTTACTTAAGAAAAGAGATAATGCAAATATCACAATAATGGCTTCAGGTTCTGAGGTTATGTTAGCATTACAAACAGCTTGTAAGTTAGAGAGTGAAGGGATTTACGCAAATATCGTTTCTGTTCCTTGTTATGATCTATTTGTAGAGCAAGATAAAGAGTATATCGATCAAGTAATTGATAAAAATACTAAAGTATATGCAGTTGAAGCTGCTAGAGGATTGGAATACTATAGATTTGCTGATGTTGTATTTGGTATGGATACATTTGGTGCATCAGGACCTGCTGGTGATTTATTTGACGAGTTTGGATTTACACTTGATAAATTAAAAGCTAATATTGTAGCTGACTTTAAAAACTAATTTTATAAGATGGGCAAATAGCCCATCTTTCTTTTCTTTACTTTTCCTATTTTTTATTATTGTTATCTTATTGCTAGATATTATTTGTAAAATATAGTAAATTTTACAAAAGGATTCTTCGTGCCCCATTTACAATTTGAAATAAATAAAAAAGTTTCTAAAGAGACAAAAGATGAGTTTGCTAAGCAAATAAGAGATGCTTTTAGTGAGGTAATGGACACAGGACAAGATCATATTGCTATTTCTTTAAGGGAGTATGAAAAATATAATCTTACAATAGGACGTGTAAATCCAAATGATGATATATGTTTAATGAATTTAGATATAAGAAAAGGTCGTACAATAGAGCAAAGAAGAGAGTTAGCACTTAGATTTATGGAGGTTGTAAAAGTGAATTTTCAAGTTGATACCAAAAATCAATACCTAACTTTTACAGAACATAAGGGTGAAGATTTTCATTTAGTTGAAAAGTTTTTATCTTCTTGGGAAAGTGGAGAAGATCCTTTGGTTTAAAAGAGCATCACTGCTCTTTTGATAAGATATTTATTATTTTAAAGGGTGATATTTTATTTTTTAAAGCTAACTCTTTGATAGATGTATTGGCTTCAAATTCTATATTTGCATCTTTTAACTTTTCTTTTGCACTCTTGAAACTATTTGTAAATAATATAGATGTTTTTTCAATTGGTTTATTAAAAACAGAGTCAAACACTACTTTTTTGGGATTTGGTTCATTTGATGTTGTAATAATAAAACTTAATACAATTATAGAAATAACTGTACCTGCTATAAAAAATAGTCTATTTGAAAAATATTTTTTCATAGATTTCCAATTAAATAAAACATGAAAAAATACAATAGCTACAAAAGCAAGTCCTAAAATCTCATGCATTGATTTTGTATAGTTATCTAAAATATGAAAATACATCATTACACCTGTTATTCCTATTACTAAGAATAAAAAAGTTGTAAAGGATGTTGCTAATTCGCGCTTTTTGTGGGTTTTCATTTTATGCTCCTTTTATTGAGATAAAATTATATAGGCATTTTTTTAATTATCTTTTAACGTTATATTAATTGAAAATTAACAAATACAAAATGTCTATTAATTGACAGAAAGTCTACAAAAAAGTATAATACTACAAAAAATCAAGGAAAATTTATGTCAATTGGATTTATAGGGTTAGGAAATTTAGGTAAAGCAATTGCTACAAGATTAACTCAAATGGGTGAAGAACTTATAGTTTATAATAGAACAAAATCAAAGGTTGAGAATTTAGGTTATGAAGTGGCAGATACTCCAAAAGATTTACTAAAAAAGTGTGATGTGGTTTTTTTATGTCTTTTTGATTCTCCTGCTGTAAATAATATATTAAGTATGGAAAATGGACTTTTATGTGAAGAGTTAAAAGGTAAAACAATTGTTGATTTATCTACAAATCACTATGAAGATGTATTGAAATTTCACGAAGCAGTACAAAATGTAGGTGGTAAATATCTTGAGAATCCAGTATTTGGAAGTGTAGGTCCTGCTTTACAAGGAGCATTAACACTAGTTGCTTCAGGTAAAAAAGAAGTTTTTGATGAAGTGAAACCTATCTTAGAAAAATTTGGAAAAGAGATTTTTTACTTAGAAAAGCCAAGTAGTGCTTCAAAAATGAAGCTGATCAATAATTTATGTCTTGGTTCATTTATGGCTACACTTGCAGAGTGTACATCATTAGCTCAAGATTGTGAAATTGATAAAAAGCAAGCATTGGATATTTTAGGAGTTGGAGGTGGACAATCTCTTGTATTAAAAGCAAAGACTCAAAAACTTTTAGATGAAGAGTTCTCTCCTCACTTCTCAAATGATGCAATAAATAAAGATTTACATTGTTTACAAGATTTAGCATATTCTTTAGAAAAGCCACTTTATACGGCAACTGTTCCTAAAGAGTTATTCTCAAAAATGAAAATGATGGGTAAAGGTGATGAGGACTTCTCTTCAATTTATCAACTATTTAAATCATAAATAAAAACAGTAAAGTTTAACTTTACTGTTTTATCTCTTTTAGCCATTTATAAATAGTTGCTCTTGAGATATCAAGTACTTCACAAAGATAATTAACAACATTTCTAATAGAGAAAATACCCTTACTATTTAGATATAAGATTAACTCTTTTTTCTCTTTGGTTTTTAAATCTTTAAGTATTAGGTTATGTTTTGATAGAAATTTATTTATAGTATTATGTGTATGCTCTTTCCAGTCTTGAGAAAATATTGCTTTTGGTTGCTCTTTTGTCTCTTCAATATTTAGAAGTAATTTCAAAGTATCATACATCTTTTCAAAAGTTTCAACTTTAAAGTTAATGCATACAATTCCAATAGGCTTTTTGTTTACATCTCTTAAAAGAGTAGATACTGTTTTTAGTTTTGTACCATCAATATTTGTTTTATTATATGGTCCTACAACATCCTCTTCAATTGATTCAAAATTTTTTACATCATTTATCATATTATCACCAATTTCTCTTTTTGAGAAAGGGTTTACTATATGTACAAGTTTTTGACTCTCTAAATCATGTAAAACTACCTCTATATTGGGATAAAAAAGTTTTCCAATTGAGTCACAAAGTGGGATAAAATTTTCTAGTTGTTTATTCATTCTTTAATAATACAATAATATTATTTAAAATACAAAATGTCTATATAGTTATCATAATTGACTTTTTGTCTATATAAATATATAATTCAACTTTTAAAGGATAGATTATGTTAAAAGGTATTATTACTTTACTTGCTTTTCAGTTTATTGGAGAGTGCATAGCAAAACTTTTTGATTTATTAGTACCTGGACCTGTTATTGGAATGGTTTTACTACTAATATTTCTTATTATTAGAAAAAATAGTTTTGAAAGTTTAGATAACGCAGTAGCCATTCATCTAAGATATTTACCAATGCTTTTTATACCTGCTGCAATGGGTATTATAACTCAAGTTGATATTATTTCAAAACAGTTTTGGGCTATTAGTATATCATTGGTTTTTGGAACAATTATAGCACTTGGTTTTTGTGCAAAATTAATGGATTATTTAACTATAAGAAAAGAGAGAAAAAATGAACATTGAAGCTTTATTAAACTATGTGGATAACTCTATTTTACCTTGGCTTTTATTAACACTAGGTGCTTTTAAATTGGGAATAATAATATATGAAAAATTTAACAAACACACTTTATTACAACCTATAATAATCGCATATATTATTATTATTTCGGCTATATTAATTACAAATACCTCTTTTGAAGAGTATTTCAAAAGTGTTCAGATAATTCATTTCTTTTTAGGTCCTGCAACTGTTGCTTTAGCACTACCTTTATATAAGAATTTAAAGTATGTAAGGGAGCTATTTTTACCAATTACAATAACTCTTTTTGTTGCAGGTGTTTTTTCTATTTTGATTGCAGTATTTATCTTGTGGATATTTGATGCAAATATGCCAACAATATTATCAATGACAACAAAATCAATAACTGCACCTATTGCTATTATTACCTCAGAACAAATTGGTGCTATTCCATCTTTAGCAGTTGGATTTGTCCTAATTACAGGAATAATAGGTGCTTTACTTGGAACTTTTGTGTTTAAAACTCTTAATATTAAACACGATACTTCAAAAGGTTTTGCACTAGGAGTTGTTTCCCATGGAATAGGTACAGCAAGAGCAATTGAAATAAGTGAAAGAGCTGCTGCATTTTCTGCTTTGGCTATGGGATTAAGTGGTATATTTACAGCTGTTATTCTACCTTTAGTAATTCAATTTATTAGGTGACATATCAAGAAGTTTTGATATATTACCTAAGTTTTGTTATAGTTCTATTTACTAAGGATTTAGATATGGATATATTTTTAAAATCAATTTCTGCATTAAATGATGAAACAAGAGTAAAATTACTTAGATTTATAAATGAAAATGGTGCTTGTTGTGTATGTGATTTAGAACACTCATTTGAAATGATTCAATCACGGTTATCAAGACATCTAAAAATATTAAAAGAGGCAGGATTTCTAAGGGTTGATAGGCAAGGAAGATGGGCTTATTTTAGTGTTAGATACCCACTTGATGAGTTTAGACAAGCTGCAATAAAAGAGATATCAACACTAGAGTTAGAACTGCCAGAATTTAAAAAAGCATGTGAGGTAAAATGAAAGAGACACTTTTTGTTTATGGAACACTAATGCCTAATTGTCCAAATGGACATGTTTTAGAGAATATTATTGGTAAATTTGTTCCCGCAACGGTAAAAGGAAAACTAATAGACGCAGGTTGGTCTGCTTCTATGGGTTATCCAGGAATAAGGTTAGATAGAGGAAATGATACAATTCATGGATACCTTTTTTATTCAGATAACTTAATTGATAATTGGGACTATTTAGATGAGTTTGAGGGTGGTGAATTTGAAAGAACACCAGTAATGGTTGAAAGGTATGATGAGTTAGAAGTGGATACTTTTATATATACATTGAAACCAGAAGTTGAAGAGATGGAAGAGTAGAGGTTAGTTAAGAATTGGAGTTAATTTTAATAGCAATTGCATTAGCAATGGATAGTGTAGCTGTAAGTATTGCAAGTGGAAGTAAGTATAAAAATATAAGGCTATTTCAAGTAATAAAAATAGCTTTGTTTTTTGGTATATTTCAAGGTTTAATGCCTCTAATAGGATACTATGCAGGTAATCTCTTTGCATCTTTTGTTGATAGTATTGATCACTATATAGCCTTTGCTATTTTAGTATATTTGGGTTATAGAATGATTCAAGAAGCAAGAGAGGATGAGTTTGAAGAGGAGGTAAAAGATTTAAAAAATAAGACTCTTTTAATATTAGCAGTAGCTACAAGTATTGATGCTTTAGCAGTTGGTATTACTTTTTCATTTTCGCAAGTAGATATTTTGTATGCAGTTAGTTTAATAACTATTATAACTTTTGCATTATGTATAGTTGCAGTTTATATAGGTAAGTTATTAGGAGGTTATTTAGAAGATAAGGCTGAATACTTAGGTGGTATTATTCTTATAATATTAGGTTTCAAAATACTTTTAGAGGGCTTAGGAGTAGTTTAATTTGTAACCATTAGTTCAAAAAATGTGGTAACAGGTTGGTTACAGTTTTTTTTATTTTTACTGCATTAAAAGATATTTTTAGTAAACTCTTTTTAAGAAGAAAGAAAAGAGGGATAGATGTATAGTTTGATAAAAGTTGCTTTTTTATTTGTGGTTTTTGGAAATGTGATTGTTGATGTTTCCCATAAGGTTTTACTTCAAAATATTGCTTTTAAGATATTTGATGGAAGCTTGCAAGTTGTTTGGATTTCTGTAATAAATGCTTTAATACTAATTCCTTTTTTGCTACTTTTTACAGTAAGTGGTTTTTTATCTGATAAGTATAATAAAAAAGATATCTTAATATATGGTGCAATATCATCTTTTACTCTCTCTTTACTTATGGTATTTTCATATTTAAGTGGTAACTTCTATTTAGCAATGGCAAACTTGGTTTTATTAGCAGTTCAAAGTGCTATTTATTCACCTGCTAAGTTTGGTATTATTATTGATATATGGGGAAAGAAAAACCTTGCTAGTGGTAATTCTGCACTACAAGCTGTATCTATAGTGGCCATTTTATTTGCAATAGCTAGTGGCTCATATATTTTTGAGACTTACTATATAGCTAATGGTTTGGAGTTGTTAAATACAAAAGAAGAGCTTCTAACTTCAACAGTTAACTTAACTTTATATATTTTACCTGTAGCTTTTTTTGAGATGTTAGTCTCTATATTTATTCTAAGAAAATTAAAAACTTCATATAAAAAAGATGAAACATTAACTTTAGATAGAAAAAAACTTATAAGAGGAAAACTTCTAGCAAAAAATATAAAAGCTATTAGTTCAAATAATATAATCTTTTTATCAGTTATAGGTCTATCTGTATTTTGGGGTATTTCTCAAGCTTTAATGGCAGTATTTCCCTCTTATGCAAAAGAGTACTTAGAAATAACAGATGTTTTTGTTATAAATGGAGTATTAGCAGCATCAGGAGTTGGTATTGCTATTGGTTCTGTAATTTACTCAAGAATCTCAAAGCACTACATAGAAGTAGGTACTATTCCTTTAGCTGCTTTTGGAATGGCGATAATGATTTATATATCAACTATAGTTGATACTTCATTTATGCTAAGTATTTCATTTTTAGTATTTGGTATATTTGGAGGGTTATTTGTAGTTCCTTTAAATGCATTGATTCAGTTTAATGCAAAGAAAAAAGTATTAGGAACAATTCTTGCAGGAAACAACTGGTTTCATTCAGTTGCGATGTTTTTAATGCTATGTTTAACTACAGTGGTATCTTTGTATGATTTAAACCCTTTAAATACAATATATTTGATTTTATTAGTTACTTTGGTTGGAACACTTTATACAGTTTATAAATTACCTCAATCACTTATTTTACTTTTTATAAAAAGCATAGTAGGACTTAGGTATAAACTTGAGGTAGAGGGAATAAAAAATATTCCATCAAATAAAGGTGCTTTACTTTTAGGAAATCATATCTCTTGGATTGATTGGGCTATAGTTTTAATGGCAGTACCAAGGGAAGTAAAATTTGTGATGCATAAACCAATATATGAAAAGTGGTATTTAACTTGGATACTAAAACTTTTTAAAACTATACCTATTTTAGATAAATCCAGTAAGACTACTATTAAAACAATTGCAAAAGAGTTGGATAATGGTAGTATTGTAGTTTTATTTCCAGAAGGCTCTATTACTAGAAATGGCCATTTAGGTGAGTTTAAAAGAGGCTTTGAGATGATTTTAAAGCTTAC
Source organism: Arcobacteraceae bacterium (assembly GCA_041694355.1). Classification (GTDB taxonomy): domain Bacteria; phylum Campylobacterota; class Campylobacteria; order Campylobacterales; family Arcobacteraceae; genus Arcobacter_B. The sequence continues at coordinate 79,330 of JASMTK010000084.1, read as the reverse complement.
TAAAAGTGATGTAAGAGTAGTTCCTTTTTTTATAAAAGGCTTATGGGAATCGATGTTTAGTCGAGCAAATAAGAAGTATAAAAAGTCTTATAAATCTAAAAGAGTAAGTATCAGTTTTGGAAAAGCAATAAAAAAAGAGAAAGCAACTACTGTATTAGTTAAAAAAAGGGTTGTTGATTTATCCACAAAATCTTGGACTTCTCATATTAAAAGTTTAGGAACGTTAAATGAAGCAATTGTAAGTAGATTAAAAGAGGTTGGAAATGACCTTATTTTTGCTGATTCAACTGGTTTAGAGTTGTCAGGAAATAGATTTTTAACAGCTTCAATTCTTTTTAAATCTCTTTTATGTAAATACACAAAGGGTAAAAATATTGGGATATTATTACCCTCAAGTGCAGCAGGAGCATTTATAAATAACTCTGTAATGATGATGGGTAAAACTGCTGTTAATCTAAACTATACAGCTCAACTTGACTCTTTAATAAAAGCTGTTAATAAAGCAGAAGTTCAAACAGTAGTAACCTCTAAAAAATTTGTTGAGAAACTAAAAGAAAAAGGTATTTTTATAGATGAGGTTTTAAACTTAGTTGATGTGGTTTATATGGAGGATTTAAAACCTAAAATATCAAAGCTAAAAGGAGTTTTGACTTTTTTATTAGTTAATACTTTACCAAGTAGTATTTTAAAACTTCTTTTTGTTAAGAAAATAAAAAAAGATGATACCGTTGTTATTCTATTTTCCTCAGGTAGTGAGGATGAGCCTAAGGGAATTGAACTTACAAGTGATAATATCTTAGGTAACTCAAAGCAAATTGCATCAGTACTTAATGTAAATCATGAAGATATAATAGTTGGTTCTTTACCTACTTTTCATGCTTTTGGAATAACAGTAACAACATTCTTACCACTAATTGAGGGAATAAAGTGTGTAGCTCATCCAGATCCAACAGATGGTGTGGGAATTGGAAAGATTGTCTCAAAGTATAATGCAACTATTATGACAGGTACTTCAACATTTTATAGACTATATACTAAAAACCCAAAAGTTCATAGTTTGATGTTTCAAAGTCTAAGATTAGTTGTTGCAGGAGCAGAAAAATTAAGAGAGGATGTAAGAAAAGAGTTTAAAGCAAAATTTGAAAAAGAGATTTTAGAGGGGTATGGAGTTACAGAGACAACTCCTGTAGCTTCGTGTAATCTTCCAAATGCAGTTGGACCTGATATGCAAGTGCAAATAGGACATAAAGTAGGTACAGTTGGTATGCCTCTTCCTGGAACAAGTGTAAAGATTATAGAACCAGATACACAAAAAGAGCTAAAAATAGGTGAAGAGGGGATGATAGTTATCTGTGGAATACAAGTTATGAAAGGCTATTTAAAAGATAGAAGAAAAACAAATGAGGTTTTAATAAATATAGACAATAAGACTTACTATATCACAGGTGATAAGGGTAAAATTGATGAGGATGGCTTTTTAACTATTGTTGATAGATATTCAAGGTTTGCAAAAGTTGGTGGGGAAATGGTTAGTTTAGGAGCAGTTGAAGAGGAGGTTGCTAAACTGATAAAAGATGAGAATAATGAAGATTTAGATTTTATTGCCACTTGTGTAAAAGATAGTAAAAAAGGTGAAAAAATAGTTTTACTAATATCTTCAGTTAGTGATGATTATGTAAAAAAGTTAAAAAAAGATATAAAAGAGTCTTTTGATAATAAACTTATGATTCCAAGTAGTATAAAAATAGTTGATGAAATTCCGAAACTTGGTACAGGAAAGAAAGATTTTAAAGCTGCACAGAGGTTAGTAAATAGCTTAGAGGGATAAAGTAGATTATTCTACTTTATCACTAACACACATTAAGTCAACAATTTCATCTTGTTTTGAACAAAAGTTTCCATTTTTTTCTATAAGGATTAAATCTCTAGCTACATTTTTATGGGTATGTAGTTTTGCACTCTCAATATCTATATTAAAATCATCAAAAATTTTAGCTATATAGGCAAATAAACCTTTTTGGTCTTTTGCTTTGATTTGCATTGAGGCTAAATATGTCGTATGGTTACAATTTATATTTATGTTTTCTCTTTTTATAATAGGTTGTTTTTTAGGTTTAATGCTTTTTGTCATATCAAAAGAGCTTTCAATTATACTTTTTATAAAAGGTATATCTTCATCATCTACTTTTTCAAAAAATGAGATATAGAATGCTTTTTTATCGTCATAAAGTTTAAAAATATTCATAGAAGCAATATTTAAAAACTCTAACTTTCCAAGTAAATAACCTAGATTCAAAGGTGCTTTTCTAATAATTCTAATTGTCAAATGTCCCTCATTTACAATTTTATAGATATAAGAATCAACTCTATTAGCTTTAATAGCGATATCTAAAATATCCTCAGCTTTAAGTCTTAAGAACATTTGGTTTGAAGATATGTAGTTTATTTTCTTCTTTAGGATATTTGGTAACTCTTTATATCTTTTTAGTTTTTTTATTGTGTTTTGTTTAGCAACTCTTCTTGCACTCTCTTTTAATAAATCTTCATTTTCAAAAGCAGGTAGTGATTGAGTGTAGAGCTGTTTTAGTAATGATGACATAGAGCTATTAAATATATTTTTACCTACAGCTGATATATCACAGTATGTAACTACATAAAGTATCTTAAGTGCTGCTTCTGTTTTTACAAGCCCTGTAAAGTTTAAAATTGTTTTTTCAGAATAAATGTCCTCATGTGTGGCAACATAAGACATCATATTGTGATATCTAATTATTCTAGCACCAAGTTGTGTGTACTTTTCATCAAAATCTAAAGCATGAGCCATACTTTTAAATAGCTTTTCTCCAACTATATGGTGATCTTGAGTTCTACCTTTTCCAATATCATGGAATAGTGCAGCAAGTCTTACTATTGCTTTTTGGTGTGAATTTAAGCTATCAAAAATCTCTTTTATATAGCTATCTTCAATATTTTGAGCAAATTTTAATGTTTTTAGGGAGTGAACATCAGTAGGGTGTTGATGGTAACCATCAAATTGTGGTTGATCAATAATCTTTTTTGTACTTGGTATAACGTCTTGAAATAAACCAGCATTGTATATAAGTTTAATAACTGGATATAAAGTTGGTTTAAAGAGTATGGATTTAACTAATTTTTTCATCTCTTTTGTTTGAGTATTAGGTACCTTTGTTTTACTTGCATGGTATATATAAGATCTATCAAACCTAGTTACACTATTTGGTAAATGTAGTAACTCTTTTAATAGTGCGGTTAGGGTTTTTGGTTTTTGATTAAAAGAGGTATATAATGTATTTCCTACAATATATAGATTCTTTTTATATCTACACTTCTTTAATTCAGTTATATTTTCAGTCTTAAAAATCACCTGTCTTGTAAATTTCTTAACCATTGTTGCTGAGAAACTATGAATAGTATGTAAGCTATTTAAAAGCTTTGACATACATTGTCTCTCTTTTGTGTATCTTGGTTTATTTATAAATCCAAGTTTTGAACTTAAATCAGGAAGAATATCAAAAGTTACTTGATCTTGTTTTTTCTTCGCAATATTATGCAGAGCATTTCTAACTCTAAATACAAACTCTAAAGCCTGTCTATACTTTTTGTACTCCTCTTCTGAGTATTGTACTCCAATTAGTTGTTTTGTATTTGAAATACCATATAAGACCTTTGCCATCCAGTACATCATATTTGATTCCCTAACTCCACCAAAACCATCTTTGATATTTGGTTCCATTTTTAAAGGGTATTTTAAAAGTCTTTGTTTATGCTCTTCTAACTTTTCAAGTACAAACTCTTTTTGGTTTGTTTTTCTAATATTCTTCAAAATATTTTCATAACCAAACCATAACTGTTTAGAACCAAAGATAAGTCTTGATTCTATAATTGAGCTTTTAATAGTTATATCTTCATTTACACAAGATTCCACATCATTTAGTTCATGCACTCTAGAACCTAACTTTAATCCACAATCCCAAGCAAGAGTAATAAACTCTTCCATTAACTCTTTTAAGTTGTAGCCCTTTATATCTTTATATAGAATCATAATATCAATATCAGAATATATACAAAGCTCTTCTCTTCCATAAGAACCAAGTGCAATTAGTGCAATAGGAATAGAACTACTCATTGGCTGGTACGAACCAAAGTTTTTTCTTAGGATATATTTATAAAGTTGAATAAGAAATTTATCAGTATGTTTTGTATGTTTTATAAAAAAGTCTTTACCACCTGTTGTTTCAAAAGTAGTATCTATAGAGTTAATATAGTTCTTAAAATAGGATTTAAAAACTTTTGATATTTCAAAATCACTTGCACCTTTTGAGATTAATTCTTCAACTTGTATATTTAATTCAGTAATCATAATAACTCTTTGTGTTGATCAATTTTCTTTCTTAATGTTATCCTATTTAAGCCTAAATTCTTAGCAACTTGAACTTGAGACTTGTATTTTTTTGTTGAGGCTTTTATTAAAGGTACTTCAAATAAATAGATTAAATCTTTGTAAGTATTCTCACCATCTAGATGTTCACTTAAGTATTTTTCTAAAAACATTAAAATCTCTTCTTCTCCTATAGTTTCAAATAGGTATGAGAAGTAAATAGATTTTCTTAAACTATGTGCATTATTTGAGGTATTAACTATTAGTTTTGAGTTTTGCACTGGTTCCATATCTAAGGTTTCGCAAGCCTCTTTTGAAAACTTTTGAACAAGAAGTTTAGTATCTTTTTCTCTTTTGTATAAATCAGGTATTTCAAGATTGATTGAGAAAATGTCTTTTAGTTTTTGATTTAGTGTATCACTGTTTGATATGGCAATAACTCTAATAGAATTATCATCAATCCACTTTAAAAATAGATCTATATTAGTGATATTTTGAATCTTATCTATAATAATTGCATCATCTTGTAGTTTGATAACATCATCATGAATATCTTTTTGAAGATTTTTTGCATTATAAATTTTTGAGTTTGGTAGTATAAATTTTGCTAAAGATTTTTTACCAACTCCGTCATGTCCTATTATTAATGCATTTACATTTACTGCTTGAAGTAATTTTGCTGAATTTAATATTTCTTTGGATATCTCATCTTCTGCAATGTAGTTTTTCATATAAAAGCCTTTAAGTAAACTTAAGAAAGTTCTTCAAAATTAGGTTGTTTTTTTATTATACTGTATAAAATTGAAATAATCTATGCTATTTTGGATATAAAATATACAATAATCAAAGTAAGTACTTATTAAAGTACCTACTTTTTACGATTTGAGAAATATACAAAAATAGTAAGTGAGATAAGAATAAGTGCAATCCCTGCAATTAAATAAAAGGCATTTATCATATCCTCATAACCATTAATTGCAATTTTAAATACTACAATCAATGCTTCAATAGACAAAGCAATAATAATAGTGCTTAAAACTTAACTAAGAGTTTTGTCTCCACTTTTGAATTTTTTGAGTATGATTTGAAAAATACTTCTTGTTCTAAAATAGTTTTTGCTAAATCAAATATTGCAATACCAAGGGTTAAGGCTATAATTGGTTTAAACATAACTTCTAAAGAGATTTGAGTTTTTATAAATAGATAATATATGAAATCATAAAGTGAAAATACTATTGTAATTACAGCTAGTGCTATCATTGTAAAACCAGCAAATATATAAAAACCTTTAGTTAAACTATGAAAAGGTTTATTTAGTTCAATAATACTTAATTTCTCTAATAAAATATCTAATCTAAAATCTAAGAAAATTATCTCATCATTCTCTTTTATTGTTACAGTAATACAGTTATTTCTAGTTGCACTACTTATATAAGGTCTTGAAAATGCCATATTGTTATTTTTAAACTCTAGCTTACTTATAATAGATGATCTATCTTTACCTTGGGCATTATTATCAATTCTATTTCTGTAAAAGTTTGAAGAGGTTTGTACTTTTGTCTCTTTGTTTGTAAAGTATACAAGTTCTAAAGAGGGAAAGATATTGAATAGTTCAGCAAAATTATCCTTCTTATGAGGAGTTAACTTTCCTAAGTTTCTAATACTCTCTTGTAAAAAGAATTCAATATCATCTTTATGTTGTTTATAGCTTTCTAAAAACTCTTTCATATAACCATCCTACTAATTAATTATATACATTATAACACTATATATATTATAAATGAAGGTTTTAGAGTCTATTTTATAAACAACTGTTTAGTTTTTTACATATATAAAATAAGAAGAGTTCTTTTTATCTAAAAAAATTAATGAATAGTAAATAATCTCAATAATGTATATAAAATATACAACAAGTATGTTTACTTATGCTAGTGGTTAATTTATAATGGTGGTATATAAATTGACAAAGGAGTCTTATGGAAAATTTAACAGATGTAAAATACATACTAGATGGTTTCCTATTTATTTTTTCAGGAGTACTAGTAATGTGGATGGCAGCAGGTTTTGCCATGTTGGAAGCTGGTTTAACAAGAACAAAAAATAATGCGACAGTATTAACAAAAAATATCGGATTATTTGCTATTTCTTGTATTATGTTCTACTTTGTAGGTTACAATGTTATGTATGGTGATGGAAATGCATTTATTGGTTCTATCTCAATGTTTAGCGGAGAAAATGGAGCAGATGCAGCTTATCCAGCATTTTCTGATTTCTTTTTCCAAGTTATGTTCGTAGCAACAGCAGCTTCAGTTATTTCAGGTACAGTTGCTGAGAGAATTAAATTATGGCCATTTTTAATATTTGTTGTAATTTTATCTTCTTTAATCTATCCAATTCAAGGTCACTGGACATGGGGTGGAACTGAGTTAGGTGGTTTAATCGCTGGATTCTCTGATTTTGCTGGTTCTACTATTGTTCACTCTGTTGGTGGATGGGCAGCATTAGCTGGTGTATTAATTCTTGGTGCTAGAAAAGGTAAATATGGTAAGAATGGACAAGTAAGACCAATCCCTGGTTCAAGTTTACCACTTGCAACATTAGGTACATTCATTTTATGGATGGGATGGTTTGGATTTAATGGTGGTTCTCAATTAGCAATGGGTTCTAAAGCCGATATTGATGGTATTGCTATGGTTGTAGCTGATACAAATATGGCTGCTGCTGCTGGTGCTATTGCAGCTGCACTTTTAACTCAACTTATTTATAAAAAAGTTGATTTAACAATGGTTTTAAATGGTGCGTTAGCAGGACTTGTTTCTGTAACTGCAGGACCTGATTTAGGTATGATTGTTTCATTTGTAGAAGGTGTTGTTGGTGGTGCATTAGTAGTATTTGCAGTTCCATTCTTTGATAAGTTAAAAATTGATGATCCAGTTGGTGCTTTATCTGTTCACTTAGTAGCAGGTATCTGGGGTACATTAGCTGTTGGTATTTTCAATCCAGATGTTACTATAATTGCACAAATTAAAGGTATTGTTGTGATTGGTGCATTTGTATTCATCACGTCATTTGTAATCTGGAAAATTTTAGATATTACAGTTGGATTAAGAGTTGATGAAGAGACTGAGGTTGATGGACTTGATATTACAGAAACAGGTCTTGAAGCTTATCCAGAATTTAAAAGATCATAATTGAAGGATAGTAAATGAAAAAAATTGATGTAATAATTAAACCGTTTAAGCTTGAAGATGTAAAAGATGCATTAATTGAAGCAGGAATCACAGGTATGACTATAACCGATGTAAAAGGTTATGGTAGACAGCAAGGACACTCAGAACTTTATAGAGGTGCTGAGTATGTGGTGGACTTTCTTCCAAAAATTAAAATCGAAATGGTAGTTAAAGAAGAGATGGTTGACGATGCAGTAAAAGCTATTGTCTCTTCTGCTAAAACAGGAAAAATTGGTGATGGTAAAATCTTTATCTCATCACTTGATGATGTGGTTAGAATTAGAACTGAAGAGAAAGGTAGTGAGGCTATCTAATTTAGTTTAGAATTTAACCAAAACAATCCAAGAGTATTAAAAATTCTTGGATTGTATAAATAATATACAGAAAATCTTACAACTTTAGTTTCTATACCTATATAATAAAAAGAAAAAAAGGCAACTTATGGGTATAGAAACTTCTTACGTGATTGACACACTTTATGCAATCTTCGCAATGACTTTAATTATCTTTATGGTTCCTGGTTTTGCTATGTTAGAAGCTGGGATTGTTAGAACTAAAAACGTTACAGCTGTATTAACTATTAATACACTAATTTATGCAGTTGCATCAATGGCATTTTTACTTTTAGGTTACTCAATAGCATTTGGTGATTTTGGAGCAGATGGAATGAGTAAATGGGCAGCATTTCTTTTCCAAATGGCATTTGTTGGTAAAGTAGTAAATATTATGAGTGGGGGAGTTAGTGAAAGAGCAAAAGTGATTCCTCTTGCAGTATTTACTATTATTATGGCAGCTGTTATTTATCCTCTTGTTGTAAATGTCACTTGGGGATTAAACTTTTTAGAAGGTACAATTCTTAGTTTATCTATGTATGATTTAGCAGGTTCTACAGTTATTCACAGTACAGGTGGATGGGCACTACTAGCTGCTATTTTAATTATTGGTGCAAGAAAAGGAAGATATGGAAAAAATGGAGCAATTAGAGTAATCCCTGCTTCAAATATCCCATTATTAACATTAGGTGCATTTTTATTATGGATTGGTTGGTTTGGATTCAATGGTGGTTCAGTTGGGTCTATTACTTCAAAACAGAGTGCTGATGCAGTTGCTTTAACTATTATGAATACAAATACAGCAGGACTTGCAGGTGCTATTATGGTATCTGTTATTATGTATATTCAGTATAGAAAACTTGATTTAACGATGATTCTAAATGGTGCATTAGGTGGGTTAGTTGCAATTACAGCTGGACCTGATTTATATGATATTTATACTCCTATCTTAATTGGTGCAGTTGGTGGGGCACTTGTAGTATTTGGTGTTTCATTTTTTGATAAAATCAAAATTGATGATCCAGTTGGTGCATTATCAGTTCACTTAGTAAATGGTATTTGGGGAACACTAGCTGTTGGTATCTTTGCTTCAAATGGTGAAGATATAACATTTATGGGACAGCTAAAAGGTGTGATAGTTGTAGGTATATTTGCATTTTTTGTTTCATATATTGTTTTATATATTATTAATAAGATTGTTGCATTAAGAGCCGATGAAGATGAAGAGATGCAAGGACTTGATGTAGAAGAGTGTGGTTTAGAAGCTTATCCAGAATTTAAAAGAGCTTTTTAATATAACTTAAAATAATTTTAATTTAAAAAAAATTTGATAAAATATAATAACTTTAAAAAGGATCATAAGTGAAAAAGATTGAAGCGATAATAAAACCATTCAAATTAGAAGATGTAAAAGATGCATTAACTGAAGCAGGAATCACAGGTATGACTGTTTCAGATGTGAAAGGATATGGTAGACAACAAGGTCACTCTGAATTATATAGAGGTGCTGAATATGTTGTAGATTTCCTTCCAAAAATAAAATTAGATTTAATTGTATCAGAAGAGGATGTTGATTCAACAATTGCAGTAATTACTGAAGCTGCAAAAACTGGAAAAATTGGTGATGGTAAAATTTTTGTATCACCAGTTGAAAAGATTGTAAGAATCAGAACTGGTGAAGAAGATGAGGAAGCTATCTAATGTCTTCTTATACTTCATTTGAGATAAATGAACCTTTAGATATGCACCTTCACTTACGTGATGGAGCTATGTTAAAACTTGTAGGTCCACTAACATCAAAAACATTTAGCGGTGCTTTAATTATGCCAAACTTAGTACCGCCAGTTACTACAAAAGAAGCACTACTTGCTTATAAACAAAGAATTAAACAAGCATGTGGTGAAGATAACTTTGAACCCTATGTAACACTATTTTTTCAAAATGATTATACGTATGAGTTTTTAGAAGAAGTTAAAGATGAAATTATAGCTATAAAGTTATACCCAGCTGGAATTACTACAAACTCTCAAACTGGTGTATCCTCTATGGATGTTGAGGTACTAAGACCTACATTAGAATCAATGAGTAAACTTGGTATTCCTTTATGTGTTCATGGGGAGACAAATGGGTTTGTGATGGATAGGGAAAAAGAGTTTATGCCTATTTATGAGTCATTGGCTCAAAACTTTCCTGATTTAAAAATCATTATGGAACATATTACAACAAAAGATGCGGTTGAATTACTTGATAAGTATGATAATCTACACGCAACAGTAACTTTACATCATCTATTAATAACACTAGATGATGTTGCAGGTGGTATGTTAAAACCTCATTTATTCTGTAAACCAATTGCAAAAAGAGATGAAGATAGAAGTGCTTTATTACAGGCTGCTTTAAAAGCTCATCCAAAACTTATGTTTGGAAGTGATAGTGCTCCTCATCCAAAACATAAAAAAGAGTGTTGTGGCTGTGCTGCAGGTGTATTTACCTCTCCTATTGCATTACAGGTTTTAACACAATTATTTGAAAAGTATCAAGCACTAGAGAATTTAAATAGTTTTGTATCTTTAAATGCACAGAGAATTTATGATTTTAAACCTACACTAAAAACAGTTAGGTTAGTAAAAAAAGATTTTGAAGTACCAGAAGTATATGAGGGGTATAATGAAAATGTAGTACCTATGTATGCAGGTGAAAAAATCTCTTGGAGTATAGACGAAATTAGATAATTTTATCTAATTTTGTTTTTCCTTTTTTCATCCTCTTTCTCTTTTAAAAGTCTTTTGATATTTTCACTAGTCTCTTTAGCTTTAAGAATTCTCTCTTCTCTCATAACTCTTAATGTATCTAATGTTTCTTGTTTCTCTTTATCTAAGTTAGTTTGAATCTGTACAGCTTTTCTGTTATTTGATACACCTGAAACTGTAAGAAACTTCTCTTTTTTATTGATATAAACTTTTGTTGAAGCTGATGTGGCATTTTTATTAAATACTATTATGTCATCTTCTTTTAGATTAACAATCTCTTGAGCAGTTAGTTCAGTCTCTGCCATAATAGCTTCAATCTTCATTTTTGCACCAGATATTAGAGTTGTAATATCTCTTTTTCTACTAGATTTTCTATTTTTACCCTCACTAAATACCTTTTCAACAATTTTATCTAATAAAGGTTCTATATATGAAATAGGGTAACATATAGATAGGAAACCTGACTCTTCATCAATAGTTACTTCAAGTACAACAAGTAAAACAATCTCATGATCTGAGATAATTTGAATTGCATTTGCATTGGTATCTCTTGATTCAATTTTGAAATTAAGTGTTGAAATATCATCCCAAGTTTTAAAAAGATTTCTAATTACCATTTCATAAAAATGATCTAGAATCTCAACTTCAATTTCTGTAAGTTCTCTATCAAGATTATCACTTGTATTTACAGCTCCTGAGCCTAAAAGCTCAGCTATAATCTTATGTGAAATACCTGGGTTACACTCTAAAACAATTCTACCCTCCATTGGTTTAATAGATAAAGTGTTCAAAGATGTAATTTGTGGAATAGATAGAATAAACTCACCATAAGTCATCTGCTCTATTGAGTATAGTTTAATATCAACAATTTTTCTTAGCATAGCTGAAAGATCTGTGATAAAATCTCTCAACATTTTATCGTGCATCGTTGAAAATGCTTTAAACTGTTCAGTTGAGATTCTATTTGGCTTTTTAAAATCATAAATAGAGTAGTTCTTCTCTTTGGATACAACTTTATCGGCGGGAGCAGCATCCTCAATATCTTCACCTTGCTCCGCAATATCTAAAAGTGCATCAATTTCATCTTGACTTAAAAATTCAGCCATACTTATCCTCTTATCTCAAATTCTACGTCTATTGCACCTAGTTCTTTTACCATTTTTAAAGTATCAATGATTTCATCCATTGGAACTTTCATTACTCTCATGGCTCTTACTAAGTCAGAAACAGTAGGTTGATTTTTTGTATCAATTCTAGCATTATCCATATCAACTACAGGTTTATCAACTATTTTTACCCCATCACCTACATCAACACCTCTGTTAAGTTTTTCATCATTCCATTGATTATTCTCAAGGGGAGATTTTTTTATTCTAAGAGTGAAACTATCCCTTGCTACTGTTACAGGATCAACTGGTATATCCCCACCTGTAATTACAGTTTTTCTGTTCATATCTATTATAATCTTCTTTTTGAAATCAGAACCAAGTTGGATATTTTCTACCATAGAGATAAATTTTACTATAGATATTTCAGGTGGTTTTCTAACCTCTATAGTTCTTGTATCAAGTGCTAGTGCAAGTCTTTTCCCAAACCTATCATTTATTTTTGTTTGAACTAAATCTGCATTTTTAGCTGAACTTTTTAATAAACTTAATCTAATAGAATCCTCATCTCTTAGATTATAATCAACTTCATTTTCAACTGTTGCACCCTCATATATAAAACCTGATGTTTCATTATCAGCATTTGCTACAATAGTACCTTGAGCTAAGGCATAAACCTTTCCATCTACACCTTTTAATTGAGTGATTAAAAGTTCACCATGATCAACTGATTTTGCATCGCCAATTGTTGATACTTTGACTTTGATTTTATCCCCTTGTCTTGAAAAAGGAGGAAGTTTTGCAGTTACCATAACAGCAGCAATATTTTTTGAATTTATTGAGCCAGCTGGAATTTTTATGTAGGAGTTTCTAAGTAGATTTTGTAAACTTTGCATTGTAAACTTTGATTTATCACCAGTTCCTGCTAAACCCACAACTAATCCATAACCAATTAGTTGGTTATCTCTTATACCTATTACGTTTGAAATATCTTTTATAGTTTGCGAAAATAGTTGTGAAAATAAAAATAATACTAAAAAAATATACTTCAAAATGGCTACCCCTTATTTAACTTAAATTATTTTATCAAAAATTTAATAAAAAAAGGTATAATTTAAAGCAAAATTAAATGTGATACAGGGTTTTAGTTTGAATGTTTATATTTATGGAAACAATAGCTTTAAAAAAGATATACATGATACCTTAGAACACGCTAATTTAAAATTTAAATTAGATAGTGATAGTATCATAAGAGAAATCAATGATTTAGATGAACTAAAATCGATAATAAAGCAAAACCCTGATGATATATATTTGATAGATGATGAGAAAATCATTAAAAAAAATGGCATTTCAAAAAAGCTAAAATTTTTAACTCCAAAAGATGGAATAGAAGAAGAGTATTTACTAGATCACGGTATCGCAGATTTATCAGTTGATTCTTTAAAAGATATTCCAAAATATATCATAGAAAAACACCAACAACAAAAAGCAGCATCAAGACAAGAGATTCAAAGTTCTATTGAGGATATAGTTGATGATGCATACAGTAACGATGAAACTAACTACGATGATATTAATCTTGAAAAAAACAGTGAAGTTTCAGAAGATGAAAGAAATGAAAATATAGATGAAACTGATGATTTTGAATTAGATGATGAGTTAGCTTCTTTATTGGAAAAATCAGATGATGATGTTGATATTGAAATAGTTGACAATGAAAATAAAAATGATGAATCAAAAAAACAAAGTGATGATGAGTTAGATGATCTTTTAAACTTTGATGATGTTGGTTTAAATAATGTGGATTATGATTATGATGATAAATCTACAGTAAATGATGGAGAAAAAAGCAATGAAGACTACTCTTTTGAAGATGATGAATTAGATGCATTAATGAGTGAATTGGATAGTTACTCAAATAATCAAGAAGATTATGATGATCCTTTAAAAGATCTTGATTTAGACTCTTTAGATGATGAGAAAGAGTCTAAAGAGCAGATAAATGAAAAATCTCAAGATAAAGAGCCTGATGATTATGGTTTTGAAGATGATGAGTTAGAATCACTATTTAATGATCTTGAAAATGATGAAGAAAAAAATGATATAATTGAAGAAGATAAGAAAGAAAATAAAGAAGAGCAACAAAAGCCACAAGAATCAGAACCTTCAAAGGAAAAATCAGAATCTTTAGAGGAAAAAGTACAAGGAGCAAGTATGTCTGATGAGTTTTCAGAATTAGATGGATTAAATGAAGCAGATATTTTAAGTGCATTAGATGGGTTAGATGAAATAAAGATTTCAAATGATAAAAGTGAAAGTAAATCTTCTTCAAACTCTATTGAAACTACAAACAGTAGTAATAGTGGTGATAGTATAGAGTTAAACTCTTCAAATTCACAAGATATTATGCAATTATTAACAAAGCTATTAAATAATAAAACTTTAGAGATCACAGTAAAGATAAAAGATTAGATTATGGATTTGATGCTTATTGCTGAAAATACTGTAAAAATAATTTTAATTATTGGTATGCCATCACTTATAGTAAGTATGGTAATAGGTTTAATAATCTCAGTATTTCAAGCAGTTACACAAGTAAATGATGCTTCACTATCTTTTGTACCAAAAATGATATTTGTGTCAATTTTTATTTTGATTACATTACCTTGGATTGGCGATCATATTGTAACATATACAAATGATTTATGGGATTTAATGTTAAGGTTTGGTAAATAATAATGATTGATAAACTTTATAATTTAAAAAAAACACAAACAGATCAAAAGTTTTTAGAAAAAGCACAACTACTTTCAAAACAAGAGCAAATACAATCAGAAATAATGTTTACACAAAATAAAATTGATACTGCTACATTACAAAGGTTTGGCTCTATTTCTGATTTTTCTATATTAGAAATGCATAAAAACACTATGAGAGAGCATATCTCAAAATTAGAAAAAGAGAAAGAGAAATTAGATAAAGAGATTGAAAAAGTTGATGAAGAGTTGGTAGAATTACATAAAGAAACTGAACAGTTTTTATATATTTTAGAAGAAGAGAAAAAAGAGCAGATGCAGAAAATATTAGTAGCAGAGCAAGAAGCAGCTGATGAGTTTATGCAAAGTAAATACAATAAGAAGTAAGGTTGAGAATTGTTAAAAAAGAGTTTTATTTTTTTATTCATTATATATTCATCAATTAGTGCCAATGCACAACAAGAGGATAGTAGCTATTTAACGAAGCAAAAGCTTGAAATAAAAGAGTTAAAAAAAGAGTTGAATCTATTTTATAATAGAAAAGAGAAAGAGTATCAAGCAAGAAAAAAAGAGTTAGAAGATATTTTGAAAAAAATTGAGACTCAAAAAGCAGAAATTGAAAAAATAAAAAATGAAAATTTACAGATTTTACAAGACATAAATCAAACAGTAGAGAATAAAACAACTAAAATTTATAATAAAATGAAAGCAAAAACAGCAGCAAAAATTTTCAATCAAATGATTGCCGAGGGAAAACTTGAAGATGTTTTTGCTATAATCGTAAGATTGAAAGAAAAAAATATAACTCAGATGATGAGATATCTTAGTGTACAAAATGCTGCACAATTAACTGAAATGTTTGAAAATTATGATGTAAAAGAAGAAAAGGGAGAGTAATGGCAGAAGAGAATGAACAACAAGGTGGAAAGAGCGGAGGAAAAGGTTTAATTATAGTATTAATTGCTTTAGTGGTTATTTTACTATTTGCAGTTATTGGTGGTGCTTATTTCTTATATTCTCAAGGAGTGCTTTCTCCAAATAACCAAAACCAAGAGCAAGCAGCTAAGAAAGAGGAAGCTAGTGAAGCTAAAGAGATGTATAAAGCAGAAATCAATGATTTAGTTTTAAACATAACTAACTCAAAAGGTAGAGAGAAACTTATGAAACTATCTTTTGCAATTAAAAGTGTTCAGCCTGATATTGCTGGGTTAGTTGAGAAATATAGAGCGGAAATTATTGATGTAGTTATTTCTCAAATAAGTGCAAGAAGTTCTGAAGAGTTATTAACAGTTGGTGGTAAGGCTTTATTAAAAGAAGAGTTAATTGACGATATTAATAGAGTAATTAATAAAGTTACTGCAACTAATGAAGATGTTAAATCAAATAATATCAAACAGATATTGTTTACAACATTTGTAATTAAATAAAAGATTAGAAAATGATTGTTGCTGTAAAAAGAAAAAGAAAGCAAAAACTTATTAAATTAGCCTCTTTATTTTTGGTAATTGCTATGTTTGGTGGTTATTACTGGCATATGAGTAATGAGTTTAAAAAGCAACAAGAAGCAGAACAAAAAGCAAAACAAGCTGCTATGTTAAAGCAACAAAAAGAGCAGCAAGAGAAAAAAGAGACAGAGCAAGCAATTATGAGTGAAATAAAAAAGGCTGTTGCTTTAGTAGGACAAGAGAATGTAAGACATGTGAAAATTATCGAAAATAAACTAATTTTAATATGTGAACTAGAGACAAATATTGAACCTTTAATGGTAAGATATGGAGCAATGGCACTTACAAAAAAGACCTTAAATGAAATAATTGTTGCTGTTGATATTAAGTATGTATTAAAGAGTAAAACAAATGGATAAAAGACTATTAGTTTCAGTTTGTATGTTACCAGTGTTTTTTACTGCTTGTGTAAAAGATGAACCACAAATACAATTTGAAAAACCACAGGTACAAGTTCCAAAGCAACAACCACAGCTTAGAAGAAATAAAGGTTCACTTTATGCTATGGAGGGTACGTCTTTATTTGCTGATAAAAAAGATTTACAAATTGGTGATATTATACAAATAAATATTGATGAGTCCTTATCTTCAAACTCTAATAATAAAAGAGAATTATCAAGTGATAGATCAAATAATTTAGGTGGTGGCTTATTAGCAGGAACAAATGGAAATGCTTTAGGTGGAACTGCTTCAAAGTATGCAAATAAGTTTAATAGAAACTTAGGAGTTGATTTTTCTACAACAAGTTCAAGTTCAGATTCAGGTGAGAGCAAAAGTCAATTAAGTGAAGATTTCTCTACAACTATCTCTGCAATAATTAGGCAAACATATCAAAATGGTAACTATTTTATAAGAGGAACAAAAGAGTTATTAATTGAAGGGCAGAAACAGACTATAGTAGTTACAGGAGTTATTCGTCCTTATGATATTGGTTCTGATAATTCTATAAGCTCATCTAAAATTGCCAATTTAAAACTTATGTACGATAAAGACGGTACTGAGGCAGATATAATGGAAACTCCATGGGGGTTGAAACTAATAAGAACCATTTGGCCTTTTTAAACTAACTTTAAGAATTGTAATGTAATAATGTGTGTATATATTGAAAGGAGTCTCAGATGCTTAATACATTAAATGTATCACATACCGGATTAAATGCTGCAAAAAAAGCAGTTGAGAATGTATCTAATAATATAGCTAATGAGAATACTCCTGGTTATAAAAAAAGAGTAGTCGATCTTAAAGAGTTAGAGCAGACTGATACTAGATTTACAGGTAGAGGTGTTGGTGCAGGTGATGCCTATAGGGTTACTAACCAGTATATGTTTGATAGAATACTAAACGAGGGTACAAGAGAACAAAGTTATACAAAACTTTCAAGCATTTTGGGAGCTATTGAAACTACTTTTAAAGAGACTGATAATAGTGGTTTCTCCTCAGATTTAAATAGATATTTTCAAGCAGTAGAGAACTTAAGATCTAATCCAAATTCAGAAGTTTATAAAAATAACTTAGAAAACGAAGGAAGATTATTAGTTAACTCTTTACAAAATTTATATTCAGGAATTGAAGAGGCTGAAACAAAAGAAAAATTAGAACTTTACTCAAATGTGGAAGATGTAAATGATATCTTAAATGAAATTGGTGAAATCAATGAAAAGCTAGGTAAACAATCAGAAGCAACAAATGATTTATTAGATAGAAGAGACAAGCTAGAAGAGGATTTATCAAAATATTTTGATATAAAAGTTGATAGATCTTTTGGTGAATACTCTTTAGAGATTGCAGGTGAAACGGCAGTTAGATATAATACAAATGTTAGAGATATAAAAGTAAATGAAGAAAAAGAACCACAGCTTGATCGTTTTGTTGATTCAACAGGTAATAGTTCAAGTGTAGGTTTTGTTGATGGTATAAATAATGGTGATAAAGTTGCTTTTAAACTAGACAATCAAAAAGAAATATCAGTTGAGATAGGTACCTCACAATATACAGATACAGATGGTAACACACACGATATAGATATTGATGGTGATGGGACACCTGATACAGTTGATGCAACAAATTATGTTAGAGCATTAAAATATGCAATAAATGATAGTCCAGATACAAAACATTCTATAACAGCTTATAATGGAAATTATCAAGTACAAAATGATGGTACAAAATCAGATAGTATAAATGATGGAAGTGATAGCTTTTTAGTAGTTGAATCGAATGAGCCAGGCATTGAAGGTAAGTTTGAGGGTAGAATTGTTGTTACAGAAGATGTAGGTGGAGTTGAGCATAGAAATAGTGTATATAAGACAGAGGATCAAAGTGAAGAGGCAGAAAGTAGAGCATTTATTTCTATTTATGAAAGAGAAGTTGATCTTAAGTCTGGAGTTTTAAAAGTTCAAACAGATAATCTAAGTACCGATTCGCCAAATAATAAATTGCAAATGTATAAAGATAAGCTAGATCAATTTGCAAGTACATTAGCAGATGTAACGGATAAATATATTAGAACAGATGTTGATGAATATATGTTTGGTGAAAAAGCTATTGATGAAAGTGATGCAACAGCAGGAATAGTTGAAGAGTTGGGACTATTTTCAGGAACTAGTGTAAATACACTTCAATTTAATCCTGATGCAATTAATGATTTAAGTCAAAAAGATTTAGATTATTTAGCAGAACTACAATGGAAAAAAGATCTATCTTTCACAAATGGGGCACAAGATCCTCAAAACAATGATAGAACATCTTTTTCAGAATTTTTTCAAGAGATTAGAGCTATTGTATCTGAGGATAAAGAGAGTAGTGATTTTATTCTAGACACACAAAAAGATATAAAAATGGCACTAGAGTCATCTTATAACCAGATAGTAAAGGTTGAAAAAGATGAAGAGTTGATGAACCTTATTAAGTTTCAATCAGCATATAGTGCAAATGCAAAAGTAGTAACAGCTATTGATGAGATGTTACAAACACTTTTAGGCCTTAAGAGGTAACAAGGAGTAAGTTATGGCTGAGGGTATTTTAGGACTAGGTTCAGGACAATCAACAAGTTTAAATCAAGAGTTAATTGATAAATTAAAAGCTGCTGAGAGAAAAGCACAAGTTGAACCTTTAGAAAAAAGGTTAGAGAATATAACAAGTGAAAGAGAAGTTTTTGGTGAAATTAGTGCTACTATAGATGAGTTATTAGGTGCAGTAAAGCCTCTTGATTTATTTGTATCAGGTGGAACTACTGTATTTGATGAAAAAATGGCTAATACATCAGGAACTTCAGCAACATTTAGTGCAGTAAATGTTTCTAAACTTAATAATGGAGTTACGACAGTTGATATAAAAAGTTTAGCTCAAAAAGATGTATATCAATCAGATGCAGTAACAGAAGCACAAAAGAACTCATTAGGTGATATTGGAGTGTTAAATATAGATGTTGATGGTAATTCATACTCATTTGACACTTCAACATATGCTACATATGATGAATTAGCAACAGCAATAAATGATAAAGCAGGTGTTTCTGCATCTATGGATCAAGTTGGAACAGATTCTTACAGATTAATATTAAAAAGTGAAAAGCAGGGTGTAGATAATGCTTTAACAATTTCAGGTGCAGCAAGTCAAGCCTTAGGTTATACTACAGATGGTACAACAGTAAATGCTACAAATCATACTTTAACAGCTCAGGATATGAATGCTGAGGTTGATGGTATTAGTTATACAGTTTCATCAAATAGCTTAGAAGTTGATGGTTTAAGTGTTACTGCAAATAGCGTAGGTGTATCATCAATTAATATTAGTGACGATGATTCGTTTATTCAACCTCAAATTGAAGAATTTATAAGTAAGTACAATGCAGCAATTGATAAGATTGATTCTGAAATGTCTGATAATGATTCACCAATTGGTGACAAATCATCACTTAGAAGTATAATGGCTCAGTTAAAAAATGATGTTTTAGGTGGGTATGGTACAACTGGAGATAAATCAATATTTAATTATGGATTTGAGTTAAATAAAGAGGGAAAATTATCTCTAGATTCTGCAAAATTTAGTGAAGCCGTAGCAAATAATCCAGATGAATTAAAAGAGCTTTTTGTAGGTTCAGCAGAAGCAGAGGGATTAGGTACAAAACTTAAATCAACAATTGATGAAATGAGTTTTTCAGGTGGTCTTCTAAACAATTATGAAGCAGGTATCGATACAAGAGAAGATACATTAAAAGAGGAAAAAGAGGGTGCACAAGAGAAGCTTGATAGTAAATATCAACAACTAGCATCGCAATTTGCCTCTTATACAGCTATTATAACACAGTTTGAATCTTCGTTCTCAGGACTTAAAATGATGATTCAGCAATCGACTTCATCTAATTAAACAAAAAGAAAAATAACTTTTCTTTTTTGTTTAAAATTAAGCAAATATATAATATACTGTTAACATATAACAAGTGGAGTAATTTATGGGATTAGATGTTTATAATCAACAAAATGCTGTTTCTGATGATCCATATGTATTAATACTTAAGCTTTATGAAGGAATCATAAAATATCTTTCATTTGTAAAGAATGCAATGGAAGAAGGTGATGTTGAGGCGAAGTTTACATACATAAACAAAACTATTGCAATTTTTGATGAACTTAGAAATGTTTTAGATTTTGATGGTGGAGATGTTGCATACTACCTTGATGGATTGTATTTATATCAAATTGAGACACTTTTTTCTGCAGGTATTGATGATAATGTTAATGCAGTAAATCAAGTGATGAAAGTTGCACAAGGGTTGATTGAAGCATGGAAAGACGAGACTGGTCTTTAGAAGCTCTTAGTGAATTAACAAGAGTTGATTCACTAGAGTCTTATGAAAAAGCAGATGGACTAGTGTCGTGGTATGAAAAGTATCTTCAAAATGGCACAATAGAAGATTTTGATTTAAGTTTAGAAGATTTAAAAAAATTAGATGAACTATTTTTTAAAAATATCAAATTTTTAAAAGAACAAAAACAAAAAGCCAGAAAAGATATGAAAGAGACTAAAAAACTACAACAGTTTGTTAAAAACTAATATCTTCAAAATTAATATTCTCTTTATATAGATAACCTCTTATATTTTTTGGTATTTTCTTAATACGACATTTTTCTTTAAATTTTTTATCCATACTTTTACTAATAGTTGGAGCAATCCAAATATAACCAAAAAGTATGCTAACTGAAACCTTATGTGATACTACACACTCTTTTTGTTTAAGTATCTCATCTCTAGTTGCTTTTGAAATGATTAAACCTCTTTTTTTAAGGCTTTTATCTATGATTCTTATATTTATATTATCATCTATTGAAGCTTTAAATATTTCCAGTTTTTTTACTTCTAAAAGTGGCTTCTTATCAATATTTAGGGAGTTTAAATCATTTTGTAGATATTCAAATGATTGAGAGATACCATTTTTATAATTTTTTATTAAAAGATTAGTTATATTGTGTCTAAAATAGTTTCTTTTATATTTTTCGTCATAATTTGATTTATCAATAAAGTATTTTATATTTTTTGTATTTAAATACTCTTCTAACTCGTCTTTTGATATTTCAAGTAAGGGTTTGAATATATTATATTTATCTCTTTGTTCCCATTGATTTAATCCAATTAGTTCAAATAGTCCTGCACCTTTACAAAGTTGCATCATAAACCACTCTAGCTTATCGTCTAGTTGATGAGCAGTTAATAAAGTATTGTAATTATACTCTTCTATAATCTCTTTAAAAAAGCTATATCTAACATCTCTAGCTTTTTTCTCAAAATTTGAACTATCTAAAGATACCTCTTTTATAAAAATATTTTTATTGTATTTTTTTGCTAATTCTTTAGCGTAGGCTCTCTCTTCTTTTGATTCTTTTCTTAAATTATAATCAACAATAGCAATATCAAAAGAGATATTATGCTCAAGTAGTAAGAAAAATAGTGCAGTTGAGTCTACTCCTGCTGAGAAAGCAAGAAGGTTCTTGGACTCTTTAATTGCACTAAAATCTAAATTCATATTATTTAATAACAGTTGCTAATAATTTATCACCTACAAGTTCAGTGATTTTTACAGTGTAGATTTTTCCAAACTCTAACTGCTTTTGTTCACCGTTTTCATCTGTAAGCTCATTGTCATTTATGTAAATTTCTCCATCAATATCAGGAGCCCATATAGTTTTTCTAGCACTTAATAAGTATTCATGTTCTTCACTCTCTCCATCTACATATACTTCAAAAGTTTGACCTACTTCTTTTTCAAGTGATTCTTGAGTAGTTTGGGCAATGATTTCACCTAAAATACCTGCTCTTTCATCAATAGTTTCTTGATTGATTTTTTCATTAGATTTTGCAGCAGTAGTTCCCTCCTCATCAGAGTAAGAGAATACATTTGCTCTATCAAATTTATACTCTTCAATATATTTTGCTAAAGCTTCAAAATCTTCTTGTGTTTCACCTGGGTGACCTGCAATAAAGGTAGTTCTTACAAAAGAGTTTGGTTTTGATTTCATGTGGTCCATAAGTTCAATCAGTTT
Organism: Arcobacteraceae bacterium; assembly: GCA_041694355.1. Classification (GTDB taxonomy): domain Bacteria; phylum Campylobacterota; class Campylobacteria; order Campylobacterales; family Arcobacteraceae; genus Arcobacter_B. The sequence goes on along the minus strand of JASMTK010000084.1, from coordinate 56,710 downwards.
TTCAACACCTTTTCCTCTTTTCATAATTTTTAACATTGAAGGAGTGATGTGTTGAAGTGGCATATCAAAGTAGTTTACAAATACATTTGAATCTGCAATTTTATCAATAAGTGATAAAGTTGTAGTTGATGGGTAAAGGTATAAAATTCTAGCAGTTTTTACACCCTCTATTTTTTCAACAGTTGAAACTAATTGTTCTAAACCATCCTTTTCCCCTAAATCTCTTAAAAATGAAGAAGAGTCCTGAGATACAAAAGAGAAATCAGTAAAACCTTGAGATACAAGTGATTTAACCTCTTTTTCTAGTGAAGCTAAAGTTCTTGAGTGAAGTTTCCCTTTGAAGCTAGGAATAGCACAGAATGAACAGGCTTGATTACACCCCTCACTTAGTTTTACATAAGCATGGTAGTTTGAACCTGTAATTACTCTATCATTTGTTTCACTTGCTAAAAATACTTCATTTGTAAAGTTTGATCTTTTTGCATTTACTAGTTCATCAATTCTGTCATAATCACCAACTCCTGTAAATACATCGATTTCAGGTAGTTCTTTTTGTAGTTCTTCTTTATATCTTTGGCTTAAACAACCAGCCATAACTAAAACTGATTCTTTTTTTCTTTCATCGTGTAGGTTTAAAATAGTATTAATACTCTCTTCTTTTGCAGAGTCAATAAAACCACAAGTGTTTACAATAATAATATCTGCATTTGATGTATCGTTTGTAAGTGTATAATCTTTTAATTTTCCAAGCATTACTTCTGAATCAACAAGGTTTTTTGTACAACCAAGTGAAACTAAATGTAATGACTTATCAGGATTTTTTGTTGTAAATTTCATATATTGCCTATTACTTTTTTCGCAATTTTATCATAAGTTTAGTAAAAAATGAAGTTTAAATCCATATATTATCAAGCAGCCTTGTTTGGTTAAATCTAGCCACCACTAAGATAATACTATTTTTCAATTCAATAGTCTTAATTTCATCGAACTCTCTATTTACTATTGCCACATATTCAACATCTAAATCTTTCATAACCTCATAGATTTTCTCTTTTACTTTTTTTACATCAAGTTCACCTTTTGCTATAAGTGAAGCAGCACTGTAAAGTGACTTTGAAATAAGTAGAGCATCTTTTCTTTGAGTTTCATCAAGATATACATTTCTTGAACTCATAGCAAGTCCATCTTTTTCTCTTACAATATCACATGGCACTATATTTATAGGTAGAAAAAAATCTTTAGCCATTTGTTGTATAAGTGATAGTTGTTGAGCATCTTTTTTACCAAAGTAAGCATTTGTTGGTTGGATTAATCCAAACAGCTTTAAAACTATTTGTAAAACACCATCAAAATGTCCTGGTCTACTTTTCCCCTCTAGCATATAGCTTTTATTTGGAGCTTTTAATAAAATCTCTTCACTTCCATACATAGTAGAAACTTCAGGCATAAAAAGATAGTCAACTTTACACATTTCACAGATTTTTTTATCTGCTGCATCACGTCTAGGATAAGCATCTAAATCCTCACCTGGAAGAAACTGCGTAGGGTTAACAAAAATAGATACAAAAAGTACATCATTCTCTTCTCTTGCTTTTTTGATTAATGATATATGACCATCATGTAAAGCCCCCATAGTAGGTACAAACCCAACTTTTGAGTTAATCTCTTTTCTTATTTCTTGTAACTGCTCAATAGTTTTAATAACTTTCAAAAAAATTCCTTAATAAAATTTATTTTTCATTGTAATTTGGATTTATTCTTAATAGTACCAAATCAGCTAATATATTTCCAAGTAATGTTAAAAAAGCACCAATAATCAAAATCCCCATAATTACAGGATAGTCTCTTGATAATGCACTTTGATAAAATAAAAGTCCCATTCCATCAATAGAGAAAATAGTCTCTAAGATAACTGAACCACCAATGATACCAGGAAGTGACAATCCAAGTAGGGTAATTACTGGTGGGTATAGGTTTGGTAAGATATAGTATCTTAGTATCTTTTTATTATCTATACCTCTTGATTTAGCAAAGAAAATATAATCTGATTTTAAAATCTCAATAGTTAATGACCTAATATACAAAGTTAAACTTCCAATTCCACTAAAAACTATTAAGAAAATAGGTAGAATTAAGTGCCAAGCAAAGTCTAAATAGTATGTTAAACTTCCATCATCACTTACAGAGTGAAGTCCAGCAATAGGTAAGAGCTCTAGTTTCATTGAAAAAATCAAAACTAAGATAAGTGCTAAATAAAACGAGGGCATTGAAAAACTTACTAGTGAAAGTTGACTTATACTCTTATCTAAAAAAGAGTCTTTTTTTAAAGCTGCTTTAACTCCTAAATATAAAGAGAGAATAAAAATAAATACCATAGAGATAATATTTATAGTAAGTGTGATTGGTAATCTATCTAAAATCTCATTTTTCACTAAGTTCCCTGAAGTAAAAGAGATACCAAAATCTAGTTGTAAAATTGCACTTAACCAAGAAAAATATTGAATATGAAGAGGCTTATCTAAACCATACACAGCTTTTAACTGTTCTATAGACTCTTGTGTAATATTTGGATTTAGTTGTCCACTAGCAAAAAAAGAGTTTGGAGCTAGGTTAACAGCTAAAAAAGATATAACACTAATAATAAAAAGCATTGTGATAAGGTAAAGTGATTTTTTTAACAAAATTTTCATAAACAGATTATACTAAAATAGCTTTTAAGTTGGCAAAACCTAAGTAAATTTTATATAATATTAAAACAGAAATTAATTTTTAGGTTTAAAATGATAGGTATTGATGTAACTTCTGTAAATAGAATAAAAAGAATGTATGAAAAGTTTGGGCAAAAAGCATATAGAAGATTTTTAGATGATGAAGAGATAGAACTTATCAAAAGACCTGAAACAGCTGCTGGTTTTTGGGCTGCTAAAGAGGCTGCGTCAAAGGCTTTGGGTACTGGTATTGGAAAAGAGTGTGGTTTCCATGATATAAAGATAAAAAAGTCAAAGCTTGGTGCTCCAAAGCTTAAGTATAGAAAAGAGATAAGAAAAAAATTTAAGATAAAAAAGTCATATCTTTCAATAACTCATGATCAAGGAGTTGCGATTGCAGTTGTTCACAACCATAAAAAATAAGATTGATACTTATAATGAAGGAAGAGTATGTAATATGAGCAATACTGAAAGCTATTTTAGAATAGCTTTGGCAGTTGTTCTTTTTACTTTTTCTTTATTAAACGATTGGAAAATCCTTACAGTTATGTCTGTAGTTTTAGGATATACAGGGGTTACTAGATATTGTACCTTTTATAGGTTATTGAATCTAAATAAAAAAATAGCATTAGAGACTTTATACTTAAAATATCTACCAAAGTATAACCCTCAGCCAGTTTTGATTATTGATAAAAATGCCCATGTTATTTTTAAAAACCAAAAAGCTACTGATACTAATATTTCAAGTGATTTTAATAAAAGTATTGAAAATCCAATAGAGTTGATAAATAGTGAACAAAGTATCTCAATAAGATATGAGGTTGAGGATAAAACATACTTAGTAAACCTAAGGGGAGTTAAGAAAATAGGTTATATCTTAGCATATTTTACAGATATAACTGAGGTTTTAGAAGCCCAAGAGGAGATTATAAATACACAAAAAGATATTGTTTATACAATGGGAGCTATTGGTGAGACAAGAAGTAAAGAGACAGGAAATCACGTAAAAAGAGTAGCCTTATATTCAGAAGTTTTAGCTTTAAAGTATGGTTTATCAAAAGAAGAAGCAAATCTTTTAAAATTAGCTAGTCCTATGCATGACATTGGAAAAGTTGGAATTAAAGATGAGATATTAAATAAACCTGGAAAACTTACAGATAAAGAGTTTAAGATTATGAAAACACATTCAACTCTAGGATATAATATGCTTAAAAACTCAAATAAAGAGATTTTAAAAGCAGCAGCTATTGTAGCCCATGAACATTTTTTTGAGAACTTTGATGAGATAAATGAGATTAGACAAAAGTATCAAGATGTAGCTTAGCTACCTTGATAAAAATCTCTCTAGTATGATTTTAGCAGCAAGGGAGTCAACTCTTCCATCTCTTTTATATTTTATTTCACCTTTTATCATATCCTCAGCTTCAATTGAACTCATATTTTCTTCTTGAAATTCATAAGGTATATCAAGTTCTAATAATTTTATAAAATGCTCTATTCTTCTTTGCATCTCTTCACTAGCACTTGGAAAACCTACGATTAATTTATCAATTTCCCACTCTTTTAAAAATGCATTTACATCACTTGCAGCTTGGTTTCTATTTTTTCTCAAAATTGCCTCTTTAGGTGTTACAATATCCGAGCTAAGGCAAATAGCCACACCAATTCTTTTTAGACCAATATCTATTGAAGCAAGTTTCAATGAGTTTCCTTTAGTAAAATTTAGATATTATTATATCTTTTAAAGACTAAAACTAGGGAAAATATATGAAATTAGCTGTATTTGATTTTGATTCAACACTTATGGATGGAGAGACAATTGATTTTCTTGCAAAGCCTTTAGGTTTAGAAAAAAAAGTTGCAGGAATCACAGAAAAAGCAATGGCTGGAGACTTAGATTTCTTTGAGTCATTAATTGAAAGGGTATCTTTACTAAAAGGTTTAGAGTACTCTAAAGCTGTTGAAATTTGTCAAGATTTACCTTTAATGCCAGGAGCGTATGAGACTGTTTCTGAACTTAAAAAAATGGGATATAAAGTTGTATGTTTCTCAGGTGGTTTTAGAATAGGAACATCACCTGCAAAAAAGAAGTTAGGATTAGATGCTGATTTTTCAAATGTACTGCATGAAAAAGATGGAATTTTATCTGGACTTGTTGGTGGAGATATGATGTTTGGTCATTCAAAAGGTGATATGATTCAAAGGTTACAGAATATTTTAGGTGTTTCAAAAGAGCATACTTTAGTTTGTGGAGATGGAGCAAATGATTTATCGATGTTTGCCCATGCAGATACTAGGATAGCTTTTTGTGCTAAAGAAGTATTAAAGAAAGAAGCTAATATTATAGTTGATACAAAAGATTTAACTAAAATTTTAGATAATTTACAAGGGAATTAAATATGAGTTTAAAAGAAGAGATTAATTATTCTTTATGGTGTGATTTTGTTGAAAGAGATTTCTTAGAAAACAAATTTCAAGAGATAATCAAAGATGGTACTATTCAAGGTGCTACATCAAATCCAGCAATTTTTGCATCATCAATAACTAACTCAGTTGCATACAAGCAACAACTTGACATGTTACAAGCTAATAATGCTAAAACAATCTATGAAGAGTTAGCCTTAACAGATATTAAAAGGGCAGCTTGTTTACTTGAAGATTTACATAAGTCAGATTTTGATGATGGATTTATCTCTATTGAGGTTGATCCAACTTTATGTGATGATGCTCAAGGTACAATAGATGAGGGTATTAGACTTCATAAGTCAATTGGTGCAGATAATGTAATGATTAAAGTTCCTGCAACTCAAGCTGGATTTATTGCTATGAGAGAGTTAACTTCTAGAGGGATTCATGTAAATGCTACTTTAATATTTTCACCACAGCAAGCTATTAAATGTGCCCAAGCATTAGATGAGGGTATTAAAGAGTCAAACAAAGATATTAAAGCGGTAATTTCTGTATTTGTTTCAAGATTTGATAGACAGTGTGATAGTGAGCTTTTAGCAAAAGGCTTAGAAGCATCAAAATTAGGGATTATAAATGCAACTAAATGTTACCATGAAATCAATAAGTTTGAGAATAAAAATATAAGAACCCTATTTGCAAGTACAGGAGTTAAAGGTGATGATTTAGCACCATCTTATTATGTTGATAATTTAATTTTCCCAAACTCTGTAAATACAGCCCCTTTAAATACAATTGAAGATTGGATTCAAGAGGGACAAAAGCAAGAGTCTAAAATTTTGAGTGAAAAAGAGTGTGATGAGTATTTTGAGTTAATTAAATCAAAAGGTTTAAAACTAGATGAGGTATACTCAAAACTGTTAATTGATGGATTAGATGCATTTAAAGTATCATTTAAAGATTTATTAGAGAAGCTAATTAAATAGTTACAAAGTAGTAACAAAAAACTAGAATTTTATTAAGTTTTATTTAGATAAAATCTTTTATTATTAAAAATATAGAGGTGAGAAAATGAATAACTGGAACCCAAGTAGCTGGAGAGATTTTCCAATAAAGCAGCAACCAACTTATAATGACTTAGAAAAATTAACTAAAGTTGAGAGTGAACTAAAGTCATATCCTCCTTTAATTTTTGCAGGGGAAGCGTTAGGTTTAAAAAGTAAGTTAGCAGATGTTGTAAATGGGAAAGCTTTTTTACTACAAGGTGGTGATTGTGCTGAATCATTTTCTGCATTTGATGCAAATAACATAAAAGATTTATTTAAGGTTATGATGCAAATGGCAGTTGTTCTAACTTTTTCAGGAGGTTGCCCTGTTGTAAAAGTTGGACGTGTTGCAGGTCAGTTTGCGAAACCAAGAAGTTCTGACTTTGAAGAGATAAATGGAATAGCATTACCTTCGTATAGAGGGGATATTGTAAATGATATTGAGTTTACAGAAAAAGCAAGAAACCCAAAACCAAAAAAACTATTAAAAGCTTATAATCAAAGTGCTGCTACAATGAACTTATTAAGAGCATTTTCAAGAGGTGGTATGGCAGATTTAAACCAAGTACACTCTTGGAACTTAGGTTTCTTAAAAGATCATGAATTAGATGAGAGATATGAGGATGTGTCAAATAGAATTTCTGAAGCACTTAATTTTATGCAGTCATGTGGAATTACTACAGAAAATACTGCTCAATTAAATGAGACATCACTTTATACTTCCCATGAAGCTTTACTTTTAAACTATGAAGAGGCACTTACAAGAAAAGATTCAATTACTGGTGATTGGTTCAACTGTGCTGCTCATATGTTATGGATAGGTGATAGAACTAGAGATTTAAGAGATGCACATATTGAGTATTTCAGAGGTATTAAAAACCCAATAGGTTGTAAAGTAGGTCCTTCAATGAGAGAGGATGAGTTAATTCAATTAATTGATACTTTAAATCCTGAAAATGAAGCTGGAAGATTAAATCTTATAGTTAGAATGGGTGCAAATAAGATAGAAGATCATTTCCCAAAACTATTACAGAGAGTTAAAAAAGAGGGAAGAAATGTATTATGGTCATCTGATCCAATGCATGGAAATACTATAAAAACTGATAATGGTTATAAAACAAGAGATTTTGAAGCTATTTTAAGTGAAGTTAGAAAGTTCTTCCAAATCCATAGGGCTGAGGGTACTTACGCAGGTGGTATTCACTTAGAAATGACAGGACAAGATGTAACTGAATGTACAGGTTCTTGTTCTTCTGCAATTACGCAAGAGGGATTAGCAAGTAGATATAATACACAGTGTGATCCAAGGCTAAATGCAGATCAAGCATTAGAGTTATCATTTATGATTGCTGATACATTAAAAGAAGCAAGAAAAGATATGATAAATTAATTCATATTTTTTCTAAAGTATATAAAAAAGGGGGAAGAGACTTAGTTTCTTTCCCTTTTTTGTTATAAAAATTTAGCTTTATAGTTATCTTCATTGAAACCAACAACTACATCATTATCGCATGTTTCAACAATTGGCCTTTTTAAAAGCATTGGTTCTTTACATAGCCACTCAAACTTACCTTGCTCATCAAGGTTAAGCTCTTTTAATTTTAAAGTTCTATATTTAGTTCCTCTATTATTAAAGACTAAATCAATTCCAGCTTTTTGTACCCAATACTCGATAGAAGTTGAAGTAGGTGCCTCTTTTTTGATATCAAAAAACTCTACTTCTATATTGTTCTCCTTAAAAAAACTTAAGGCTTTTCTAACAGAGTTACAGGTTTTTATTCCATAAACCTTAAACATTGTTTTCCTTTTATTCTATGATTTTTGGTACTATAAAGTATCCATCTTCAGACTTTGGAGCATTTTCTAAAATCTTTTGAGCTCTTTGTTTATCCTGATTTGCTTCATCTTCTCTAAGAGGAGTTCCACCCTCAACAGTGTTAAATGTAGCTTCAATACCAGAAACATCAATTTCATTTAGGTTTTCTACAAAGTTGATGATATCTCCTAATTCAGACTTTAGGTTCTCTTTTCTAGCTTCATCAATCTCTAAGCCAGAAAGTTTTGATAATTTTTCTATTAGTTTATCATCTACAGTCATATTATTCCTTAGATTTAAATATTTTTGTATTTTATCTAAATTAAGTTTTGACAGGCTTTAATAAAAGAATTGATAAAATGTATCCAAAGGAGTTATTATGAAAAACTTAAATAAAAAAGGCTCTATTGATAAATCACTAGTTATTTTATTGCTTATAGTATTTACATTATCAGTTATTGTTGTAAAAGATTATATGGAAGATGATAAGATTGGTAAAACACAAAATCAAGAGTTAAGCAAAGAAGCTTAACTCTAAAATTATGGTTGATTATCTCTTTTTTTATAGAACTCTTCTCTAAACTCTTCCCATTTATCTTCTAAAATAGCACTTCTTGCTTCACTCATTAAGTTTAAATAGTAGTGAATATTATGAATAGAGGCCAATCTATTATATGTAATCTCTTTTGCTCTATAAAGGTGACTTAAATAGGCTCTTGTGAAGTTTTGACAAGTATAACAACTACACTCTTCATCTAAAGGCTTTGTATCCTCCTTGAAAGATGCTTTTTTGATATTCATTTTTCCAAAAGATGTGAAGATTGTACCATTTCTTGCATTTCTTGTAGGCATTACACAATCAAACATATCAACACCTCTATGAATATTTTCAATTAAATCCTCAGGTGTACCAACACCCATTAAGTATCTTGGTTTATCCTCAGGCATAAATTGTGTTGTGTATTCAACAGTTTCGTACATCTGTTCATTTGGTTCACCAACACTTAGTCCACCTATTGCATAGCCATCAAAATCAGTTAAAGAGCAAAGTTGTTTTGCACTCATCTCTCTATATTTTTTACTTGTACCACCTTGAATAATTGCAAAAATATTTTGATCTACTCCAATACCTTTTGCTTGTTGACTTTTGTGATACTCTATAGCTTCCTTCGCCCATTTTGTAGTTCTTTGAATTGATTTTTCAATTCTTTCATCTGTATTTGGTAGTGCAATTAAATCATCTAAAATCATCATAATATCACTACCTAAATCATATTGTGTATCAAGAACACTTTTAGGTGTAAAATAGTGTTTACTTCCATCAATATGAGATTTAAACATTATTCCATGTTCATCTGGTTTTGAGTTGTTACTTAGTGAAAATGCTTGAAATCCACCACTATCAGTTAAAAAAGAGTTTGGAAATCTTGAAAAACCGTGTAAACCACCAAATTTTTTAATAAGTTTACTACCTGGTCTTAAATATAAATGGTAAGTATTACCTAAAATAATTTTTGCATTCATCGATAGTAAATCGTTTGCATCTAATGCTTTTACAGTACCTTGTGTTCCAACTGGCATAAAAACAGGTGTTTGTATTGTACTGTGTGCTGTTGTGATTGTTGCAGCTCTAGCTTTATTTCTTGTAGCTTCTAGTTTAAATTGCATTAACTTTTATACCTTTTATAAAAATTTCGCAATTATATCTAAATTAGCTTGATGTTTGTTCTAACTGCTTTTTTAAAGATTTATTTTCTTCTTCTAGTGACTCAATTCTTTCAAGAAGTTCATTTTTTGCATTTACAGGTTCTATGGCTTTTAAAATAGAAGTGATAATATTTCTTATATCTATTGGTTTTATAATATAAGAAGTAACTCCAAACTCTATAGCTTTTTTTAAGTAACTTAAGTCCTGATGAGCTGTTGTGATTAAAATAGGGGTATCTTTTTTTAGTTTTTTTATTTCACTAATCATCTCAAGGCCATCCATATCAGGCATTGATAAATCAGTCATAACAATATCAATCTTGTCAATATTCTCTTTATACTTTTCTAAACCATCTTTCCCATCAACTGCATCTATAATATTTGCACTAACTAATTTTAATGTTACAGAGGTATTTTGTCTTATTGCTGTATCATCTTCAACATATAAAATAGTGATGCCCTTTAGCATATCTTCAGTCATACTTCACCCTTGATGGTTAGTTTTATTTATAGTAGCTATTCTTTAATAAAACTGTTATTAATTATGAATATTGGTTATTAGTTATTTTTTGTTACAATATCAAAGATTTTAAAGGAAACTAGATGTCACTTTTCAGAAATAATAAACTATTCAAAAAAGTTTATACCTTACTTTTTTTGGGGATAATTTTTTTAACACTTATTTTTACCTTGATAGGAGCCTCTTTACAGAAAAAAGCAATTTTAGAGCTTTTTCATTCTGAAGCAAAAAGTTTGGTTAAATCTCTACTTTTAATTGTAACAAAAGAGACAAAGGTTAGTAATGACAAATATATTTTATCTTTTACAAAAGAGTATATTGATAATACACATAAAATAAAAAGTGTGATAATAGGAAAGAATAATAATGAATATTTAGTAATAAAAGGTGATTCGTATAAAATTACTCAGGATATTAGCAACTCTTTAAAGCAGATGCAGTCTGAAAAAGAGAATAGTAAAATCGTTTATAGTGAGATTTTAAAGCAGAATGTTTTTAATTTTAGTTATCCAGTGAAAAACAATAATAAATATAACTGGGTTCATCTAAGTTTAGATTTAAAAGATTACAATGATAAAGTTGCATTTTTATATAAACAATATACCTTTTTATTTATATTCTTTGCACTATTCTCTTTTGTAATTTCATACTATGTAGCAAGGATTTTTGTAAAACCAATAGTTGAGTTAAATGAAAAAGTATCACAAGTAAACTCTGATAATTTAGATTTAAAAATAGATGAAATTACAGATGATGAATTAGGTGAGTTAACAAAAGCATTTAAGTCAATGATTACACAACTAAGTATCTCTCAAAAAAATCTAAAACAATCACAAGTGGAACTTGAAAAAAGAGTACAAGAAAGAACTGTAGATTTAGAAAAGGCAAATAGTAGTTTAAATGAGAAATCAAAAGAGTTAAGTGAATTAAATAAAACCTTAGACAATAAAGTTAAAAAAGAGATTGAAAGAAGAGAAGAGCAAGAGCAGATGCTTTTACAGCAATCAAGGCTTGCAGCAATGGGTGAAATGGTTGGAAATATTGCACATCAATGGAGACAGCCTTTAAATGCTTTAAGTATCATAATTCAAAATATAGATTTGTCATATAGAATTGGAAAATTAAATGAAGAGTTTATGAAAAAATCTATTGATGAATCGTTGCATTTAACTACAATGATGTCTAAAACAATAGATGATTTTAGAAACTTTTTTAGTCCAAATAAGAAAAAGAAAAATTTCTTATTACATGAGAGTTTAGATAGTTCTTTGCAACTAATTGGTTCAACTTTTAAAAACTATAATATAAAAGTTGAAAGAGATATTCAAAAAGATTTAAAAGTTTTTGGGTTTCCAAATGAGTTTTCTCAAGCTTTATTAAATATACTTTCAAATGCAAAAGATGCATTAATAGAAAAAAGAGTTTTAAGACCTAAAGTTATTGTTAGTTTGAAACAAGAGGGTAAATATGGAAAAATATCAATTTGTGATAATGCAGGTGGGATAAATGATGATATTATTGTAAAAATATTTGAGCCTTACTTTACAACAAAAGAGCAAGGAAAGGGTACTGGTATTGGTTTGTATATGTCAAAAATGATTATAGAACAAAATATGAAGGGTAAAATATTTGCAAAAAATATTGAAAAAGGGGTTGAGTTTATTATTTTAATTCCTTTAAAAACTGAAGAAAAAGATAAGTAGATTATTAAAATCTACTATTAGAAATATTAGGATATAATGTCAAAATGAAAAAAATACTGATTATACTAGATGGAATTGTAGCTAAAAAGCTAATGCATAGAATCGTAGAAGCAAATACAGGTGATAATGCTTATGATGTAGTTTATATGAATGATGTGATTTTACCTGTACAAAAACCATCTAACTTCACTTTTTATAAGTTTGACCCAACTTCAAAATCAAAACTTACTATGGTTTTAGAAAAAAACATTCATACAGAAGTTTTAATAGCACTTAATTCAAAAGATGAGATGTTAAGTGTAATAAGAAATATTAGAGAGCATAAAGAGAATCTACAAATGAATATCTTAGATTACTGGGGTATTAAAGTTGACGATCCTTATGTGAATATATATAAAGGTATTGAAGTTTTAGCCAATGGTATGGTTGAAAGATTACCAAATATTCCTGTGGTTGCTCAGAATATTGGGTTAAAACAAGGTGAGATTATGGAGATTAGAATCCCTTTTGGTAGTTCTTATGCATATAGATATATAGGTTCTATTGAGCAAAAGAAGTGGAAAATTTTTGCTCTTTATAGAAACCAACAGTTAGTAAATATTAAGCCCTCAACAGTTATTAAACCAAATGATATAATTTTGGTAATTGGAAAACCAAATGTATTAATGCAAGTTTTTAATGCTATTGGTAAAAATCAAGGGCAATTCCCAATGCCATTTGGACATAATTTGTATCTATATTTAGATCTTTATTTACAAAGTGCTAGAAGTGCAAAGAAAGCTATACAAGAGGTTAAAACCCTAAATCAAAGATTGAAAAACCAAAAGTTGATTGTAAGAGTTACAAGGCCAACAACAGTAGGGGTAATGACATATATAAAAGAAGAGTTAAAACATTTTCCTACTATAAAACTAAGAATTGACTATTCAGACAAAGGTTTATTTAAACTATTAAGAGAGGACTTTAGAAAGTCTGATATTGGAATGATTGTATTAACCCAAGAGATGTTTAAAGATAAACAAAACTTAGCAACTATAATGGATTTTAAAACTCCTATTTTTAAATTAGGTTTTGAAAATGTTAAATCAATAAAAAATACAGTTGTGATGTTAAATGACACAAACTCTTATGAACAAATATCATCAATGGTTTTTGATGTGGCAAGTCAGTTGAAAACAAAAACGAAGATTTTTGATTTAGATCCAATAGGTCAAGAGGATGATAAAAGTAATTTACTAGACCACTTTGAAAATTTAGCGAAAATATTTAATGAGAAGATTGATATAGTTTCAACAGATGAAAATCCAATAAGAAAACTAAAAAGACAAGAGAATATGCTTCAAATATTACCTATGAAAAAGGATATGTTTAAGAAAAGATTCTCTTTTAAATTCTTTTATACAAACTCTGATTTTATATCGTTTGATATAAACAACTATAATCAACTTTTAATTCCAATAGTAGAATAAAAATAGAAAAGGATAAATAAAAAATGAAATTTGAAAAATACCCTTTTGAAAAGTTAAATGAGTTATTAGATGGTATTGAACCAAATAATAAATATGAATTATCAGCTTTAACAATAGGTGAACCAAAATTTGAAACACCAAGTTTTATTCAACAAACCCTAAAAGAGACAACAAACTCTTTAAAAAAGTATCCAGCAAGTGCAGGTTTACCTGAATTAAAACAAGCAATGTTGAATTTTGTAAAATATAGATTTGATATTGATTTACAGTTAAGTCAAGTTATTCCAACATTTGGTACAAGAGAAGTGTTATTTAACTTTCCTCAGTTTGCTTTATTTGATAAGAAAAGTCCAGTTATGGCATTTACAAATCCATTTTATCAAATTTATGAGGGTGCTGCTATTGCAAGTAAGGCTGAGGTTATTCATATTAATCTTACTAAAGAAAATGAATTTAAAGCAAACCTTAGTGAAGAGGAGCTTAAAAAGTGTGATTTAGTAATTCTTAATTACCCAAACAACCCAACATCAGCAACAATGACAAAAGAAGAGTTAGGAGATTGGGTAAAAAAAGCTTTAGAGTATGATTTTATACTAATAAATGATGAGTGTTATAGTGAAATCTATTTTGATGAAAATGATAAGCCAGTATCTCTTTTAGAGGCTAGTATTGAGGTTGGAAATAGTGACTTTAAAAATGTATTAGTTATGAACTCAATTTCAAAAAGAAGTAGTGCTCCTGGACTTAGAAGTGGTTTTATAGCTGGTGATGAGAATATATTAAAAGAGTATATGAAGTATAGAACTTATGTAGGATGTGCTTCACCTGTACCATTACAACTAACAGCAGCAGTTGCTTGGAATAATAAAGAACATGTTGCTTTATTTAGAGAGGTTTATAAAAAGAACTTTGAATTAGCAAGGGATATTTTAGGAGTAAATCCACCTAAAGCTACTTTTTATATCTGGTTAGAGGTTGATGATGAATTAGAGTTTACAAAAGAGCTTTACAAACAAAAGAATATAAAAGTGCTACCTGGAAGCTTCCTTGGAAGAGAAGGAATTGGAAAAGGTTATGTAAGAATTGCACTTGTGGAAAATGAGACAAAAACCAAAGAGGTACTAACAAGATTAAAGGAATTTATTGATGGATAAAAGCGAATTACATGAAGCAAGAACTAACCCTGATTTTTTAAAATATTTAGAGGAGACAAGAGTTAGTTCAATAGAGCAAAAAAATATTTCTGCTATGTATGAGACACTTGATTCAATGCTAGTTTTAGGTTTAGAAGAGGAAAAAATAAACTCTTTATATGAAAATATTTTAAAAGTTGCTTTTGAAAATGTTGAAGTAATTGTAAATAGTAGTAGAAAATTAAAGCTAGAAGATGATGAATTGCTTTATGTAAGAGCTTTCTTTGAGCATGCAGTTGAAAAATGGTCTATAAATAATTTTAATGGTGCATCAGAGTTAATTTTTGTATTGGCAAATATTATAGATGATGAGGTATTAGAGAAGTCTTTAAATACATTGCTTATTGTTTTATCAAAGCAGACAAATCTTGATGAGTTTTTCGAAAATAAGGTTGATTTAGAAAAAGAGCCAACAAGTGAAAAGTATGGTTACTTTATAACAAACTTCAAGTTTGATCAAGATAAGTATTTAGAAGAGAATAAAGATACTTTAAAAGAGTTATATAAAAAATACCAACCATTACTGGAAGATTAATGAAAGTTTATTTTATAGGAATAGGAGGAATAGGTCTATCTGCATTAGCAAGATTTTTAAAGCATGATGGGCATGAGGTGTGTGGTTCTGATATGAAAAGAACTCCAATAACAAAAGAGCTTGAAAATGAGGGGATAAAAGTATTCTCTCCTCAAAGTGCTTCAAATATTAGTGACGATTTAGACTTGGTTATCTACTCTGCTGCTGTAACAGATGAAAACCCTGAATTAATTGAATCAAGATTAAAAAAGATTAGAACATTATCTAGAAAAGAGGCTTTACCGATTATTTTAGATGATAAAAAGAACTATTGTGTTGCAGGTGCTCATGGAAAATCAACAACAACAGCTATTCTTGCTTCTATTTTAAACTCTTCTGCTTTAATAGGAGCAATATCAAAAGATTTTGGATCAAACTTTAGATATGTGAATAATTTAGTAGCATTTGAAGCAGATGAATCTGATGCAAGCTTTTTACTATCAAATCCTTTTTGTGCAATAGTTACAAATGCAGAACCAGAGCATATGGAGTATTATAATTATGATGAAAGTAAATTTTATAAAGCATACGAGAAGTTTTCAAATTTAGCATCAAAAAGAGTAATAAATGCAGAAGATGAGCATATAAATAAGATAAATATTGATGATGAAAACACAATAAAACTATATCCAAGTAGAGATATAAAAAATATAGAGTTTATACTAATAGATAATCAACCCCATACAAGGTTTGAGTTATTAGATTATGGTTTCTTTGAGGTTTGGGGATTTGGTGAACATATTGCATTAGATGCATCCCTTGCAATTATTGCTGCTTTAAATGAGTTGGATATTGATACTATTAGAAAAAATCTTTTAGACTATAAAGGAATTAAAAAGAGATTTGATTTTGTACAAGCAAATGAGGCTTTAGTAGTAATTGATGATTATGCTCATCATCCAACAGAGATAAAAGCTACAATAAACTCAATCTTACAATATGATAAAGTAAAAAATATGAGTAGAAAAGTTGTGATTTGGCAACCGCATAAATACTCAAGAACAGTTGATAATCTTGAGGGATTTAAGCAGTGTTTTAAAGGTTGTGATGAATTGATAATTTTACCAATCTGGACAATTCCTGGTGAAAAAAAAGAGAATATTGATTTTGAAAAAGAGTTTAGTGAATATAATCCAATTTTTGCAAATAGCGTGAAAACGCAAGATGGCAAAGTGCAAATAATCAGTGATAATAGTGTAATAAAAACTTATACTGATGGCATAATCCTTGGTGTTGGGGCAGGTGATATAACATATCAACTAAGACATTAGCTATTTAATTTTAATAAATAATAAAGAATTTTGTACTAGAATGATAATTGTAAGCCATTAACAATAAAGGGCAAATTATCATGAAAGTTTTAGTTCGAAAATTTTTGAAAAATGAGTCCACATCAGGTGTAATTCTGATGTTTGTGACTCTTCTTGCTTTAATATTTAGTAATACTTTTTTATCAGATTTTTATAGTACATTTTTACATACGGATATTACATTTAAAGTAGGAGATACATTAGAGATATCCAAGCCATTAATCCTTTGGGTGAATGATGGTTTAATGGCTATTTTCTTTTTGCATATTGGATTGGAAATAAAAAGAGAGTTGCTCTTGGGGCATCTATCTAGTTTCCAAAAGATTGCATTGCCTTTATTTGCTGCAGTTGGTGGGATGTTGGTTCCTGCTTTAATCTATTTAGCATTTAATTATGATGATGGATTTGCACTTAAAGGTTGGGCTATTCCAACAGCTACAGATATTGCTTTTGCTTTAGGTATATTGTCCCTCTTAGGAAATAGAATCCCCTCATCTTTGAAGATTTTTTTAATGGCATTAGCTATTTTTGATGATCTTGGTGCTATTTTGATTATTGCTATATTCTATACCTCTGATTTATCTTTTATCTCATTAATTTTAGCAGCAGCTTGTGTGGCAGTATTATATGCTATGAATAGAATGCATGTAACATTAGTAAGTGCTTATGCATTAGTGGGTTTAATCTTGTGGGTATGTGTATTAAAATCAGGAGTTCATGCAACCCTCACAGGAATTATTTTAGCCTTTACAATTCCATTAAATGCTATTAATGTGATGAAAGGAAAGAGAGTATCCCCTGTGAAAAACTTACAAAACTTTATTCACTTTTGGGTAGCATTTTATATATTACCAATCTTTGCTTTTGTAAATGCAGGGATTGATTTAAGGGATTTATCTATAGAGAAGATTTTAAACCCTGTTGCTTTAGGTATTATAGCAGGACTATTTATAGGTAAGCAGTTAGGAGTGTTTTTATTTACTTATCTAGCTGTTAAGTTTAAAATTGCAAAGTTACCTAAATGTACAAGTTGGACTCAAATATATGGAATATCAATTCTTACAGGTATAGGTTTTACTATGAGTCTATTTATTGATTCATTAGCCTTTGTTGATTCTGATGTGTATAATTATACTGATAAGTTAGGTATATTAATTGGTTCTACTCTATCGGGTCTTTTAGGTTTCTTAGTATTAAAATTTGCGAAAGGTAAAAAGTATTGTTCTGCTTCTTAAGCAGGATATACTTTTCCCTCTTTAATAGTAATCTTTCCTAATAGTTCATACTCAAATATCTTCTCTTGATATTTTAAACTAGCCTCTTCTAAGGTTGGTATGCTTTTACAATAAGTTAAAAATTCATCTTCATTTTTATTCTCTTTAGCGTTTATACCTAGTGATTCTATGAACTTTTCAATATCATAAATTGGTTCACAAACACCCTCTTCAATAAGTTTTTGTGTACCCAAACTTTCACCAATTCTATGGGGAATAGTATAAACCTTTTTACCCATTTTTTTTGCATATTTTACAGAGGTTAAACTTCCAGAGTTTAAATCTGCTTGAGTCACAATCAAAATCTCTCCTAATGCAACAACTACCTCATTTCTTAAAACAAAGGTATAATTTCTTGCTTTTTCACCCTCTTTATAAGTTGAAATTACTAAAGAGTTCTCTTCCATATTTTTGATAAGATTTTTATTCACACTTGGGTATCTAATATCTAAACCATTTGCCATAACAGCAATGGTATTTAGGTTAGCTGCTTGATGAGCTATTGTGTCAACACCCATAGCAGCACCACTTACAATAGTGAAACCATTATTTGAAAGTAGTTGGGAAAGTTTATGTGTTATCTGTTTTGTATATGCACTGGGTCTTCTAGTTCCTACTATTGATATTTTTCTATTTTGTAAAAGTTCTTTTTTACCTAAATAGAAAATATCCTTTGGTACTTTTTTCATAGATGAAAGCTCATCTATATTAAAATCTAATTTTTTAATCATAACATCTCTTATATAATAAAGTGTATTATTATATAAGAAAAAACCTATAAGTAAGGTAATTCGTTTATATAAATGATTTCTAGATTTTTAAGAAGATGCTTTGACTGCTTCAAAACCTTGATAGTCATAGGATGAGGATGGCCTATAGCTATGGCATATCCTCTTTTTTTAGCTATATTAATGGCTTTTTTTAATTGGTTCTGAATATAATTAAAATCTTTTTTATTATCTATAAAAGTGTTTCTTACGATATAAGGCATATCATACTTTTTAGCAAGCTTTTTAACCACTGATTTTGAAGTTGTTCTACTATCAACAAAAATAAAATTGTATTTTTTTAATGCTTTAAATAGTTTATCCATAGCCTCATAGTTTTTAGTAAATACAGAACCTGTGTGGTTATTTGTATAAATAGCATCTGGGTACCACTGTCGTAGCTGTTTGATTCTATTCTCTATTTTTTCATATGAATCATTAATATTTAAAGTATTAACCTCTGCTCTTTTAAAACTAGCAGATGCTTGCATTGGTAAATGAATCATATGAAAAGGTAAATCTTGAGCTATTTCTGCTGAGTTAATATGACCTTTAGTTGGAGGTAAAAAAGACATATTTACTTTATACCCAATATTTAAAATATCTCTTTTTTGGTATTTGTTACTTACATCATCTATTACAATTGCAATTTTAGGTTTTGTACTTTTGTCATACTTATATAAAGATTTTTTTATAAAGATTTTACTTTTCTCTTTTGGTTGCTTTTCTTCTTTAGTATCTTTTGGTGGAGTGTAAACATAATCTTTATGAACCTCTTTTGTATACTCTTCAAAAGCGTTGTTAGGTTCTTCCTCTTTTTTATCTTCTACTATCTTATAATATTCGTTTAATTTTTCATTTTGATATTGTTTTACAGAGTCTTTTTGTATGCTTTTTTTAGTCTCTTCTTTTTTTACTATCTCTTCTTTATTATTCTTATTAGTTTTTTCATTTTGCATTACAAAGTAGCTAAATGAACTTGCTAATATTGTAAATAAAAATACTAATAAAAATACCCTAAGAAGTCTGAATTTTGGAATATTATTACTATTTTTTGATGTTTTTTTCTTTTTTCTTTTTGACATAAGACTTTCGTTTAGTGGGATTTTATAAAGAAGAGAAGAACTCTTCTTTATGGTTTTAAAAAGATATTAGTTAGTTTCTTGGTCTACAATTTTGTTTGCTTTAATCCAAGGCATCATATCTCTTAATTCTCTACCTGTAACCTCTAATGGATGGTTGAATAAGTTATTTCTCTCAGCAGTCATTCTTGGGTATCCAGCTTGACCTTCTAAGATAAAGTCTTTAGCAAATTTACCATTTTGGATCTCTTTTAAGATCTCTTTCATTGCTTTTTTAGACTCATCATTAATAACTCTTGGTCCAGAAACCATATCACCATACTCAGCTGTATTTGAAAT
The DNA here is from genome assembly GCA_041694355.1 of Arcobacteraceae bacterium. Lineage (GTDB taxonomy): Bacteria > Campylobacterota > Campylobacteria > Campylobacterales > Arcobacteraceae > Arcobacter_B. Next base: position 36,796 of record JASMTK010000084.1, on the reverse strand, counting down.
AGAGTATCTCATATCGTGAACTCCACCCTCAAACATTAAGTCAACGATTAATTTTAATTCGTGTAGACACTCAAAGTATGCCATTTCTGCTGGGTAACCAGCTTCTGTTAATGTTTCAAAACCAGCTTGAACTAATGCAGAAACCCCACCACAAAGAACAGCTTGCTCACCAAATAAGTCAGTCTCTGTTTCATCTTTAAATGTAGTTTCAATAATTCCAGTTCTTCCACCACCAATAGCACTTGCATAAGATAATGCTAACTCTTTAGTGTTTCCAGATGGATCTTGCTCAATAGCAATTAAATCAGGAATTCCTCCACCTTTTTCAAACTCAGATCTTACTGTATGACCTGGAGCTTTTGGAGCAACCATCATAACATTGATGTTAGCTGCTGGTGCAATTCTTCCATAGTGAATGTTAAATCCGTGACCAAATGCAACTGTAGCACCATCTTTTAAGTTAGCTTCAATTTCATTTTTGTAAACAGTAGCTTGTGACTCATCTGGTAATAAAATCATAACTACATCAGATACTTTTGTAGCTTCTGCAACAGTTTTAACTTCAAAACCTTTTGCTTCAGCTTTCTTCCAAGAAGAACCACCTTGTCTTAATCCAATAACAACTTCAACTCCTGAATCTCTTAAGTTTTCAGCGTGTGCGTGACCTTGAGATCCAAATCCAATCATAGCAACTTTTTTTGATTTTATTAAATCTAAGTTACAATCTTTATCATAATAAACATTTAATGCCATTACCTAACCCTCAGTAAAAATTTTGGATTATTATACCTAAAAAAAACTGAAAGTTTGGGAAAATTTTATTTATGTATAATATTTAAAAAATTTTGATAAACTATAAAAAGAATTAAAAAGGAAGGAATAAAATTGTATAAATTTTTATTCGAAAAGATATTAAAGAAGCAAGATGACTTCACAAATGAAGAGTTAGAAAAACTAAAAATATTAGAAAATGAGTCATTTATTTTGAAGAGTGAAAATGGCTATGAAATCAACTCAAAATATAAAGTTGGAACTTTAGAGATAAAAAATAAAAGAGCTATTTTAAGAGATATAGAGAATGAATATAAAGATATTGTTTTAGATTTTGAACATCTAAATAAGGCTTATAATGGTGATTTTGTATTGGCAAAAAGAGTTTTCAATCCAAGAAGTAGAGTAAAAGCAAAGATAATAAAAGTTTTAGATGGTAAAAAAAGTGACGTTTTAGTATACGTAAAAGATAAAAGCTTTTATACAGTAAAAGAGAATATTAAACTTGATAGTAAGGAGAGTTTAAAATATCAAGAGGATGAACTGCTTTTAGTAAATAGTAATGATTTAAGTTTGATAAAAAAAATTGGCGATATAAAAGATCCAAGTGTAGATGAGTATATCTCTTTACATCTATATAACGAAAAAATTAGGCTTGAAAAACCTTTAGAGGTTTGTGCTAAAATGGATGATAAGTCAAATAGGGTAGATTTAACAAACCTTCCATTTTGTACAATTGATCCAAATAGTGCAAAAGATCACGATGATGCTATATATTATGATGAAAAAGAAGAGGTTCTTTATGTGGCTATTGCTGATGTATCTTATTTTGTACAAGAGGGAAGTAGCTTAGATAAGCAGGCTTTTAAAAAATCCACATCTGTTTACTTGCCAGGAAAAGTATTACCTATGCTACCAAATGAACTTAGTGAAGATATGTGTTCATTAAAAGAAAAAGTTGATAGATATGCATATGTATTTAAAATGCATTTAGATGTTAAAAACCATGGGGTAAAAAAAGCAGAGTTATTTGAAGCTATTATAAATTCTCATAGAAAGTTTTCCTATGGAAGAATTGATAGGGTTTTAGATGGAAAACTTGACACTTATACAAGCTTAGAAAAACAAATATTTGATTACCTTATTCCCCTTTATGAGGTTACAAAATCTTACAGAAACAAAAGATTAGAAAAAGGGTATGACTTTAGAAGTGTAGAAAATAGAATAAGATTAAAAAATAATAAGCTTGAAACAGTTGTAACAGAAGAGTCTACAGCTTCCCATCAACTAATAGAGGAGTGTATGCTTTTAGCAAATATACAAGCAAGTAAGAAAGTAAATAGTGTTGGGATTTTTAGAATTCACGAAGAACCACCTTTTAAAGCAATTTCAAAATTAGTTGATGCAGTAAATGAATTAGGCTTAAAAGTAAAACTAAAAAGTGATGTTCATGATACAATTACACATATTCAACAAAGAGCTAAAAACACAGTTTTAAGTGAAGAGGTTGATGAACTTATTATACAGTCACAAACACAAGCTAAATATAGTTCAACAAATTTAGGACATTTTGGTTTAGGTTTTGACTCTTACTCACATTTTACTAGTCCCATTAGAAGATACTCAGATTTAGTTTTACATAGAATACTAAAAAGTAAAAAAACGCCAAAAGATATTGATGATATTTGTGAACATATCTCAACAAAAGAGAGAGAAGTTGATAAATTAGTTTGGGATTTTGAAGATAGAAAGTATGCAAGATGGGCAAATGAAAATATAGGCACAGAGATTAAAGTAAAAATTGTGGATGTTGAAAGAGCAAAGGCTGTATGTTATGATAAAATCAAAGGAATGAAAGTAACAATTGATAACTTTAAAGGACAAGGTTTATATACAAAAGTAAGAGCTAAGATAAAAAGTGCAAACTATGTGACAAAAGAGATATTTGTATCAATTAAATATTAGCTTTTAAATTTGTAAAAATATTTGGGATATCCTCTTGAATTATAAATTGTCCTACAAGTTTTGATTTATTATTTATTAAAATTGGTGCTACAAGGTTTACTATTGATTTTTCAATTGGTTCTTGTAGTACAACACTAAAGTAAATATCAAAATCCTCTCTCTTTGCTATTTCCATTTTTTTTAATGTTTCATCATCAATACAAAAATCAAAAGCAGCATGACTTAAGTAGCTAATATTTACAATAGTAAAACTAACCTCTTCAATCTCATTTATGATAAGTGTAGAAAAGAAATCATCGATTTTATCAATCTTAATAATCTTGTTGTCTTCAAAGCCTAATAGTGGAAGAGTAATATTATACATTTTTTTACCTTTTTCGTATTATACAATTTTAATGAAAGAATACTTAGGATATTATATAGTTTATGTATAGAAACGAATTTGACAATCACCTAAATCAAAATAAAAAATACAATGCTTATATGTTTTTTGGACAATCAACATTTCTAGTTGAGTACTATTCTTCAAAGGTTGCAAACCTTCACGCAACAGATGGGGAAATAGAAAAAATATATTTTGATGATTATGATTTTAATAGTGCAAAAGATATGCTTATGCAGTCCTCTTTATTTTCAAGCACTAACACTGTTTTAATAAAACTAAATTCAAAAAGACCTAAAAAAGAGGTTGAAGAACTAATCAAGATTTGTAATACAAATAGTGATAGTACAGTGATTTTTTCATGTCTAGGTGATAGTGATTTTAAAACAATGTCAAATGCATTTACACCTAAAAGCAACTCAGTAAGTGTTAGGATGTTTCCTCCCACAAATAATGAAGCCTTAAAAATACTACAAGAAGAAGCAAAGTTTTTAAATATTGATTATGAAGTTTCAGCTTTAAATCACTTATACTTTATGCATAAAAATGATCTATCTTTATGTATGAATGATTTAAAAAAGCTTTCTATATTAAATTATAAGGTAACTTCAACAGTTATAAATAATCACTGTTTTGGTATTGGTGATGTCTCTTTTGAAGAGTTTTTAAATGATTTAATTGAGGGAAACGATATATCAAATGATTTATCAATGCTTTTAGAAGAGGGTGTAAATGAAATATATCTTTTAACTCAAATAACAACCTTTGTACAACAACTATTTATGATTAGTTCTTATGCTAGAGCAATTGGTGCTCCAAACCCTAAAGAGATTTTAGGTTTTATTCCACCTAAAAAGATATGGGAGAGAAAGTCAAAAATAGCAATAAATATTAAACCTGAAGTCTATTTAGAGATGTTAGAGTTTCTACTAAATTTAGAGTTAGACTTTAAAACTTCAAAAATCACTAATCAAAGCTTGTATTTACAGGCAAGTCTAAGAAAATTCACAGTTTTATTTAGATAAAATCACGAACTTTACAAAAATTATCCTTGCTGATATGTGTAAAGATACCGGCTGAAACTACAAGGAGAAAATTAAATGTCGAAATTAAAACATTATGAAACAATGTTTATTGTTAAACCAACATTAACTGAAGAAGAGTTACAAGCTCAAATCGAAAAAGTTAAAACTGTAATGGGAAAAAATGAGGTAGAGATCGTTGCTTGTGACGATATTGGAACAAGAGAACTAGCTTACGAAATTGAAAAAAACAAAAGAGGTTACTACTACGTAATTTACTTCAAGAGTAATCCAACAGCAATTAACGAATTAGAAAGAAACTTAAAATTAAACGAAAACATTTTAAGATTTATCTTCATTAAATACGAAAACAAAAAAGAAATCAAAGCTTGGACAGAGCTAAGTAATGAGGCAGCTAAAAAAGCTAACTAATTTTTAATCAAGATAGGAACCCTTATGTATAACAAAGTAATTATGGTTGGAAATCTAACTAGAGATATCGAATTAAGATATTTACCATCAGGAGCTGCTATTGCAAAATCTGCAATTGCTACTTCATATAAGTATAAAACACAAGCTGGAGAACAAAAAGACGAAGTTTGTTTTTTAGATTTTAATATCTTCGGAAGATCAGCAGAGGTTGCTAACCAGTACTTAAGAAAAGGTTCTAAAGTTTTATTAGAGGGTAGATTAGTTTTTGAACAATGGACTGCACAAGATGGTACAAATAGAAATAGACACTCATTAAGAGTTGATACTATGAAAATGCTTGATTCAAAAAGTGATTCAATGCAACAAGGAGGAGGAAACAACTCATATAATCCTTCTTCAAATAATTCATATAATCAACAAGCAGCTCCACAGCAGCAAAATCAATATAACAATATGAACTCTGATAATATGCAAAACAATTATGGTGGTATGAATAACCAAGCACAACAAGATACAGTGCCTGCACAAAAAATACCTGAAATTGATATAGATGATGATGAAATACCGTTTTAAAAGGAAATAAAGATGGCAGAAAGAAGAAAGTACGGAAAAAAATATTGTAAATATACTGAAATGAAAATTGATTTCATTGATTACAAAAACACAGATTTATTAAAAATGTCTATGAGTGAAAGAGGTAAGATTATGCCAAGAAGACTTACTGGAAACTCTAAAAATGCTCAAGAAATGGTAGAAAAAGCTATTAAAAGAGCTAGACATATGGCATTAGTTCCATATATTGTTGATACTCAAACTGTAACTGAGCCAGCATACAGCAAGTAATTTTTTACTTCAATAAAATAAAAAGGGTTAAAGCAAAAGCTTTAACCCTTTTTTTATGTCTAATTAATCAAGTGCATATAGTGCATATGTTTCTCATACTGATCAACTACGTCGTTTCTAATTCCCTCTTTAGTCCATCCCATGATATCATAGTCTTGTCCACCCTCAATTAAGTGTACAACTGCACAATAGTATAACTCTTCTTCATTTCTTTCATCTTCAGTTTTTTCATCTTGTAAAAATGCAGGTTTTACCCTTGCAATATTTTTAATATGATAAACAAAGTTTTTATTTTCACCAAAGTTAGAGTCTTCACCTATATTAACTTCAAGTGTAACTTTACTATTATCTTCTGTTTTGATAACTTCAACATCAAAGTTATGTTTTCTTAATTCTGATGCAACATCTTCTAAAGATGGAGTAGCAACTTTTTCAATAAATCTTTTAACATTTTTCTTTGATGGATAGTTTACAATATTTTGTAATCTTTTATCCCAATCATCTTTTGTGGATGTTGTATTTGTAGGCATAGTTCCAAACTGTAAACTCTCTTTTTTAGCAATATCTAGTCTTAAAGCTTGTATTAAACCATAGGTTGCAACTAGTAAAACAATAGAAAATGGTAAGGCACTTGCTATTGTCATTGTTTGAAGAGCAGCTAATCCACCTGCAAGTATTAAAATAGATGCAATAACTCCCTCACCAACAGCCCAATAAACCCTTTGCCAAATTGGAGTGTTATCATTACCATTTGAACAAAGCATATCAATAACCATAGATCCCGAATCTGATGAAGTTACAAAGAAAACAATAACCATAATAGTTGCAACTATTGAAGTTACACCACTAAATGGGAAATGCTCTAAAAATGCAAATAGTGCAACTGTAACATCATTTGAAACTGTTGTTCCAAGCTCTGTAATACCATCAACTAAGATAAGATTAATAGCAGAGTTACCAAAGAATGTCATCCACATTAAAGTAAATCCAGTTGGAACTAATAAAACACCTAGTGTAAACTCTCTAATAGTTCTACCTCTACTAATTCTTGCAATAAATAGACCTACAAATGGTGACCATGAGATCCACCACGCCCAATATAAAATAGTCCAACCACCAATCCAATCTGTTTTTTCATAAGCAAATAGATTAAAAGTACTACTTAATAAATCAGAAGTATAAGCACCTACATTTTGTACGTATGCTTGAAGTAAAAATACTGTTGGACCTAAGATTAGTACAAAAAGTAGTAATAGAATTGCTAAGATAAGATTTGTTTCAGATAATCTTTTGATCCCTTTATCAAGTCCAGTTGTAACAGAAAGCGTTGCTAAAACAGTAATACCTAATATAAGGATAACTTGTGTCGTAGTTCCAACAGGAATATCCCATAGATAATTCAATCCCGTATTTACTTGTAAAACACCATAACCAAGTGAAGTAGCAACACCAAATAGTGTACCAATTACAGCAAATACATCAACTGCATGACCTATAGGTCCATATATTTTATCTCCAATAATTGGATATAGTGCTGATCTTAAAGTAAGAGGTAGGTTGTGTCTATAACTAAAAAAGGCTAATATAATAGCAACAATTGCATAAATAGCCCAAGCGTGAAGTCCCCAGTGAAAGAATGTAATCTTTAAAGATTCCCTTGCAGCCTCTACTGTACTTCCATCACCAACAGGTGGATTTAAAAAGTGCATAACTGGTTCTGCAACACCAAAGAACATTAAACCAATTCCCATACCAGCTGAGAATAGCATTGCAAACCATGAGAGATTTGAGTAGTCTGATGTTGAGTGATCAGGACCTAATTTAATATCACCATATTTTGATAATGCTAAGTAACCCACAGTTATAAGAATAATAGCAACAGTTAAAACATAAAACCAGCTACCATTTGTAACTATAGTGTTTTGTAAACCATTAAAGAAGCTATTAGCAACTTTAGGGAAAACAGAAGCAAAAATAGCTAACAAAATAATAAGAGCTGATGATGTGAAAAACACCGTCTTATTTAATTTATTTTCCATTGTATATTTCCTTTAATAAATATACAACATTATATTACATATATTTTGACAAGTAGATGATTTTTTAATTAAATTAAGTAAAATATAAAAATAAGACTAATTTAAGTTAGCCTTATTTCTTTTCCCAAACTACACCATTAGGAGTATCCATTAAAGCAATATCCATAGATGAAAGCTCATCTCTTACTTTATCAGCAGTTTCAAAGTCTTTTGCTTTTTTAGCTTCATTTCTTTTTTCTATTAAGTTTTCAATTTTTTGTTTTGTTTGAGTATCTATTCCAAACTGAAAATACTCAAATGCATCAATTAGTCCAAAACCTAAAGTATCTTGAATAAATTTGATATTTGCTAGTAACTCTTTTTTAAAGGCTTTATCTTTTGGATTTTCATTTAGTTTTTCATTTGCGTTTGCCATAAACTCATCTATAATTGAAAGGGCTTTTGAGGTGTTAAAGTCATCATTTAAAGCCTTTAAGATTAAGTTTGTAAACTCTTGATTTGCTCTTTTTGCAGGTGAACCACCATAAACCCTTTTTTTGATTCTATAAAGCTTATCAAGTCTTTTTTTAGAGGCTTTTAAATCCTCTTCATTAAAGTTGAAGTTTGCTCTATAGTGAGCAGTTAGTAGATAAAATCTTACAACTTCACCTAAGTATGATTTTAAAATATCTTTTAAGAAAAAAGAGTTACCAAGTGATTTACTCATTTTTTCTCCATCGATATTTACAAAACCATTATGCATCCAATATTTTGCAAGATTTTGCTTTGATTCACATCTAGTTTGAGCAGCTTCATTTTCATGGTGTGGAAATAGTAAATCTGCACCTCCACCATGAATATCTATTTGATACTCTTCATTTTCATAAGCTAGATGCTTTTTTATCATAGCACTACACTCTATATGCCAACCAGGTCGTCCCTCACCAAATGAAGCCTCATAAGCTACTTCATTCTCTTTTGGAAATTTCCATAAAGCAAAATCTGAACTATTTCTTTTTTCACTATTTGATTCTACTCTTGCTTGAGAGTTCTCATCACTTGCCATACTTGAAATAGAACCATAAGAGTTATCTTTTGAAGTATCAAAATAAATTCCATCAGAGATTTTATAAGCCACATCTTTTTTTATTAGGTTATTAATCATATCTATCATTATTTCAAGATTATCTGTGGCCTTTGGCTCTAGGGTGTTTTCAAGAACATTTAAATGTGACATATCATTTTTATATGAATTTATATATTGGTTTGTAATCTCTTCTAAACTTTTAGAGGTTTCATTCATTTTTTTGATAATTTTATCATCAATATCAGTAAAGTTTTTAGTCATAGTTACATCTAAACCATTTGCTTTTAATACTCTATGAAGTAAATCAAAAGCAACTGCACTTCTTGCATGACCTAAATGAGCATCATCATATACAGTAGGGCCACAAACATAAATAATGGCCTTACCTTCTTGTATTGGTTTAAATTCAACTTTTTGTTTTTTTACTGAGTCATATAAATGTATAGGTTTCATGATTATTTAAATAGTGCCTCTAATGATGATGTATCTGCATTTTTATCTTCATTGTTATTTGTCTGCTCTGAAGATCCAAAGTCGTTTTTACTTTCAATCTCAACTAGCTCAATATCATATCTAGTTAACATAGAAGCAAGTCTGATATTTAATCCAGCTTTTCCAATTGCTTTTGATTTTTGGTCACTTGGAATTTTGACAACTGCTTTACCTTTTTCATTATCATAAGGTTTAGCTTCAATTTTTACTGAACTAATAATAGCAGGTGATAAGGCTCTTGAAATGAACATTTCAGGAACAGTTGAGTATTCAACACAATCAATATTTTCACCATTTAATTGTTGAGATACAGCACCAATTCTTACACCTTTTACACCAACAACAGAACCAATTGGATCTATTTGTGGATCATTTGTAAGTAGTGCAATTTTAGCTCTAGTTCCTGGAATTCTTGCACTTCCCTCAATAGTAATTTTCTCATCTTTTAACTCAGGTACCTCTAATCTTAAAAGTGACTCTAAGAATTTAGGACTTGTTCTTGAGATTTCAATTATTAATCCATTTGTTTTATCGATATTTACAGATTTTACTACAGCTTTTAAAGTATCACCAACTCTAAAAGACTCACCTTTGATTCTGCTCTTTCTTGGTAATAAACCTTTTACTTCCTCAATTTCAATATAAGTATTTTCAGCTCTATCAACTCTTGTAACAGAACCTGAGATGATTTTCCCTACTTTATCTTTATATTTGCTAACTAAGTTTTGCTCAATAAATCTTTGAACCTTATATTCAAAGTTATTGTGTAAAATAGTAGCTGCATTTCTACCCATATTTTCAAACTCTAAGTCGTAATCAACTGTATCACCAACTTCTAAATCATCATCAATCTCTTTAGCTTCACTTAATTCTATAAAGTTCTCTGGGTTGATGTTATTTCCATATTCATCCTCTCCAATACCTAAAGTTCTATTATCTCCATCAGGTACAACTTCAACTTTTTGTGAAAGCTCTAGTTTTTTGTTTTCTCTGTTTATATTTGCATCAAAAACTAAAGTTTCATCAACCATTTTCTTTGCTGTTTTGATTAATGCTTCTTTTAAAGCATTTTCAACATCTTCAATTCTTAGACCTTTTTCATAGGCAATTGAATCTAAAATATCTATTATTTTATCCATTAATTAATAACCTTTATTTTGTTAACACTGAAATGTTTTTTTGATTTTCAATGTAAAGTAGGGCAATATTTTATCTAAAAACATCTTTTATAGAAATTAAAGCAATCTTAAGATAAAATGTAAAGTTACATTAAAAAACAAAAGGGCTTAATAAATGGAATTACTATTTGCTAGAAACGAGTTAAATCAAAAACCCAAAAAAGTTGAATTAGATAAAATAAAAGATGAATTAAAAGAGTTAGGTGAAAAAATTTACTACTTTGATAGAGATAATTCACATAAGGATATGATGGCTTTAGTTGATGCATTAGAAGATGAGGGGCTAAATGTTTACTTTAGAGAAGTAAGATATGGTTTAGCAGATGATGAGTATATGTATGAGGTTCATGCACTTTAAGAAAGTGGTAGAAAATTATGAGCTCAAATAAAAAACTATTTATTCAAACATTAGGCTGTCAGATGAATGACACTGATAGTCAACATATAGCATCAGAGTTAGAAAAACATAAAGATTATACACAAACTGATGATATACAAGATGCAGATTTAATTATTATTAATACATGTTCAGTAAGAGAAAAGCCCGTACAAAAGCTTTTCTCTGAAATTGGACAATTTAACGTAAAGAAAAAAGAGGGTGCTAAAATAGGTGTTTGTGGTTGTACTGCAAGTCACTTAGGAAAAGATATTATAAAAAGAGCACCTTATGTTGATTTTGTATTAGGCGCAAGAAACATCTCAAAAATTAAAGATGTAGTAGATAAAAAAGGAGCAGTGGAGATTGCCCTTGACAATGATGACTCAACGTATGAGTTCTCAGCTGCAAAAACAAATAAGTACAGAGCAAGTGTAAATATATCTGTTGGATGTGATAAAAAATGTACTTATTGTATTGTTCCAAATACAAGAGGTGAAGAGATTTCTATTCCTCCTGAGATGATTGTAAAGCAGGTTCAAAAAGCAGTTGATGAGGGTGCTTTAGAAGTTATGCTTTTAGGACAAAATGTTAACTCTTATGGAAGAAGATTCAGTGATAAAAGACCAAAATACTCTTTTACTAAACTTTTACAAGATATTTCAAAAATTGATGGTTTAGAGAGAATTAGATTTACCTCTCCACACCCATTACATATGGATGATGAGTTTATTGAAGAGTTTGCAAAAAATGATAAGATTTCAAAATGTATTCATATGCCACTACAAAGTGGATCTACTTCTATTTTAAGGGCTATGAAAAGAGGATATACTAAAGAGTGGTTCTTAAATAGAGCTGCAAAGATGAGAGAGCTTGTTCCAAATCTTAGAATTACAACTGATATAATTGTTGCATTTCCAGGTGAAACTCAAGAGGATTTTGAAGATACAATTGATGTGGTAAATCAAGTAAAGTTTGATCAAATTTTTAACTTTAAGTACTCTCCTAGACCTGAAACTGAAGCTTTAAAGCTTGAGGATAAAGAGATTGATGATAAGATTGGAAGTGAGAGATTAACTCAATTAATTGAACTTCATAAAAGACATCAAGAGGAGTCTATGCCTAATTTAATAGGACAAACAGTTACAATACTTGCAGAAACACTAAAACCAAATGGTGAGGTTTCTGGATATACAGATAATTACTTACAGGTTTTTGCTAAAGGAAGTGATGAGCTTTTAGGAAAGTTTGTGGATGTTAAGGTAACAGATGTTACAAGAACAGCCCTAAAAGGTGAAGTTGTAAAATAGTTATGAAAAAACAAGTTAAAAACTATCTAGCAACAAAAGTAGCACCTTTTATTTTGCAACTTCTTGTTAGAGTGATATATTTAACTAATAAAAAAGTTTTTCACCATGCAAATATAAAAGAAAATGAGACTATTGTAGTAGCATTTTGGCATGGTGAACTTTTGATGCAACCTTTTAATTATCAAAAACTAAAGCCTAATTCTCATGTAAGAGCAATCATAAGTGAGCACAAGGATGGTGAAGCTATTACTAAAACAGTTGAGTATTTAGGGATTGGTTCTATTAGAGGTTCATCTTCAAAAGGTGGTGCTAAAGCTTTAATTAGTACAATAAAAGAGTTAAAAAAGGGTAATGATATTGCTATTACACCAGATGGGCCAAGAGGTCCTAGGTTTTCTGTAGCAAATGGAATTGTTGCTATTTCACAAAAAAGTAAAGCCAAAGTTGCAGTTTTCAATTGTAAACCTTCTAAATATTGGCAATTAAACTCTTGGGATAAATTTATAATTCCAAAACCTTTTGGTACAATAGAGTTTTATATTCAAGAACCTTTTAGTATTGAAGGCCTTGACTTAGAAGAAGCAAAACAAGTAATTTATGATAAACTTATGATAAATGCTGTAAAGTAGTCTTTAAGTAGGAAGTAGATGTTTAGTAAAGAGTCTTTGTATATCAATGCAATTAAATACGATACACAACTAAAGCTTGATTATAAGAAAATAAAAGATGGACAATTAAGTACAAATGACAACTCTGTCTTTTTAGTAAAAGATGAATTACTAGCACATGATATTGCTCAAAGAATTAATGCTTCTCAAAAAGAGACTTCAAATACTTATATCTCAACTCTTCTTATAAGTGATACAACTACACTTATTCCTAAAGAGAAATCAAGAACATTAAGTGATTGTGAAATTGCTCACTTTAATAGTGATTATGATATTGCAGTTTTAAAAACTACACTATTTGAAACTGAACACTATTTTGAAAAAACGGGAATAGATTATATCTATTCTGCTTTTCATATTTTAAATCTGCATATAGAAAAAAATATATGTAAAAATCAACTATTAATTTTCTTATTTAATAATAAGGCTTTTATTGTAATTTTAGATGATAATTCAAAAATAGTTTTTAGTAAGACAGTTGAACTACCAACTTTTGAAAGTGTTAAAAAGACTCATTTTTATGAAAATGATATTGTGGGACAAAAACTATATGATGAGATTTATTATCTTGAGTTAAGTGAGATAATTCACGAAACATTAAATAGTTTTTATGAAACTGATTCTAAGACGTTTATTGAAAAAATAACAATTCTTTATACGCTAAAGCAGTTAACACAAGAGCAAATTAATCATTTAAGTAATGAATTACTTTTAAAGATTGATTATCAACCAATAAATATTGATGAAGAGATTTTTGAGTTATCTAAAGATATACACCAAAAGCAAAGTTTTATAAAACCAAGAAAGAAAGAGAAGAAAAACTATTTACTTACAATATTCTACATAGTTTTATTGGCTGGAATTATCTTTGGTGGGTATAAGGTTTATGAATACTTTATGTTAGAAAAAAAAGAAGAAAAGCCATTAGTGAAACAAACAGGTAATAGTATTGATCTACCTGATCATGTAAATAAAAATGATAAAATTATAAAAAGAATAAAAGCAGTATTTAATAGTATTCCTTACGATGTGGTTTTAAGTGAGTTTGTAATAGATGGTGATGCACTACTTCTAAGGGGTAACTTCTTAAAAGATGATACTTATATTAAATCTTTATATCCAGAATTAAACAGCATTTATAATAGTATTGAAGTAAGGTTTGAAAGTGATAATACTAACTTTGTAGATGCAGTTGTAATGGCAAAAGATTTTATTCCTTTAAAAGATATTGAGTATAAGAAAAACAGTAATCAATATATCCAAGATGAGTTTTTACCTAAGATGAGAGTTACTGAGCAGTTAAATATTTTATTACCGCAAAAGGCATCTGTAAAGTACCAATCAAGTTCAAATGATAAGTATTTAGAGTATAACTACGTAGTAAGTATGAAAATAAAGTCTCCAAAAGAGTTTTTCAATATTGTTGAAATGATTAATAATGAACTATACTCAATAAATATTGCTTATCCTATTAGTATGAAAAAGTTAAAAGATGGTTATTTAGAAGTGGAGTTTGGACTAACTTTTATTCAGCCAAACTAAAAAACTAAAGGTACTTTTACCATACCTTTAGTTCATTATAAACAGAATCTCTCTCAACTGGTGTAAAGCCTGAATTTTTAATAAGATTTACTAACTCTTCCACAGCCATACCTTTTGCACTTGAAGCTCCCGCAGCACTTTGAATTGACTCTTTCTCAATTGTTCCATCTAAATCATTAGCACCAAACTCTTGAGCTATTAATGCAAGTTTCATAGTAGAAGTTGCCCAATAAGCTTTAATATTTGGTATATTATCTAATACAAGTCTTGCTATTGCATAAGTTTTTAAAACCTCTTGACCTGAAATAGCCTCTTTTACTTTTAAATAGTTGTTTTCAGTTTGGTATACTAAAGGTATAAAGGCATTAAAACCATTTGTCTCGTCTTGTAAATCTCTTAATCTAATCATATGATCAATTCTATGTTCTCTGTTTTCCACGTGACCAAATAACATAGTTGCATTACTTTGATTTCCTGCTTTATGCCATAGTCTATGAATCTCTAGCCATTGATCGGATTTTACTTTACCACCACAGATTTTTTTTCTAACTTTTTCATCAAAAATCTCAGCACCACCACCTGGCATTGAGTCTATACCATGCTCTTTCATCATATGAATTATCTCTTGATATGTTAAATTATACTCAGTTGCTAAAAAATGTATCTCTGCAGCTGTTAATGCTTTTACATGAATTGACGGATAGTTTTGCTTTATTTTCTTAAATACATTCATATACCATTGTAGTCCAGTATTTGGATTGTGAGCTGAAACTATATGTACCTCTTTTATATCATTTTTTGATGAACTATTTACAATCTCTAAAATTTCATCATGTGTCATAGTCCATTGATTCGGATTTTTTCTGCTTGCACTATAAGCACAGAACTGACAAACATCTTTACAAACATTTGTTGGATTTATATGTCTATTTATATTAAAATATGTCTTTTTTTCGTGTTTCTCTTCTCTTTTTTTATTTGCATATTTTGCAAGTGTAAAAAGATCTAAGTCATAAAGTTTTATTGCATCTTCGTAACTTAATCTTTCATTGTTTTCTAGTTTTTCTATTATACTCATATTTATTATCACCTATTTACAATTTAAATCTTTACTATAATTATTATTTCTTCCCATATGTATGAAACCTATACAAGTTTTGTCCGTATCTTTATCTAAAAACATCACTTTATAAACTGTACTTTTATACTTTGTTTTTTTATCTTGAACTTGCAGTTTATTTATAACTTGCATATCTTGAACATTCTTATGGCCTAACTGATTTATTATCTCTGTCATTTTAGCCTCTTTTAGCTCTTTTAGGCCTAAGTAGATAATAGTTGCTAAAATTACAAGAATTGTCAATAATACAATAGTCTTTTTTGGTAATCTTCTAACTTCGTGTGAATTATTCATATTTATATTTCCATTTCTGCTAAAGGTTTAAAATTGTCATTTTCTTTATTGTAGTAGTCTATTCCACCACTTTCAATATCATAGTACCAACCATGTATCTCAAGAGTTTTATTATCAAGCTTTGCTTTTACATCAGGATATGTTAGTAAGTTATCAAGTTGATTTCGAATAGAGTTTCTCTCTGTTGCTCTATACATCTCTTCTTTGGTTGTAAATTTCTTATTTCTTAAGGTTCTCTCTTTTGCTTTTTGCCCTAGTTTTAACCAGGTTTTAACATGTATTAAAGAGCTGTTATTGGGAATATCTTCATATAAACTTTTACAAGCACCACAATGGGAATGCCCACATACAATAATATGTTTAACTTTTAAAACAGCAACCGCAAATTCAATAGCAGCAGCTGTTCCGTGAAAGTCCTCATCGTGTTTAAATGGAGGTACAAAGTTACCAACATTTCTTAAGATGAACATATCTCCTGGCTTTGTATTTAGCATTAAATCAGGAGTAACTCTACTATCTGAACAACCTATAAATAAAACTTCAGGTTTCTGTCCATTTATTGCTAACTCTTTTAATTCTTTTTGCCATTTTGGTATTTTTTGTTCTTTAAACCTTTTATGGCCTCTTATTAGATCTTTTAGTATCAATTTATTTGCTCACATTCATAATTATTTGTTTTTTATCATTAACTGATACTGCTGTAACTTTTTTTAGGTTGTCCTCTTCTTGATCATCTTCTAGTTTATATTCAATGATATAATCAATTTTATGACACGAAACTAATGCTGTATATCTTGATAACTCAATTTTTTCACATTTTTTCATTTTTGTTGCAGTATTACTTGAAAATGCTGTAGAAAAAATTAGAATAGATAGTATGAATATTTTCATTTTAAATCCTTAATAATATTACAAACCTCTTTTAGTTTTTCACTACTTATATCTACTTTTGCAATAAGTCTTATAATAGCACTTTTTACAGTTGGTTGTCTTATTGCACCTACTAAATATCCCTCTTGCTTTAAATATTTTTGAATCTCTTTAACCTTTTTATTATCACCAATTTGTATTGGAATTATAAGACTTTTTGAATCAATATCTAAAATATCTTTTATGACTTTTAGGTTTTCTTGGATTCTTATTTTTAAATACTCTTTATTTTCAACAATATACTCTAAACTGTGTAAGCCAAGTGCTGTATCAAATGTTGATAATGCAGTTGAGTATATTATAGGTTTAGCTCTATTTTCTAAAAAGCAAATAATCTCTTTAGAAGCTAGTATATATGCACCATAAGAGCCATATGCTTTACCTAAAGTTCCCATTTTAATATGGTTTTTATTAGGTTTGATTTTATAGTAATCAAAAATTCCTAATAGCTTGTCTCCCAAAACACCTGAACTGTGAGCTTCATCAACTACTAATAAACAGTTATGATTATCTGCGATTTTAAATAACTCTTTATTAGCAATATTTCCACTCATTGAGTAAACACCCTCTATAGCTACTATTTTTCTTTTTGCTTTACAATGATAATTTAGTTTATTTTCTAAATCATCTGGATCATTATGATTGAAAATAACAACCTGTTTTTTATCTAATAGTTTAGTTGCTAAAATACCACTTGCATGGTAATCCTCATCAATAAATAAAACATCACCTTTTCTACATAAAGCCTCTATTAGGGAAATATTTGCTAAAAATCCTGAACCCACTATAATTGCATCTTCGAAGCTGTTTACTTGGCAAAGTTTTTCTTCAAACCTCTTATGTACTTTAGTATAGCCATTTACTAATATAGATGCTTTAGGTGCATGGCTTTTTTCTTGTAAGATAGTATTAAAACTTTTTTCTAATAGTTGTTTATTATTTGCTAAACCCAAGTAGTCATTTGAAGCTAAATCTTCTAAATTTTCATCAAAAATTTCTCTAGTTCTTAGGCGGTTTGATTTTTTTATGGTTTGTAGCTCTTTAGTGTACAAAAATCTCTCCATAAGTGTTTATTTATGGTATCCAAATTCCAATAAAAAAAAGTTAAATTATAGATGCTAGTTTTATGCTATTAAGTGTTGTTATTATTGAATTACTAATTTTATATACCGCAAATCAAACCAAAAGACATTTTGTCTTTTGGTAATAATCTTAAAAAAAACTTTTGTTATATAGTTTGTGATACTTTTAAGCTACCTTTTCTTAGTATAATTCTAATACTAAGGAGTTAATATGTTTAATAATTTGACAATAAAGGCTAAACTTGCATTAATTACCGTAATAGCAATGGTTATTCTTGGAGTTTTAATAACACTTTTGTCTGTAAATAAAGCAACAGATGCTTTAACTCATTCAGAGTATAGAAAACTATCAAGTTTGCAGGTTACAAAATCAAATGAAATAAGTGACTATTTTGAGTCATTAAAATCTTTACTTTATTCTGTAGCAAATTCACAAAATACAAAAGATGCATTTACAGCTTTTAAAGATGGCTTTGAAAAGCTTGATGAAGAGATAGATTTAGATACACAGTTCATAAAAAATGAGTTAAAAAAAGATTTCTCAAGAAACTATTTAGATTCAGTAAATTATGATGTACCAAATTCAACTCAAAGAAAAAGTATAGAAAATTATCTTCCAAAAAGAGAAGAGGCTTTAATAGCACAGTATATATTTATTACAAATAATAGTGAGAAACTAGGTGAAAAGAATAAGTTAGTATATGATGAACGGTTTGATTCTTCATATATGCAAGCCCATAAAAAGTACCATTTAACATACGATAAATATCTAAATGAATTTGGATTATATGATATTTTTATGGTGGATTTAGATGGAAATTTAATATATACGGATTTTAAAGAGAAGGATTTTGCTACAAACTTAAAAGATGAAGTTTACTCAAATACTGGAATTGGTAAGGCTTATAAAAAAGCATTAAAGTTAAAACAAAATCAAATTGCATTTGAAGATTTTGCCCCTTATGAACCAAGTTACAACAGTGCAGCATCATTTATAGCAACGCCTATATTTATAAACGAACAAAAACAAGGTGTTTTGATATTTCAAATGCCAGTTGATAATATCAATAAAATAATGAGCTTTAGAGGAGAGTACGAAAAAGCAGGGTTAGGTTCTACAGGTGAGGTTTTACTTGTAGGGCAGGACTATTTTATGAGAAATAACTCAAGGTTTACAAAAGATATTGATAATAGTGTGGTTCAAAGTCTTAACTCTACAATAGGTGTTTGGAAAATTCAAACAAAAGCTATAAAACAAGCTTTTGAAACTAATAGTTTAGTAAAAGAGATTTCAAAGGATAAGGATGGGGATTTAGCCTTAAATGTTTCAGGTTCTATTGATATTTTTAATACTACAAAATGGGCAGTAGTTGCAAAAGTAAATAAAAATGAAGCTTTAAAAGAGGCTAGTGAACTTAGAAATATAATAGGTATAATTGCTTTAGGAATTATAGTTTTATGTATTTTTGTTATTCTATTTTTCATTAATAGAGTTATAGTAAAACCATTGAAGATATTTGAAAATTCATTGATTAATTTCTTTGATTATCTAAACAATAAAAAAGATGATGTACAGCATTTACCTGTAAAATCAAATGATGAGATTGGAAATATGTCAACAGTGATTAATACAAATATTGATTTAGTAAAAAGTGGATTACAGGAGCAAGAGGAGTTAATAGCAAATGCAAGTGAGGTTATTAATAGTGTAAATTATGGAGATTTATCTTTAAGAATTACAAACAGAAGTTCAAATAAAGGCTTAGAGCAGTTAAAAGAGCTTATAAATAAGATGCTTGATAATCTAGATTTAAATATAAATAATATATTAAAGGTTTTAGATAATTACTCAAATTATGACTATTTACATAGTGTTGAAAATAATGATTTAAAAGGTGAAATAGCTCAGCTTATAAAGGGTATAAATAATTTAGGTGATTCAATTACAGAGATGCTAGTTGAAAATAAAAACCTTGGGGAATCTCTTAAAAAAGGTTCTGTATCTCTTCAAAATAATGTTGAGGTGCTAAATACAAGTTCAAATGAGGCAGCAGCTTCATTAGAAGAAACGGCTGCTGCGCTTGAGGAGATTACAAGTTTAGTTGTTACAAATACAAATAAGATTAATGAGATGAATAACTACACAAATAAACTAACTTCTTCTGTTCAAGATGGTGAAAAGTATGCTTTAGATACTACAACTGCAATGGATGAGATTAACGAACAAGTTAAAGCAATAAGTGAGGCGATTTTGATTATTGATAATATTGCTTTTCAAACAAATATTTTAAGTTTAAATGCAGCAGTAGAAGCAGCAACAGCAGGTGAAGCTGGTAAAGGTTTCGCAGTAGTTGCCCAAGAGGTTAGAAATCTTGCTACAAGAAGTGCAGAGGCTGCAACAGAGATTAAGCATATTGTTGAGAAAGCAACACAAAAAGCAAATGATGGTAAAACTATATCAACTAATATGATTGAGGGATATAATACATTAAATGAAAATATATCTAAAACAGTTGAACTTATAAATGATGTTTCAAGTGCTTCACAAGAGCAAAAAACAGGTGTAGAGCAGGTTAATGACTCAATTAATTTATTAGATAGACAAACACAAAAAAATGCTTCAATTGCTAGTGAAACAAAAGAGATTTCAAATCAGACAAATAGTTTAGCTTTAAAAATAGTAGAGGATACAAATAAAAAAGAGTTTAGGGGAAAGTAACCCTAAATACTCTTTTTTACTAGAAGAGAAGCAATTTTATTGGGAGCGTGCACGTAGTTATAAATATGTAAGTCTTCAAACTCTTTTTTCTCACTAAAGGTATTTATCTTAAGAACAATTTTTGCATCTTTTTTATGTTTTAAAATAGCTTCACAAATTAATCTTTTCTTACTTATATTATTTAGTGTGATTATTATACTATTTGCTTCATCAACTTTAAGTGATTCTTGAACTTGAGGTTTCTCTAAGTGTCCAAAGTATGCCATATAACCATTATTTCTAGCTTGAAGAACATGTTGTAAATTATCTGATATTATTACAAAACTTTTCTCATCTCTAAATAATCTATTTGCCACTCTTTTACCTAACTCAGAATATCCACAAACAATAATATGACCTTTTTTATCAATAGGCGTAATCTTATCAGACTCAAAATACTCAGTAGCAAATAAAGAGGCTATTTTGTAGATATTATTTATTATAAAAGGTGTTAATATCATAGATAATACAGTAATTAAAATCAGAAAATTTGATAGATTCTCATCTAAAAGATTATTGCTACTAGCAAGTGCAAAAATAGCAAATGAAAATTCACCAATTTGACTTAGTGCAAGTGCAGCTTTTATGGAGTCATTTTTATTTGATTTTCTTCTAATTAGAAGGTAGATAACAGCTGCTTTTACAAGTAAAATTATCACAAATAAAGATAGAATATAATGAATATTTTGTATAAAATAAAGAACATCAATTTTTGTACCAACTGTAAAAAAGAATGTTCCTAAAAGTAAATCTTTATAAGAAGCAATATCAGATTCAACTTTGATATGATAGTTTGTCTCTGCAATAATCATACCTGCAATAAATGCACCAAGAGAGTATGTGAAGCCTAATTCATGGGCTAAAACTGAAGCACCAATTACAATAGATAAAACTGAACCTATAAATAACTCTTCTAATCTAGTATTTGTAGAGAATCTTAAAAGCCAATTTACTATTTTTTTACCAAGAGTAAACATAAAAATAATAATTGCAAGAGCTGCTACAATAGTTTTTATAATGATTTGATCTAAAGCCAAAGTATCATTTGAAAGGAAACTAATAAGCAATAGTATAGGAATTACTGCTAAATCTTGAAAGATTAAGATGGCAGTTGATTTCTCCCCGTATGGTGTATAGATATCCTTTGATTGTTTTAAATAGGTTAAAACAATAGCAGTTGAAGATAAAGAGAAGGCTAGGGCTATGATAATTGATGAAATTGTATCTATACTAAAAATTAGTTTTGAAGCTGTAAATATAACTACAGAACTAAGTCCTACTTGAAAAAAACCATTTACAAAAAGTAGCTCTTTCATCTTTTTTAGTCTCTTTATAGACATTTCAAGTCCGATTGTAAACATCAAAAATACTATACCAAACTCAGCAATTAAATCTAATGCTTTTAAATCATGAGTATTTTTTAGATTAAAAATAGATGTGATTATAATACCTGTTAAGATATAACCAATAATATGTGAAATGGCAAATTTTTTTAGTATTATATTTAACACAGACGAAATAGCTAATGACAAAAATATTATTATAAGTATTGATTCCATGTATATATTTTACCTAATTGTATAAGAAATTAGAAAGTTTTTATGTTTATAAATTAAACAGTAATATTTTCTAGTAGTTCTATTTCATCTTCACAAACTATTATTACATCAATACAGTAAGCAGTTTCAAGCTGTTTTTTTTGTAAATAGTAGTCAATACTTCTTTTAAGTTTTGATAGTTTGCTTTTAGTTATGTTGTTTATTGCAGTTTCATAATCTAGGGCAGATTTAACTTCACAGAAGTGATAAACACTATTTTTTTTACAGACTATATCAATTTCTCCTAATTTTTTTGCGTAGAAATTTTTCTCTATAATCTTAAATGCTCTATCTTCAAGGAAACTAACTGCTTTACTTTCAGCTAAGTCTCCTTTTTGTTTACTCAAATCAACCACCACCTACAAACTGTAGTAGTTCAATTTTATCGTTCTCTTTAGGGGTAAAGTTATTCCAATTTTCTTTTTTGATTATCTCCATATTAACAGCAGCAGCCATTACCTTGCTTTCAATATTTAAGGTTGTAATAATCTCTTGTAAGGTAACAGTTTTATCAAAAGTTTTTTCTTCACCATTAATTATTAAATTCATATTTTACCTTTTAGTTTAGTTTTTCATACTCGATAATATATCCAAAGCCTCTTATATTTGCTATAAAATCCTCTTTTAAAGATTTTTTTACTCTATTTACTTCAGCTCTAATAGTGGCATTATCAACTTCGTCTTTCCATACAAACTCCCTAAACATATCATAGTTTACAACTGAGTTTTTGTATCTTGCAAGAAGTTGAATAATTTGTATATGTCTTTTAGGTAGACTTTGAACTTCATTATTATATAAAAGACTTAATGTATTTGGGTTAAAACTATATTTATCAGACAGTTTTTGTATATTTTTTTTATTTGTTTTTGATTGTGAGATTTTATTTATTCTAAGTGCCAACTCTTTTAGATGAAATGGCTTTTTTAAATAATCGTAACAACCAAGCTCAAAGGCTCTTGAAATATCTTCAATATCAATTAATGCAGAAATATAAATAGTAGGAATAATCACATCTTTTTTGTGTAAAGTTTCTAGTATCTCAAACCCATTTATATCAGGTACATTAATATCTAAAATTAGAAGTTCAAACTCCTCTTCCTCTAGAATTTTTAAACAGTTGTTTCCATCTCTTGCACTTCTTATAATATGTCCTGTTGATTGTAAAAACTGAGTTATAGCTCTGTTTAACATCACATCATCTTCTAAAAGTAATATTTTCATTTCTCTTCCACCTTAAAAAGATATCTAAATGAAGTAAAGTATTCATTTGAATCAATAGTAATTTTTATATTCTCTTCATCACAAATCCTTTTAACTAAACTAAGCCCTAATCCAAAACCTTTCTTTGTAGATTTTTCTCTATAATACTCTTTAAAGATTTTTTCTGGGTATTGGATATATTGTGAGCAGCTTGAAATAGTTAAAGCATAACTTTCACACTCTTGCTTTAAAGTAATATAGATATTTGAGTTCTCTTCTGTATATTTTATTGCATTTGTTAGATTATTATCTATAATTCTTTGAAGTTTTGTCTCATTTATATTTAAAAAAAGTGATTTTCTATCACTATAAAACTCTATTTCAGAACCTATTTGTTTAGCTGATTGTCTAAAAAACTCAATTCTTGATCTAATAAAATCTATAATATCTAAACTTTTTTTAGGGTAAGTTACTTGATCTTTTTTTACTAAGTAGCTTAAATCATCATATATATTAAAAATATTTTTAAGTGCTACTTCAATAGTTGTTAAGTAAGGATTCTTTCCATATTCCATCTCAAAAAGTTCAATATTACTCATAATAACTGATAAAGGAGTATTTGTTTCATGTACAGCATGTCTTAAAAATATTTTTTGTGAAGTTAGTAGCATTTGTGAATTTATCTTTTCAAACTCTAATTTTTTAGATTGTTCATCATAATCTTTTGAAGATTGTTTGATTAAGTGTAGAAGTTTTTTTAATTTTCTTTGCGAATCTAACTCTTTTTTCTCTTCTTTTGTAAAAGTATGTGCTTTTAAACTCTCTTTTGTCTCATTTAATGCAATAATTGTAAAGGTTTGATTAAATAATTCATATTTATTATTTATACTAAAAAATTCACCATTTGTAAAAAAACCAGATGTGTTTACAATATTTGAAAACTCATTGTTACTTATAGTCTCTTTTAACTGCTCTTTTCTTACTTTACAAGAGTAAACAAAGAAACTTTGAGCATTTTCAAACTTATCTAAGGTTTCAACTAAAGGATTTCTTAAAATCATCTCTTCATTACCAAAACCTAGTTTTATTTTTTCTTGTTCTTTTAGTGAAGCAGTATATTCAAATCCACCATCTTCAAGAATTTCAACTAGTGCCCTTGCTAAATAATTACCATTTTTTTTAATCAAAATAGGAAAAGTAGTAGCATCTTGAGGTAAAAAATCAATAATATCATCACCTAAATATTTTTTATAAAAATCTATTATAGGTATATTATCTATCTCATATACAGTATTACCTTTAGATTTTGTTATAGTGTGTTCTATTCCTATTGCCGACCAGTTAAATTTAAAATCAGTTTTTACATTTAGTTTTGTTGAATTAAGAGAGATACCCACAGCACAGTTTGAGTATATCTCATCATTTAGTAGGGTATATGTTTCACCAAAGTTATCTTTACTTGAAGCAACTCCACCACACACGGTTAATTTTGAGTTTACTTTATTTATACCATTTAAAAAATCTTCTTGATTTGTATTTGAAGCATTTGTAAATAAGATTAATAACTTTGAGTCTTTGTTATTTAGTTTAGAAGCAATCTCAAGACCTTTTTTAAATGATGACTCATTTGAGGATTTTGCAGCTTGAATTGAAGTATTCTCAAAACAAGAGATTGAGATAAGTGTTGAATTACTTATTATTTTATCATTGTTTATCTCCCCTGCTGAGGTTGAACCAACACAAACAGCTTGGGGAATTTTTTCTCTTATATATATAGCAGTATCTTTTAGTACCTGCTTATTTTGACTACTAAAAATTTGTATAAGTATATTTTTACAATCTTTATATTTAGTTGTATCAATATCATAAATTGAAAATTCACTATTTAGTATATAATTATCTGTTATCATATTATATTATATCTATTAAATAATATAAGGCTGTTTAAATCACTTAAAAACGTGTAGAGTTTTAAATCTATCTCCCATGCCAGTTGGTTCTAGTAACATTTTTACTTTTTGTGTCTCTTTTAGATATATACTCTCTTCAACATTCGCTTTTAATAACTCTAATAACTCTAAAATACCAAAATTAATCAAGGTGTTCATTTGTGTATCAAAAGAGACATTTTTTGTACTCTCTTGTTCAAATAAATCTTTTAGATAGTTAAAGTGTACATCATAGGTAATATCACTGTTTTTATATAGAGTTTTTAAATCTAAATTTTCTTCAAAAATAGGGTGTACATTATGATTTTTATAAACTCTTGCTGAAAAATCATTTCTAGGATATCTATCTCCATAATCAAAAGTTATAAACTCAAATTTCTCTATATTTTTACATAGGGCTTTTACAAAATCTTCATAACCTAAGCAAACCTCACCTTTTGTAATTTGATATTTTTTACAATGGTTTATTAAGTTTTTATTCTTACACTCTTTAAACTCAATGTTGTGATTTTTTACAAAAGCATTTTGTAAAATGTTATCTTTTGTAGTATAGACTAAGTCACACTCAAAAGCATCAAATATCTCATTTGCAAAAATAAATGCATGTTTTAGATTTAACTTGCTTATATCATCACAAAAACTTAAGTTTATAGCCTCACCAAAAGACTCTTTTAAATACTTCTCTTGCTGTATTTGTAAATTCTTGTATCTCTCTACTATTACAAAGTTTAAAGTTTCAAGTAAAGAGGGTTTTAAAGTATAGATAAATTGAATAACATCTGCTATTAAGTAACCATGATGTGCACCAATCTCAACTATAGTAGTATTGCTATTTAGACTCTTTTTTTCAATAGAATTAACTATTTGCTTTGCAATTGCTCCACCAAAAAATGAGCTAGTTGATACAGAGGTAAAAAAATCACCCTCTTTACCAATTTGTTTGTAGTGTGAATAGTAGCCATCTTTGCTATATAACCACTCATTAAAATATTCATTAAATCTTTTCATTTTGAAATTGTAGCAAAAAAGTTTTAATTAATACATGTAAATTATTTACATGTATCAATTACAGCATTTGCAGTAGGGTATAAATATATCTCAACTCTTCTATTTAAAGCCATATTTGACTCATTTGTATTAGGTGCTACAGGTTTATCATAAGAACACCCTTTTGAGAAAATATCGTTTTTAATTCCTGAATTAAATATCTGGTTCCCTACATTAGTTGCTCTTTGCTCAGATAGTCTTTTATTGTACTCATAGCTTCCTCTACTATCTGTGTGACCAACAACTTGAACTAATGTTTTTGGATATTTTTCTAATACACTATTTACTTTTTGAATTTTCTTAATTGCTCTTTGTGTTGGTGTTGCTTCATTTGTTGCAAACATCATATCATCTCTAAACATTATTTTTACGTAGTTTTCTGTATGAGATACTATTATATCTCTACTTGGATCTAAAACGGCATTATTACTATTGTCAACATTAGTATCTAAACTTTGAGCAATCTCTTTTGCTTGTTGATCCATTCTATATCCAATATATCCACCAATAGCTGCACCTGTAACTGCACCTATTGTTTTATTTCTACTTTTACTTCCCCCACCTATATTGTTTCCTAAAATAACACCTGTAATAGCTCCAATTGTAGTTCCTATTATGGCTCTTTGATTGTCATTTATCATTTGGTTAGTATTTTTTTGGCTACAACCTGTGAATATAATAGAAGCAATTAATATTGATGATAGTTTTAATTTTTTGAAGTTCATTTGACACCTTTATCTTTATTTGATATTTTAACATACTTTTTGTGAAATTTTTGTGTGTAAATAAGTAATTAATATGTAATGAAAATTTGCTATAATATATTCATGAAAAAAGGAGAAACTGTGGAAAAAAGAACAAAAATATTGGCAACTTTAGGGCCAGCAAGCCATAGTGTTGAAATGATCGAGGGATTAATTAAAGCAGGAGCAAATATGTTCAGGCTAAACTTCTCTCATGGGAGTCATGAATATCATAAAGAGACTCTTGATAACATAAGAACTGCAATGAAAAACTTAAATACTCCTGTTGGGGTATTACAAGATATTTCTGGACCAAAAGTTAGAATAGGTGATTTAAAAGAGCCTTTTGAGCTTCATTCAGGTGATGAGATTACATTCTTAAAAGATGAGATTATTGGTTATAAAGAAGCAGATAAAAAATATGTAGTATCTATTAATTATCCTGATATTCTAGATAAAGTAAAAAAAGATGAATATATTTATTTATATGATGGAACTATTAGAGCAAGAGTTATTCAAACAGATGATGAGATTAAAGCAAAAATAGAGAACCATGGGGTTTTATCTTCAAGAAAAGGGGTTAATTTCCCAAATACAGTAATTGATATTGATGTTATTACAAAAAAAGATGAAGAGGATATAGCTTGGGGTGTTGAAAACAAGGTTGACTACTTTGCTATCTCTTTTGTTCAAAATGCAAAAGATATGAAAAAAGCCAGAAAACTATTAAATGGATATGATGGAAAATTAATTGCAAAAATTGAAAAATTTGATGCAGTTGAAAATATCGATGAGATAGTAGAGGTTAGTGATGGGTTGATGGTTGCTAGGGGTGATTTAGGTATTGAAGTACCTTATTATGATGTTCCAACAATCCAAAAGATGCTTATCAAAAAAGCAAATAGTAAGGGAATGCCTGTAATAACAGCAACACAAATGCTTCTATCAATGACACATAATGAAAGAGCTACAAGAGCTGAAATTTCAGATGTGGCAAATGCAGTTTTAGATGGAACTGATGTTGTTATGTTAAGTGAAGAGAGTGCAGTGGGAGATGATCCTATAAATGTTGTTGATACAATGAGTCATATTATTCATAAAACTGAAGATATGTATAACTTTGATAAGCAAGATAAACTTGAGTATTTAGATCACTTTGATGTTATTCAAGCTACAGTTACAAAGCTTGCAGATGATTTAGGAGCAAAAGGTATTTTAGCACTTACTAGTTCAGGTAAATCTGCAATTAAAATGTCAAGATATAGACCAAGAACTCCAATTTATGCATTTACACATAAAAAAAGAGTTTTAAACTCATTAACAGCTGCTTGGGGTGTTGAATCAATTGATACTATAAAAGAGGCACAAGCTTCAAAGATGTTCCAAAAGATGCTTAAAAAGCTTGATAGTGAGGGATTACTTGATAAGAGTGAAACTTACGTTGCAACTGTAGGTTATCCTGTGGGTATGCCAGGAAGTACAAATACTATCAAAATCTTAACTCCATCAGAGATTGAGTACTATTTAAACTTTGATAAAAAATAGACTATAAAATATGGATAAAAAGAGTTTAACTCTTTTTATCTAAAACTATTCGAAATGATGCACAATCGTACTGTTTATCTTTATACGAAACAGTTGTGTTTAAAGCTGTTAATTCACCTTTCATATTATCTACTATAATTGTTCTAGACATATAAAGACCAATACCTGTTCCTTGTGATTGGAATTTAGTTGTAAAATATGGATCAAATATTTTTTCAATAATTTTAGGAGGAATACCACCTGCATTATCTTCAATTTTTAATAGTACTTTATTATTAGGTAGCTCTTCAGTTGATAAAAAAAGTAGTTTTTTATCAGGTTGCTTCTCTATTAAAGCATCTTTAGCATTATTTACAATATTTAAAATTGCTTGTGTTAGTTCGTTTTCAAGATTATAGATTTTTATAGGTTCAACACTATTTATAATCTCAATCTCTTTATTTTTAAAACTTGCTGTTGTTAGAGATAATACTTTGAAAATCACATCATTTAGTTTAAACTCTGTTTTTTGCTTATTTGAACTAAAGAAGTTTCTAAAATCATCAATTGTCTGAGATAGAAGCTGAGTATTCTTTATGATATTATTTAGATTTTCATTTAGTGTTTTTTTATCTAAAAGTTTTAATTCATCTTGAAGCATTGTCCCAGATGCAACTGTACTTATTGCAGATAAAGGTTGTCTCCATTGATGAGCAATATTCCCAATCATTTCACCCATTGAAGCTAACTTAGACTGTTGATATAATATCTTATCTTTATGTCTTAGCTTTTCTAGTTGGGAGTTTACCTCTTGTTCTAGGTTTGCATTTAACTTTTCAAGGGAGCTATTTTTTTGATTTAATTCCTCTTCATACTTTGTAAATCTATTTTGTATAGTTTTTGAAATATAAAATAAAAAACCAATAAGAAGAAGACTTATACTAATTGCTACTACAATTATATTATTTATAGTTGTAGAAAGCTTTCTATTTAAGTACTCCTCTTCTTTTTTTATTTGTTCATTTATAGTAAGAGTATATTGACCTGTTCCTATAGTCCAGTCTAGACCTTTAACTCTTTTTACAAATGAGATTTTATTTGATAGATTCTCTTTTGAGACATTATAACTTGTAGGAGCATAACCAAGAAAGGAACCATCTTCTGTTTTACTTTTCTCTAAGATATTAGCAATAATCTTTTTTTCATATTCACCTAGACTCTCAAAACTTTTTCCTATAATATTTTTATTTATATGCGCAATTGTAGTACCACTATTATCCACTACGAAGATATATTCATCTTTACTATATCTAATATTGGAGATTAGATCTAAAAGTTCTTTGTTTAACTTTTTTTCTATATCTGTTTTATATCTAGCACTTCCAATATACAAGTTAAGAGGTTTGAATACTTTTATAAAACCTAATTTTTCCTCTATCTCATTAGTTGATGGATTTTCCCAAAACCAAGTGTTAAAACCCTCTTTAGAAGTTTTAGCTATTTCTTGGAACTCTTTTAAAAAATAGTTACCTTTTATATCTGTTAAAGAGGACATATTTTTATTTTCATGTATTGGTGTATTTGGCTGAAGAATAACCTTGTTGTTTAAATCAACTAAAAAAAAGTAGCCATTTAGATTGTTATAAAACCTCACGTTTCTAAGCTGCTTTTTGATTTTTTCTATGATAAGCTCTTTAGGTAAGGATTCATTTTGTAAATAGATATGTTTTATTGTATTATATCCTATATTTACCACATCCTTTAATGCTCTTTTTTCTTGTATTTTATTTAGTTTAATTTTTTTCTCTATGATATTTATTGTTCTATTTACACGATTTTTAATGGTTTGTCTAATTTGAGAGATTAGCTTTTTTTCAATATTATCTTTTGTTCTTATTAGCTCTTTTTTTTCATTTGAGATAAACTGATAGGTTAAAATAGATGCTGTTAATAAAACAGCAATTATAGGAAGTGAAATAATCCAATATGTTAAATGTCTATTATTTTTCATTCACTTCCTTTTAAGAGGTTAAAACTAATTAAGCCTTGAATATAAGTCTAGTAAAACTATTTGTTTATCAAGTTTATATAACTGCAAATCTAAAGCAGTTATTTTTCTTGAGTTCGCTAAAGTATCATAATCACTTTGTGTCTTTAACTCAGCCTCTTTTTCTTCTTTTATAATATCTAGAATTGAATCATAAAGTTTAATGTCATCATAGCTTATTTTAATTCTTTGGTTTAACATATCTATTTTATCTAGTTTTGTTTTATAAAAGCTAATTTCATCATCTTTTCTGTTTTTTAAGTCAAGTTTTGTTTTTAAGTAACTAATTTTTTGACTCTCAATTGTATTGAACATTTTTATATCTAAAGGAATAGTAACAGATAAACCAAATGTTTGAGAATTGGTTTGTCCAGTCATAGGATTACCATCTGTAAAGTGAGTTTTTGAGTAATTGTAGTAAAAATTCACTGCTGGTAAATAGTTTGAAATAGTCATATTCTTTAAATGACGCTCTTTTTTAATATTTTCATTGGCTTTTTTTAAATTTAAGTTTTTATCTAAAAAATCTTTTTTTGATAAAACACTAAATGTAGGTAATTCAAATTTTGTATAGTGTTTTGAAGAGATATTATGAAAACTGTTTATCAACTCTTTTTTTTGATGCTTTAAATCTACTAAATTATGTTTTGACTCATTTAGTTTTAGTAAAGCTTCATCTAAAAATGAGCCATCTAAAAAACCATTTAATACCTGTTCTCTTTTTCTTTTAACATCTATTTGCGCATTCTTTAAAGCTAATTTAGCTTTTTTTATATTTAATGTTAGTTTTTGAATATTAAAAAGATAGTTTATTGCTTGCTTGATTAACTCTTTTCTTTGACTTTTTATCTCAAGTTTTGTGTAGTTGTATGTGGAGTTAGCATATTTTATAGCTTCATAAATTCCACCACTTTTAAAAATAGGTTGATTTACTGAAATAATTGATTGTTCTGTTTTATATGTATCACCTAAATCTTTTTTATATTGTAAGGTTATTGGGTTTATCCAATCTTTTTCAAGTTTAGAACTATCCTCTTTTGCTTTATCTTCTTCAAGTTTAAAACTTTTTTCTCTATTTTGAGATAGTATACTCTCTTCTAAAGTTTTGTAGTCTTGAGCATAAACAAGACTACTAGTTAAAAAAAGTAAAGTAAAAACACTATTTGATCTTAGTAAGTGCATCATCTAACCTTTTAAATCCTTCATTGATTTCATCTTTTGAGATAGTTAAAACAGGTAACATTCTTAAAGTATTTCTACCAGCTTTTAAAACTAAAACTTGATTATTGAAAGCTTCACTTATAATTTTTGTTAAAGTATCACCATCTTTAACTCTAAGACCTCTCATAAGTCCTAAACCAACACTTTGTGTAAATATATCTTTATGGTTTTCAAATAGTTTAGTTACCTTATCTTGGAAGTAGATGATTGATTCATCCAAGAAGCCTTTTTCTTTATACTCTTCTAATATGTCAAGAACTTTTATAGCAGCACTACAACTTAAAAAATTTCCTCCAAAGGTAGAACCATGGTCACCAAAAGTAAATAACTCTTTGTGTTTAGTTAAAACAGCACCAATAGGAACACCACCACCTAAACCTTTTGCTAATGTTATGATATCAGGCTCAATCTCATATAGGTTTGAAGCTAAAAATTCACCTGTTCTGTAAACACCTGTTTGTACTTCATCAATGATAAGTAAAATATCATGTTTCTTTAAAAAATTTGCTAGTTCTTGAATATCTGCTTTTTCAAATGGTTGAACTCCACCCTCACCTTGAACTAACTCAATCATAACTGCAACTGTTTCATCATCAATTGAGTTGTAAATATCATCAATTTGATTATGATAAGAGAACCCATCTGGATATGGTGAGAAGTGATCTGTATGCATAGAGCCTTGTCCTGTAGCCTTTACAGTTGTTATTGTTCTTCCGTGAAATGAGTGTTCTAAAGTAATTATCTTATATCTTTTATTTTCAAAGTTTGTTTCACCATACTTTCTAGCAAGTTTAATAGCAGCTTCATTTGCCTCTGCACCTGAGTTACAGAAGAAAGTTTTAATATCCATATCTGACAAGTTAGCAATTTTTTGAGCTAATTTTGCTTGTGGTTCTATACCAAAAAGATTTGAAGTGTGAATTATTTTACTAGCTTGAGTGCTAATTGCTTCTGTTAAATCTTTATTTCCATGACCTACTGATGTAACACCAATACCAGAAGTAAAATCTATAAAATCTTTATCATTTTCATCAAATAGTGTTGCATTTATACCTTTTTTAAAATTTACGTAGTTTCTAGCATATGTTTGAAGTACATAATCTTTGTCTAACTGTTCTAACATTATATATCCTAAATTCTTTAATATTTTGTAAGATTATATCTAAAATATTTAAACCATATATTAATAAACAGCCTTTATATTTGTTTCTTTTAAACTCAATTTTGTTAAAATCTCAAACTAAAATCAAAGGTGAAAAATGCAGCACTTAATTAGAACTTCTGACTTTTCCAAAGATGAAATTATTGAACTATTTAGCGATGCAAGAGAGTTTTTAAAGTTTGAACCAAATGAGACTTTAAAAGGTAAGGTTATAGTAACACTATTTTTTGAAAATTCAACAAGAACTAGAAGTTCTTTTGAAATAGCAGCCAAAAGACTTGGTGCTGAGGTTGTATCTTTAGATGTTGGTACCTCTTCAACTTCAAAAGGTGAAACTATTTTTGATACAGTTGCAAATATAAATGCAATGTGTCCAGATGCACTTATTATAAGACACTCTGAATGTGGTTTACCAGAATCTTTAGCAGGACTAGTTGACTGTCCTATAATAAATGCAGGTGATGGTATGCACGCTCATCCAACACAAGCCTTACTTGATATGTTTACTATTTATGAGCATTTTGATGGTAAAACTGATGGTAAAAAAATTGCAATAGTTGGTGATGTTAGAACATCAAGAGTTGCAGGCTCAAATAAAAGACTTCTACCTAAATTTGGTTTAGATTTATGTTTTGTATCTCCACAATGTTTTGAATACGACGGCGATGAGTTTAAGACATATAGAGATATAAATGATATTATTGATGAATTAGATATTATTATGAGTTTAAGAACTCAACTTGAAAGACACAATCAGGTGTATTTTGAGTCACTAAATGAGTATGCAAAAGATTACTGTATAACTAAAGAGGTTATGAAAGATAGGGATATTTTGCTTTTACACCCAGGACCTGTTAATAGAAATGTAGATATCTCAGATGAGATGTTAAAAGATCCTAGAAATAAAATCTTAGAGCAAGTAACAAATGGTGTAGCTGTAAGAATGGCTGTACTTAAAAAACTAATTAAAAACTAAAAGTAAAAATTGACTACAAATAAAGAGCTTATAAAAGAGAAACTAAATAGATTTGGCAAAGAAAAAGAGCCATTTCTATTTATAATCTCTTATGATTTTTCTAAATTTTATATAGAAAAAATAAAAAACCTTCCAGAAGATATAAGATTTGAGATTGATTCAAATAAGAAGTCTAAAAACTCAAATGAAACTAAGGTATCAAAGTTTCCAATCTCTTTTTATGAGTATGAAAAAAAGTTTGACTTTTTACAACAAGAGATAAGAAAAGGGAATAGTTATCTTCTAAACTTAACTTCAAAAACAAGAATTGATACAGTTTTAAGCTTAGATGAGATTTATGATAATGTGGAAGCAAAATTTAAACTAAGATATAAAAATGGAAATGATAATTTTGTTTGTTTCTCTCCTGAAAGATTTGTGAAAATTGAAAATGGCATAATCTCTACTTATCCTATGAAAGGTACAATCGATGCAAATAAAAAAGATGCAGAAGAGTTAATCCTAAAAGATATTAAAGAGATGGCGGAGCATACTATGGTTGTTGATTTACTAAGAAATGACTTAGCACTTATCTCTAAAGATGTAAAAGTGGAAAACTTTAGATATATTGATAAAATAAATGCAGGTGATAAACAACTTTTACAAGTAAGTTCTAAAATTACAGGGAAGCTAAAAGAAAACTGGAATGAAAAAATAGGAAATATAATTGTTCCAATGCTACCAGCTGGTTCTATTACGGGAACTCCCAAAAAAAGCACAATTGAGATTCTAAAGAAAGTTGAAAATTATAAAAGGGATTTTTATACAGGCGTTTTTGGTGTTTTTGATGGAGAAAAACTTGATAGTTCAGTTATGATTAGATTTATAGAAGAAGAGAATAAAGAGAAGTTTTATAAAAGTGGAGGTGGAATTACTTGCGATTCATTGGCTAAAAGTGAGTATCAAGAGATGATTGACAAAATATATCTGCCTATATAAATTTTTTTGTTTCCAATATATCAATATATCTTGATATATTAATTTTATTATGCTAAGATTATGCCAAAATAATAGATTAAAGATTAAAAAAGGTATGGAATGGTTATTGCTAGCTTAATATTTTTAGTAACACTAGTTTTTGTTATTTGGCAACCAAAAGGTTTACAAATAGGAACAACTGCTATTATTGGAGCAATTGTTGCTTTAATAGTAGGAGTTGTTAGTTTTAATGATGTACTAACAGTTACAAATATTGTTTGGGATGCTACTTTAGCATTTATAGGTATTATTATCTTATCAATGGTATTAGATGAAATTGGTTTCTTTGAGTGGGCTGCACTTAAAATGGCTAAATTTTCTAAAGGAGATGGAGTAAAAATGTTTATTTACTCTATTTTATTAGGAGCATTTGTATCTGCATTATTTGCAAATGATGGTGCTGCACTTATTTTAACACCAATATTATTAGCTAAAATGAGAATATTGAAACTAAATATCAAAACAATAGTTGCTTTTTTACTTGCAGGTGGGTTTATAAGTGATAGTGCTTCTTTACCTTTTGTATTCTCAAATCTTACAAATATTGTTACTGCAAACTATTTTGATATAGGTTTTGCCACTTACTTTTTTGAAATGATTATTCCATATATAGTAAGTGTGATTGCTTCAATACTATTTTTATATCTTATCTTAAGAAAAGATATTCCAAAAACTGTAGATATTAGTTTATTAAAAGAGCCAAAAAGTGCTATTAAAAATATGCAACTATTCTACTTCTCTTGGATTTTTCTAGCAGTTTTATTAGTTGGTTACTTTATAGGAGATATTTACGGTTTACCTGTCTCTTTATTTGCATTAGGTGGAGGTATTATCTTCTTACTTATTGCCACTTTATCCAAAGCTGTTGAACCAAAACATATCATAAAAGAAGCACCTTGGCAGGTTGTTTGGTTTAGTATAGGTTTATATATAGTTGTTTATGGATTAAAAAATGCAGGTTTAACTGAGTATTTAACAACTATTTTAGAATCACTTGCTTTAAGAGGGGATGCAATAGCTGTAATTAGTACTGGTTTCATTGCAGCATTTTTAAGTGCAATTATGAACAATATGCCAACTATTATGATTATGGATATAGCTTTAGAGGATATTGGAAATCAAGCAATGATTTATGCAAATATTGTAGGGTGTAACTTAGGGCCTAAAATGACACCATTTGGTAGTTTAGCTACGTTATTATGGCTACATGTTTTAGCAAAAAAAGGTGTAAATATATCCTTTGCACAGTATAGTAAGTTTGGGATGATTATAACACCGCCAGTTTTATTTATAGTTTTATTAACATTAATATAAGGAAGAAAAATGGAAAAGAAAGTTTTAATTTTATGTACAGGAAATAGTTGTAGAAGTATCATAGCTGAAGCTCTTATAAATGCAAAATGTGATGGTATAAGTGCTGATTCAAGTGGAGTAAGAGCAAGTGGAAAAGTTAATCCAAATGCAAAAAAGTTACTTGAGCAAAAAGGAATTTGGCAAAGTAAGTATCACTCAAAGACTATAGATACAGTAATAGAAAATGAGTATGACTTAGTAGTAACTGTGTGTGATCATGCAAATGAAACTTGTCCTATGTTTCCTAAAGCAACAAGAGTTATTCATGTGGGGTTTGAAGATCCAGATGGAAAAGATTTTGATGCATTTGAAAAAACTTATGAAGAGATTAAGACTACTTTACTACCAAAAGTAAAAGAGGAATTAAAAGCCTAGCTTTAAGGGTTAAAACCCTTAAACTATTTCTATAAGTTCCTTTTAAATAACTTAAGATATAATCGCCAAAAGTTTTGGGTACACTATGTGAAACAACAAATATAGATTATATTTGTTTTTCAATAAATACTACAACACTATTAAATAATATAATCCTATACATCTTGTATCATAGTTTATTACAAAACATTAAGCAAAAAAATTATTTATAATTAGGAGAATACTGTATGGTCGCTAAGTATTTCAAAAAAGAGGACTGGTTTGGTAATATCAAAAATGATACCTTATCTGGACTAGTAGTTGCTCTTGCATT
>JASMTK010000083.1:0-24987 GCA_041694355.1 Arcobacteraceae bacterium | reverse complement strand
TTATTGCTGTTGCAAATAAACTTCTTAAAACTATATTTGTTATGTTAAAGAACAAAACCAAATTTGATGTAAATTTAGCTTTAGGTGTTTCTAAATGAAACTTTAAAATCTTTGTTTTTTAGTTAGGTTTCTTTATAGTTGACTCCTTGGTTCTGACATACTAAAATATAAACTTTGAATTTTAAGTTTATATTTCACTACAGCAAAAAAAAAGTACCTAGCCAAGGCTAGATACTTTTAATCTCTTAGAGTTTTACTTTGTATTTTTTTCAGCTTCGTCTAAATCTCTTCTAATTTGATCTAAAATCTTTTTATTAGATGCACTTTTTGAAGCAAAAGACTCTTGTACTTTTTTAGCTGCTTCTTTAAATGGAACTCTCTCTTCTTGCGTTAATGTTACAATTTTGTAATCTGGATTTGTTCTTACAATTCTTCCAATACCAATTGCATCAAGTTTCTGAGCTTCATCTAAGATAACTTTGTGAGCGTGTTTAGCAGCCTCTTGTACTAATCTTTTATCTCTTTTACCTAAGTCATTATAAAACTTCATATTTGCACTCATTGAAGCGTTAAAGTGACCATGACCTGTATATGTTAAAACATTTGTTAAATCATCTAAACCATAAGCCTCAATCCAAACTGTTGGATTTTCTTGACCGTCTACCATACCTGTTTTTAAAGCACCAACTAAATCTCCCCAAGTCATTGGTTGAGGTGATGCACCAAATGCTTTATATGTTTCTACAAGAATTGGAGAACCAGGCATTACACGGATTTTTTTACCCTCTAAATCAGCTGGTGAATGGAACTCTTCCATTGTTGTTACAGCCATTTCACCCTCAGGGAAGATACCTAAAAGTTTTAACCCGTGTTTTTCGAATATTTTAGGAAGCATTTCATTTACAACTTTAGAGTTTTTAAAGAAGTAATCTAACTCTTCTGTATCTGTAGGTAATACATATGGAACTGTGAAAATATCCATTTCAGGAATAGTTCCACCCATGTAACCAGTTGATTGACCAATAAAGTGAATCAAACCAGCTTTTGCTTGCTCCATCATATCAGCTTCTTCTCCAAGAGAACCAACTTTGTAAAGTTTGATTTTATGTCTTGAATTATCCTCAATAAAATCTTTAAAGGCATTTGCATAAATTCCTTGAGGATCACTCATTCCCTCACCAAATGCATACTTCCAAGTAGCTGCACTCATACTTGTGGCTGCAAGCATACCTGCTAAAACCAGTCCTTTAAATTTTGTTAATTTCATATTCTCTCCTTAGTAAAGTAATGATAATATAAATGATTGTAACATAATTAAAAAGTAATTTACAAGATTAACGAATAAAATTTAAACATTTTGTAAAACTAATTGTAATCGATAAAACTTAGATTCTAATTTATTATTTATTAAAATTTTGTTATTTTGTATTATTATAAGATGAAAAGGGAAAAATTGAATAAGTACATAAATAGCTTTGAATTTGGTAAAAATAGTTATTTTTATTGTGA
Source organism: Arcobacteraceae bacterium (assembly GCA_041694355.1). GTDB lineage: Bacteria > Campylobacterota > Campylobacteria > Campylobacterales > Arcobacteraceae > Arcobacter_B. Next base: position 23,478 of record JASMTK010000083.1, on the reverse strand, counting down.
TTTACAAAAGGTTTTTGAAGATTATCCAAGATTAAGAAAGCTACCAAATTCATTAAAAATACTTTTGGAATTAAATTTAAGAAATACAACTGATGAAAAGTTAAATGATGTTTTAAAAGTATTTGATTCAAGAAACAATTTAAAAACTATTGAGTATAAACCAAATAGAGCTATTATGGAAGATTTTTCGGGGTTACCATCTATAATTGATTTTGCTTCATTAAGAGATAAGGCAAAGAAAGATTATAAAAATGTCAGTAAGATTACTCCTCAAATTATGATTGATCTTGTTATGAATTCATCAACAAATGAAAAGCTTGAAAAAGAGAAAAGTGAATTTTTAAAGTGGGCTAAATATAGCTTTGAAAACCTATCAGTAATACCACCTGAAGCAGGTATTTGTCATCAAGTGAATTTAGAATTTTTAGCAACAATGATAGGAGTAGAAAAACAAAATGAAAAAGTTTTTATCTATCCAGAAACATTAATAGGTACAGATATTCATACAACACTTATAAATGCACTTGGAGTTTTAGGGTGGGGTGTTGGTCTTATTGAAGTTCAAAAAGCTATGCTGGGATATAGTATTACATTAAACTTGCCAAAGGTTGTAGGAGTAAAGATAATAGGTTCTTTAATTCAAGGTGTAAGTATAAATGATGCAGTTTTATCCCTAACAAATACATTAAAGCAACAAAATGTCTCACTAAAGATTGTAGAGTTTTTTGGTGAGGGATTAAGAAATATCTCTGTAGAAGATAGGGCGATGATTTCAAGTATGGCTACAAAATATGATGCTATGTGTGGATACTTCTCTGTAGATGATAATACTATTGAGTTTGTTGAACAAACAAGGGGAGTGGATGCAAGTTTGATTAAAGAGTACTATGTAAGACAAACTATGTATGGTAACCATGATGTTTTTACAGAGTATGATGAGATTATTACTTTTGATTTAACAAATGTAAAACCTTTGGTTACAGGACCTAAGAAATCACAAGATAGAATTAGTGTAGAGCATATTCCTGCAAAATTAGAGACTTTTAAAAAAGGGAACTTAGTAAAAGATAATGACATCGTTTTAGCTGCAATTACCTCTTGTACTTCCACTTCAAATCCAAGTTTACTTATTCAAGCTGGATTATTGGCAAAAAAAGCTTATGAATTAGGTTTATATATAAATAAGAGGATAAAAAAGGAGATATCATTTGGATCTTTAGCAGTAAAAGAGTATTTAAATAGATTAGATTTATTAAAATATTTTGATTTACTAGGTTTTGATACAAGTAAAAGTGAGTGTGATATTAGTCTAGATTCAATACAATTAGTTGAAAGTACACAATTAGACATAGAAAGGTTTAATCTAAATGTATCTTCTGTAAACTCTGGAAATATGAATTTTGATAGCAAACCACATCCATCTGTAAAATCTAATTGGTTTATGTCACCTGCTTTAGTTATTGCCTATAGTTTAAAAGGGCATATGAATTTTGATATTACAAAAGAGCCTATTTCACAAGATATTTTTTTAAGTGACTTATGGCCAAATATGATTGAGGTTAATGGATATTTAGAGAAGATTGATTATTCGGTTTTTGCAAAGGTATATAAAGATGTATTTACAGGAAATGAGTTTTGGAATAGTATAGCTACTAGACAGCTTCCTACTTATAATTGGAATAGTCAAGCAACATATATTCAACCATCATACTATTTTGATGATGTTGATATAGAAGAGATTACTATTTATAACTCTAAAGTTTTAGCACTACTTGAAGACGATATTTCAACAGATGATTTATTGCCAGATGGAAAGATTGCACCTTATAGTGCAGCATCGAAATATTTACAAGAAAAGGGATTAAGACCTGATGAGTTTGATTTATATATAAATAGAAGAGGTAATAGTGAAGTTATGGTAAGAGGTATGTTCTCAAGCATTAGCTTCAAAAATAAAATTGTCGCTCCAAAAGAGGGTGCTTATACAAAAGATTTTTCTAATCAAGAAGTTTTACCTATTTTTGATTTTTGTAAAAAAATAAAGAAGCAAAATAGTAGCTTAGTAATATTTGCAGGAAGTAGATTTGGTACAAATAAACCAAAGGATTGGACTGCAAAATCGATGAGATTTTTAGGTGTAAAAGCAATTATTGCTAAATCATTCTCTGATAATTATAGAAGAAGTTTGATTTTTATGGGAATATTACCTTTAGAATTTATTGATGATGATATAAATAGTTTAAAACTAAGAGGAGACGAACTCATAACAATAAAATCTAACTCTATTATTCCAAATGATAAAATACAAGTTGAAATAAAAAAAGAGACTGATTTGATAACTATTGATGTTGAGTCTAAACTTAATAATGTTAAAGAAGTGGAGTATTATAAAAAAGGTGGAGTTATGTCTTATTTTTATGATAAGACATACTCTAAATAATTAATGCTCTTTTATTGGTATTATTATAGTAAAACAGGCACCATTTAGTTTTTCAAGGGTAGTATTAGTTATAGTTAGTTTTCCATGAAAATGTTCTTCTATGATTTGTTTTGACATATAAAGTCCTATTCCAGTTCCTTGGCTTTGGTGCTTTGTAGTGAAGTATGGTTCAAAAATTTTATCTATAATTGTTTGCTTTATCCCACCTGCATTATCAATTATATTAATATTTATGTTTCTATGATTCTTTTTTACTTCCAATAGAATATTTTTACTTAAATGCTTATCTTCTAATTCTTTAAATGCATCTTTTGCATTATTAATAAGATTTAGTAAAACTTGTATAAGTTCATTTTTTATTCCATAAATTTCAAAGTTTTTCTCAATAGTGTAAGCTAAATGAATATCAAAGTTTCTTAATGAAGCATCTGTTAATTGAACAGCTTTTTTTATAATCTCTTCTATTTTAAAAACTTCTTCTTGTGAGCTGTTTTTAAAGTAATTGGAAAAATCATCTATTGTTTCAGATAAGTAAGTTGAAGATTTTAGTATCCCATCTGCAAACTCATCAAAGTCAGAGTCAGTTAACATATTAAAATCTTTTTTTAGTTTCAATCCAGTTGCAGATGAGGTAATTACTGATAGTGGTTGTCTCCATTGGTGTGCAATATTTTTTAGCATTTCACCCATAGAAGCCATTTTGGATTGCTGGAACATTATTTGATCTTTTTCTCTTAATAGTCTCTCTTGCTGTTTTAGTTTTCTAATATCTGTAAATACTGCTATGTAGTTTATGGGAATATTGTTTTCATTGTAAACTGCATTTATTGTAAGCCATTGGGGGAATAGTTCTCCTTGCTTTGTTTTGTTTACTATTTCACCCTCCCAGCTACCTTTTGTTTTGAGTTTCTCCCATAGTTTTTTATAAAAGTTTAGATTATGTTTGTCTGATTTTAAAATATTAACTTTTTTATTTAATACCTCTTCTTCTTTATAGCCAGTAATATTTTCAAATGCTTTATTCACAGAAAGGAAATTACTTTTTGTATCAGTAATAAAAATCCCCTCTTTAGTATTATCATAAATAGTTTTTGAAAGTTTTAACTTTTTTTGAGCTTGTTTTCTTTTTGTAATATCAAATACAATAGAGTAGATTAGTTTCTCTTTTTTTATACTAACAGGACCTGTATATGACTCCACATCTATTTGTCTTCCATCTTTTAGTTTATGTTTAAAGTTAAAACAGTCTTTTTCTTCATCTCTTGACTTTCTTATTATTTCAAAGCACTCTTTAGGTGAGAGTTGATTTATATCCCAAATATGAATTTTTTTAAACTCTTTGTTTGTATAGCCATAAAACTTATTTGCTGCTTTATTTGCTTTTACTATTTTTCCTGTTTTTGAAGAGATTATTAAAACTGGTATTTTATTTGCTTCAAAAAGTTTTTTATATCTTTTTTTACTTTTCTTTATTTCATTACTTAACTTTTTGATATTGATTTTAAAGATTCCGATTATTTTTTCATTATTACTTATGTAAGTATCTTCACAATCTTGGTATATACCTTTAGAGTCTTTTATTCTAAAAGAGATAGTATTTTTTTGATTATTAGTGGTATTTTCTATTTTATTTTTAAACTTCTCAATATCTTTATGTTTTACTATCTTAGTTATATCATCAATAGTATCAAAGGTTTTACTTTCATATCCTAGTAGATTATTTAAGTCTTGATACCAAGTTATTTTCTTCGTTTTTATATCAAGCTCATAACCAAAGTCACTGGAGTTTTCCATAAAAAAATCTATAAAATCGTTATTCAAAAAATTACCTTAGTTAAGTTATTTGTTAATTATTAAGTATACAGTAGTAATCTTTTAGAATGTCTTATATACCATTGAGATTAGAATAGTTGTGTAAAGAATCAATATATACTTTTTGTATGAAGCTGCATGAATTGCATTTTTTATCTTTATACCAAAGTATACACCAACTAATGAGGCTAAACCAACTGTTGCTCCCTCTTGAAAAAGCATCTGACCATTTAATGACATGGAAGTAAATCCTGCAATAGATGAAAAAATTACAAAAAATAGTCCTAAAGCAGTTGCAGTTTTTAACTCATAATTTAAAAATCTAACTAAGATAGGAGTTAACATAATAGATCCACCAACTCCAATACTCATAGCTACTACTCCTATTAATGCACCAATTAAAAACAAAGATAGTTTACTTTTTTTCTTTGGAGTATTTTCATGCTCAGCAGGAGAGTTAAAAATAGCAAAAATTGAATAGAGTAAAATCGATATAAAAATAAGTTGTAAGGTGAAGTTTGAAGCAAGTGAAACTATAAAACCACTTTGAAGACCACCTACAAAACCTCCAAGACCAATTATAATTCCATCTTTTAAAACATTAGCAGCTTTTTTTGAATTTAGAAATGAGCCATAAATTGATGAAAAAACCATCTGCATAATTGAAATTGCAATTGCTTCTTTCATCACAAATCCAGCAAGTAGTAACATAGGAACTAAAATCATTCCTCCACCAACTCCAAAAAAACCTGAGATAAAACCTGTGATTATCCCAAAAGCTGCTAATTCAAATAACATTTAGTTCTTCTTTTTTATAGAGTTCATTGCATCAATAAATCTATTATAGTTCTCTTCTAACTTTTTATCTTTATCCGTTACATCAATATTCTCTTTATCTTTTAAAGCAGTCTCTAGAACTTGAACCCTTTCAATAAGATATTTAAACATCTCTTTATTAATATCTGGTAAATTATCATGATCTAATCTTGAATCTTTATTGTGTGGTTTTTTATTGTCTTTTTTGATGATTTTTGCAGGAACACCAATAGCAGTTGAGTTTTTTGGTACATCGCATACAACAACAGAGTTTGCACCAATTTTCCCATTTTTTCCAATAAGTATATTACCAAGAACTTTTGCTCCACTTCCAATAACTGCATTTGCTCTAATAGTAGGGTGTCTTTTGCCTTTATCAAGACTAACCCCTCCTAATGTCACTCCTTGGTAAATTAAAACATCATTTTCTACAACAGTAGTAGCACCAATTACAACACCAATAGCATGGTCAATAAAAACTCTTCTTCCAATAGTTGCAGCTGGGTGAATATCAGTTTTTGTAAATAGTGAACCAAAACCAACTAAAGCTCTTGATAGTTTAATCCAACCTCTTGTATATAATCTATTTGCAATTCTATGGTTAATTATCGCCCATACTCCAGGGTAGTTAAAGAAAAGTTCAAAGCTAGAGTCTAACGCAGGGTCATTTAACTTTGGTACTTTAAAATCTTCTTTAATCTGTTCCCATAGAGATAATTCACTCTGTTCTTTTAAAATTTTTTCTTTTATTTCTTCATGTATATTTTTTTCTTCTGTCAAAATTAACTCCAAGTTGTCTTTAAATAGCTGTTTTGATTTAAATATTTTTTTAGTATTTCAAATGAACTATTATCTAAATTTTTTCTTAAAATTTCTTTTATCTGTTTTACATCATAATCAATATCATCTAAAATATTAATTATTTTTTGTGATTCTTGTATTTTTTCTGTATAAAAACTATTTTCATCTATTAGTATATTAACCTCAGTTGGATGAGAAAAAAGGTTATGTTTCATTCCTAATGTGTCTTGATATGCACCCACATTAAAAAAGCCTATAAAATATTCCTCTTTTGATAAATCAATATCATGTAAATAAAGTGGCTTATTAGAATCATAAGATATTTCTCCATCACTATCACAAGTTATATCCCATAGGCTTGCACTTCTTGTTGGTTTTTTATCATGATGTGTTAAAGGCATGATAGGAAACTGTTGTTTTATACCCCAATAATCAGGTAATGACTGAAAAATAGAGAAGTTTAAAAGGTACTTTTCTTGAATATTTTCATCTATTTTTTTCAACTCCTCATAATCATCAATCTCTAAAAATGTAATAGCCTTTTTGATGATTTGATGAGTTAAAACTTCTGCATTTGATCTATCTTGTAAATCAATATATCCTAAATCAAATAGAGTTAATAAAGACTCCATATGATCCATAGAGTCATGCATATATTCATAGGCTGTGCTTTTTTTCATATCATGAAATAACTCTTTTAACTCTTGAATTAAAGGAGGATTTTTCTTTTTTAGTTTTAAGTGTTTTAAATCATACTCTGATGAAAAAAGCTCTAATACAGGCGTAACAAGCACCGTATTTGAAGCAGCAATAAATCTACCTGATTCAGTGAAGATATTTGGTTCTTTTACACCTTTTTGTTTTGCTATTTGTTTTAGTGTAAAAACAACATCACTAGCAAACTCATTTAATGAGTAAAACCTACTTCTTTCATAAGCACTATACTCAACAGCTAATCCTCCACCAATATTTATATTCTCTAATCTTTTAGCACCTAGATTTTTTAATTCAGTATATATGTGTCCTGATTCTTTAAGTGCTTTTTTTAAAGGTTTAATAGATTGCATTGAAGAGCCTATATGAAAGTGAATCATTGTGAGAAATTTAATAAGACTCTCTTTTCTTAAAATCTCATAAGCTTCTAAAATCTCAGTTGAGGTTAATCCAAACTTTGAATTAATACCACCGCTTTTAGCCCAAAGTCCACTACCACTATTGTGTAATCTAATTCTTAACCCAATATTTGGAGTAGGGAGGTTTGTCTCTTTAGAAACCTCAATAATTGTCTCTAACTCATTAAGCCCTTCAATTATTATTGTAATTTCATGACCAATGCTTTTTGCTAAAAATGCAAGATGAATCAACTCTTTATCTTTGAAACCATTAACTGTTATTGGGGATGTGAGATTATTATATGTCATTGCTATAATTAACTCAGCTTTGCTTCCAGCTTCTAATCCATAATTAAACTCTTTTGAGTTTTTAACAAGTGGAAGAATAAAGTTTGGTAGTTGATTTACTTTTAGAGGAAATACTGCTTTAAACTCACCTTGGTAATCATAGTTTTTGATACTAGTATCAAAAGTATTGTATAGTTTAGAAATTTGCTTTTGTGTTATGTGTGGAAATCTCAAAAGCAAAGGTCCTTTAAACTCCTTTGCTCTTAACTTTTTTACTATAGATATTAATGATGGATTTGATTTATAATTTACTTTTACAACAGAGTCTTCTATAAAAAAGTTTTCATCTCCCCAAATATCTATACCATAGTTATTCAATATTAAAAATCCTCTAATCTTATGTTTTCGCTCTCTTGTGTTTCAAGATTTTTTGTAAAGATTGTATTGTTTTCTAAATCTTTTTGTCCAACAAGTGCCACAATATTTGCACCTTGTTTTTGTGCTAATTTAAAGTGTTTACCAAAACTTCTAGGAGAGTACTCCACTAAAGTTTTATTTATTTTCCTTTTATTAACAGCAAGTTTTAAAGCTATATTCAAAGACTCTTCATCTAAAGCACCCACATAGAAAATATCCTCTTTATTCTCATTTTTTTTGATTAGTTCTAGTAATCTTTCAATACCAATAGCAAAACCAATACCAAAGCTAGGTCTACCACCTAAATACTCAACTAATTTATCATATCTTCCACCACCTGCTATTGCACTTTGAGCACCTATTTCATCACTTACAAATTCAAAAGCAGTTTTAGAGTAATAATCAAGACCTCTTACTAAGTTTGTATCCACTTCATAAGCTACATCATTTGCATCTAAAATCTCTTTTAATTTCTCAAAGTCTTCATCACAAGAGCTACACAAATTATCTGTAATTTTTGGAGCGTCTACTAATTTGGCTTGACAAGATTCATTTTTACAATCTAATACTCTAATAGGATTAGTAGTAATTCTATTTTGACAATCTGAACATAACTCTTCTTTAAATGAGTTTAGATGAGAAATAAGTTTGTTTTTGTATTGAGGCATACAGTTTGAATCACCTAAAGAGTTAAGTTGTAGCTTGAATCTAATTCCAAAAAAGTCTAAAATATCTTTTAACATTAATATAATATTTGCATCTTCATAAACACTTTCAACACCAAAAACCTCACATCCAAACTGATGAAATTCCCTTAATCTACCTTTTTGAGGTCTTTCATATCTAAACATTGGTCCGTGGTAGTACCATCTTTGTGTTCCACCGGCTCTATCTAGTTTATTTTGAATAAAGTGTCTAACAACTCCAGCAGTTCCCTCAGGTCTTAAGCAAACATCGTTTTCACCTTTATCTATAAACTGATACATCTCTTTATTAACAATATCTGAACTTTCACCAACACTTCTTTTAAAAAGTGCAGTCTCTTCTAATAAGGGAGTTTCAATATATGAAAATCCATAATTTCTAGCTATTCTTGAAGCATTTTCACAAAAGTATGTAAATAAATCACTCTCATTATTTACAATATCCTTCATTCCTCTTAGACTTTGAATAGTTTTGTTACTCATTTAAAAAATCCTCTATTTGTTTTTCTATCTCTTCTATTGGTAAACTTGCATCTATAAAAATATGATTTAAGTTTAGTTTCTTTACTGTCTCTTTCATTCTATTTTGAATATTCAATAAGTAGTTAATTCCTCTAAGTTCAATACTATCATTCTCTTTTTTAGATAGTCTATCTTTTAATTCATGTGGCGTTAACTCTAAAAGTATCACATGAGTTGGCAAAATATTATTTGTAGCAAATAAGTTTAACTCTATCATTTTATCTAATTCAAAATTTGAAGCATAAGCTATTCCTGAGATAAGTGATCTATCTGAAATAATAGTTTTATCTTTATTTTCTAAAACTAACTCTTCTATATGCTCAGCTCTATCTGCTAAAAAAAGAAACATCTCAGCAATTTTAGATTTTGCTTCACCATTTAAAACCATACTTCTTAATTTTGAACCAATTTGAGTACCACCTGGTTCTTTTGTAAAAATAGCATTTTCATATTTTCTTTGAAGTAGTTCTAACTGTGTTGATTTTCCAGCTGTATCTATTCCTTCTATGACTGCATACATTCTAAAACCTTCTGCGGTACTAAGTGTTCAAACTTACCATTGAATCTGATAATTTCTCTTACAATTGTTGAAGATACAAAAGCATTTTCAAGTGTAGGCATTAAATATAAAGTTTCAATCTGTTTGTTAATAGATGAATTGGCATATCCCATTTGTAATTCATACTCAAAATCAGATACAGCCCTTAACCCTCTAATAATAGTATTGATTTTTTGTTGTGTAGCAAACTCTACTAGTAAAGTATCAAATCCTTCTACTCTTACATTTTTTATATGACTTGTTGCTGCTTTCACAAACTTAATCCTATCTTCTTGACAAAACATAGGTCCTTTTCTTTCACTTTTTGCAATTGCGATTACAACTTCATCAAAAATACAAGATGCTCTTGTAATAATATCTAAGTGTCCATTTGTAATAGGATCAAATGTCCCACTATAAATAGCTTTTTTGTATGTTGACTTATCTATTTGTTCTTTTTGCATACTTATTCCCATCTTTTAAATAAATTATGTTCTATTCCTAAAAGATCAAACCATTTCCCTATAAGAAAATTTTCCATATCTTCTAGACTTTTTTGTTCAGAGTAGTAGCCTAAAACAGGAGGTGCTATAGTAACACCTAAATTTGATAATTTCAACATATTTTCAAGTGCTATGGAGTTGTAAGGCATCTCTCTTGGAGATAAGATAATATCTCTTTTCTCTTTTAGCATTACTGTAAATGCTCTTGTTATTAAAGAATCAGATATACCAACTGCACATTTTGCAAGTGTGTTCATTGAGCAAGGTAAAATAATCATCTTATCTACTTTGAATGAACCAGATGCAATGGGTGCAGAGATATTTGAATCCTCAAAGATTTTAATATTTTCAAAATTCTCAAATTGTTTTTTAATTGATATTTTGTTTTCAAGATTTAATGCAATTTTTGCACTCTTTGAAAATACTAAAAAAACCTCAATGTTTTTAGGAATTTTTTTTACAAAATTTATTCCTAAAGTTCCTCCACTAGCCCCTGATATAGCAACTGTAATTTTCAAAAATAAACCTTTCTACTTCTCTTAAAGTAAAAAAATAATATCAAAAAAAAACTTTGAAATCAAAATACTAATAGATTTTAGTGTATTAAGTCTTATTTAAGTATTAATTTAATAACATTTTGTATAATAAAAATCTATCTTAAATAAAACATCATGTATTTATTTAAAATTAAAATTATACTTAATGTAAAGGTTAACTATGTCTAAGAATTTCACATATCTAAGAATTAATAAAAATGATGAGAGTTACACTTCAGCACAAAAGGAGTGTTTAGAGGCTTACATAAATAAACACAAAATTGATGTTTATAAAACTATTGAGATTGAGATTAGTACTCCAAGTGATGAGAAGAATATAATCAATCTTTTGAAGAACTGTGAGAAGAAGTCTACTATTATCGTTGCAGATCTGAATGTTTTTGGAAGAACTGTAGAGACAATCTTAGAGATAGTAAGGTTCTTACTTTCTAATAAAATTAGAATTTTAGTTGTTAAGCAGAATCTTGATTTAGTGGATGATAAGGATATGCTAACTCAAATGATATTAGGTGTAATATCAATGACTGTAAATTTAGAAAAAGAGTTGATGAGTTTAAGAACAAAAGAGGCCTTAACTCAAAAGAAACTAAGTGGAGCAAACTTAGGGAAGCCAAAAGGAACTATACAAAAGTCAAAATTTGATAAACAAAGAGATAAAATAGAGGAGTTATTATCTCTTGGATTATCAGTAAGAAAGATTGCTAAACTATTAGGATATAACAATCATATAGGTTTAAACAACTATGTTAAAAAGAGAAAAATCAAAGAAAATTTGCCAAAAAACCTTGATATAGCAAGTTAATATGTCTATCAGGGTATAAATTAAAATATTTAAAGAAAAAACATACAAATACCAAATATAGGCTATTTAAAGCTTGTATTTGAGTAATAAAAAACTACCTATAAAACTTAACACTTTAGAAACTATCTTTAACAAGTTTTAAAAATATCACAAAAAATTATGAACTTTTCATTTATAAAAGAAGTCTGTATAATATATAAGTATATTAAAAATATATGATATTAAAAAATATATCAAATAAAGAGATTTAAAAGATATTAAAAATCTTATTTTGTTTGTTTATAATAGTATTAAGTAGTATATAAAATGTTAATATTGTATAATTTTTGTTTGTTTTCTTGATACTAGCTATTTTGAAGATATTATTTAAAAAATATGTAATCTTTTATATATATTAAGAATATACAATTGCAAGGCTTGATAAATAGTTTTATGAAAATACAGAAAGAAAAAAGTATGAGTTTCAAATTTACTTCATTTAAAATATTGTAGAATACAAGCTATTTATACATATATTGGAGATAATATGAAGGTTTTATTAATTAAAGATGTAAAAAGTTTAGGAAAAGCTGGAGAAGTAAAAGAAGTAAAAGATGGATATGGAAAAAACTTCTTAGTTGCAAAAGGGTTAGCAAAACATGCAACACCTGAAGTTCTAAACAAATTTAAAGCAGAACAAAGAAAAAAAGAAGAAAAAGAGAAAGAGGAAATTGCTTTAGCTAAAGAGCTTGCTTTAAAACTTGATTCTACAAAATTGACTATAAAACACAAGATGGGTGCAAATGGTCATTTAATTGGTTCTGTTACAAATAAAGAGATTAGTGAAGCTTTAAAAGAGGATTTCTCTATTGAGATTGATAAGAAGAATATCTCTTTAAAATCAAAAATAAAAGCAGAGGGAATTTTTGAGGCAGATTGTAAATTAGGTCATGGTATTCACGGAACATTAAAAGTAGATGTAATTGGAGTTAAATAGATATGTTTGATGCTACTACGATACTTGCATATAAAGGAAAAAATAAAGCTGTAATTGGTGGTGATGGACAAGTTACTTTCGGAAATGCAGTTTTAAAAGGAAATGCAACAAAAATAAGAAGATTATATAAAGATCAAATATTAGCAGGGTTTGCAGGAAGTACAGCAGATGCATTTAACTTATTTGATATGTTTGAAACACATTTAGAGAATACAAAAGGTGACTTGTTAAAAGCAGTTATTGCTTTTTCAAAAGAGTGGAGAAAAGACAAGGTTCTAAGAAGATTAGAAGCTATGATGATTGTATTAAATAAAGAACACATTTTTATTCTTTCAGGAAATGGTGATGTGGTAGAACCTGAAGATGGAGCAATTGCTTCTATTGGTTCAGGTGGAAATTTTGCTATTTCAGCTGCAAGAGCACTTGCTAAACATGCCAATATGGATGAGGAAGATTTAGTAAAAGAGTCATTGATGATTGCAGGTGAATTATGTATATATACAAATCAAAATATAAAATTATTAAAGATTGAGGATTAAAAAAGTATGGATTTAACACCAAAGCAAATTGTAGCATATTTAGATGATTATGTTATTGGTCAAAAAGATGCAAAAAAAACTATTGCTTTAGCTTTAAGAAATAGATTTAGAAGAATGAGGGTAGAACCAACACTTCAAGAAGAGATTATGCCTAAAAATATTTTGATGATTGGTAACACAGGGGTTGGTAAAACTGAGATTGCTAGAAGACTTGCTAAGATGATGGGATTACCATTTGTAAAAGTTGAAGCATCAAAATACACAGAGGTTGGTTTTGTTGGACGTGATGTTGAGTCTATGATTAGAGATTTAGTTTTTGAATCAATTAATATTGTTACTAAAGAGTACGAAGAGAAAATTAAAGATAAAATTGAAGAAGAAGTAAATAAAAAAATTATAGAAAAACTTGTACCACCACTTCCTGATACTGCAAGTGAAAGTGCAAAAGAGTCTTTTATAAAAACATATAATCTTATGGAAGAGAAACTTCTAAAAGGTGATTTGGATGAAAAGACAATTGAAATAGAGGTTCCAAAGAAGACCCATGTTGAGATATTAGATTCAAATATGCCTATGGATATGAGTTCTATGCAAGAAAGTCTAAACAAAATGTTAGGTGGGCTTAATAAGGAAAAGATAAAAAAAGAAGTTAAAATCAAAGATGCAAAAGTTCTTTTAAAAGATGAAGCAAGTGAAAGTTTACTTGATCAAGAGGCTATTAAGATCGAAGCTATTAAAAGAGCAGAGTCGGGTGGAATTATCTTTTTAGATGAGATTGATAAAATTGCATCAGGTGGTAAATCAAGTCAAAATCAAGATCCATCAAAAGAGGGTGTTCAAAGAGACTTATTACCAATTGTTGAAGGAAGTAGTGTACAAACAAAATTTGGTCAAGTTAAAACAGATCATATTTTATTTATAGCTGCTGGTGCATTCCATGTATCTAAGCCATCTGACTTATTACCAGAGCTTCAAGGAAGGTTCCCTTTAAGAGTTGAGTTAAAACCACTTGATGAAGAGGCACTATACAAAATTTTAACAAATACTAAAAATTCATTACTAAGACAATATAAAGCGTTGTTAGAAGTTGAAAATGTTAATCTTGAGTTTGATGATGAAGCAATTAGAGCATTTGCAAAATACTCTGAAACAGCTAATAATAAAACGGAAGATATTGGTGCAAGAAGACTTCATACAGTAATTGAAAAAGTTATTGAAGATATCTCTTATGAGGCTGATGAAAAAAGTGGAGAAACTATTACTGTAACAAAAGAGCTAATAGATCAGAAGCTTGAAGATATCGTTGAGGATGAGGATACAGCTAGATATATTTTATAATTTTGAAATTAAATAATTTTTTAGCTAGAATTGATAATAATATTTTTTGGGAGTTGTCAAAATGAAAATAGTAACTTTTTGTGATGTTGAAGAGTCTTTATTTGGTAGTGGTCATAAAGTTGAGTACTACCATAGTGGAACAACGGGTAATGCAGATATAGTAGTTTTGGATATTAATTCAATTTTTGATTTTGAAGAGAACAAACACGAGGTTTGTGCAGAGAAATTTGTATCAATTGCTATTTTAGATGACGATAGTGATTATGATGCATTTAAAAATTTTGGTATAGATGCTTGGATAAAATCAGAAGATATTGATCAAATTAATCATCTTATAAATTTAGTTGAAAAAAGGTTTTTAACTTAAAAAGGATTTATTATTATAATAGATACACATTGTCACTTAGATAACGAAAAGTTTTATGAAGATGTTCATCAAGTAATTGAAAATGCTGTAAATCATAATGTAAAAGGTTTTTTAATACCTGGAGCAGATTTTAATGATTTACCACAAGCTATAAAACTTGTGGAGCAGTATGATAATATTTATTTTTCAGTTGGTACACATCCTTATGATGCAGCACAGTATGATGAAAAAGTTTTAGAAGAGTATATAAATCATCCAAAGTGTATAGCAGTAGGTGAGTGTGGGTTAGACTATTTTAGGTTACCTGAAAATAAAGATGAAATAGAGGCTTATAAACAAGAACAAAGAGAAGTTTTCATCTCTCAAGTTGAATTTGCTAAAAAAGTAAAAAAACCTTTAATTGTTCATATTAGAGAAGCCTCAAATGATTCAAGAGAAATTTTAGAAAAATATGGTGCAAAAGAGGTTGGTGGAGTGCTTCACTGTTTTAATGCAAGTGAGCATTTACTTCCTTTAGCAAATCATAATTTCTACTTCGGAATAGGTGGGGTATTAACATTTAAAAATGCAAGGAAACTTGTAGAAATATTACCCAAAATACCTCATGATAAGTTGCTATTAGAAACTGATGCTCCTTATTTAACTCCGCATCCTCATAGAGGAAAGAGAAATGAGCCATACTATACTACTTTTGTAGCTCAAAAGATGGCTGAACTTTTAGAACTATCTACAAGTGAGATAGAACAACTAACTACTAATAATTCAAAAAAACTATTTAAAGAGTTTTCTAGTATTGTTTAGATAAAATATATAAATTTATCTAAACAATAAGACTTCTTTTTTAGGAGTCCTAATAGGAGAAGACTTGGGTCTTTTATCAAAAAGTTTAAAATATAGTTTTGTTACTTCTATAATTGCTGGAGCTTTTATCTTTACTGGTTGTTCTTCAAAGATTGATTCTTATTCTACAAGTCCAGGTGGGAATACAAATATTGATGACATTTATGAATACACACCAAATAAAAATATAAGAAACTCAAAAGCTATGCATAGAGCTACACTTAGACCTTATACAGTATTTGGAGTTAGGTATTATCCTAAAATAGCAAATTTAGGAGATGAGTTTAGAGGTATTGCTTCTTGGTATGGTCCAAATTTCCATGCTAAAAAAACATCAAATGGTGAAACTTATAATATGCATGCTATGACTGCTGCTCACAAAACACTACCTATGAACACTATGGTAAGAGTGGATAATTTAGAAAATGGTAAAAGCGTAATTGTAAGAATTAATGATAGAGGACCTTTTGTTGCAGGAAGAATTATTGATTTATCAAATAAAGCTGCCCATGGAATAGATATGGTTAGAAAAGGTACAGCTAGAGTAAAAGTTACTGTTATTGGTTATAATGGTGAAATAGAAAATGATAATGCACCTTATGCTCAACAACATACAAAGGTTGCAAAGAAAGAGCCAAAGCTTGGAGCAAAAATAAAAAGAGATGTACCAGTTAAAGAGAAAGTACAAGCAATAGAGCCTATAACTATAGAAGAAAAAACAGTAAAAACTATACCAGTTGGAAGTTATAAGATACAAGTAGGGGCTTTTAGTAGAATAGAGGGAGCAGAACTTACAAAATCAAAATATCAAATGTATACATCAAATAAATATGATGTTAAAATTGAGAAAGTATTTTCAAATGATAAGTATTTACATAAAGTATTTATAACAGGTTTTGATTCTTATAACCATGCGCAATTATTTAAAGAGTCTAATAACTTAAATGGAATTATTTTAGAAAAGTAGGAAGATATGACACAATTAAACAGAGATACAAAAGAGACAAAAATAAAATGTACAGTTGATACAGTTAATTCTACAGGAAAATCAAATATAAATACAAAAGTTGGTTTTTTTGATCATATGTTAGAGGCTTTATCAAAACATAGTGCTATTGATATAGATTTAGAGTGTGATGGGGATTTACATATTGATGCTCATCATACTGTTGAAGATTGTGGAATTGTTTTAGGAAAAGCATTAAAAAACGAAATCTTCCCTATTGAAGCAGTTGAAAGATATGGAAATGCAACAGTAGTTATGGATGAAGCAGCAGTAACTTGTGCATTAGATTTATCAAATAGACCTTATTTAGTTTATGAGATAAATGTAGATGGAAAAGTTGGTGAATTTGATGTGGAACTTGCAGAAGAGTTTTTTCACGCAGTGAGTAAAAATGCAGGTTTAACTGTTCATATTATTCAAGATAGAGGACGAAATAAACATCATATTTTAGAAGCAGCATTTAAAGCATTTGCTGTTGCTCTTAGAAGAGCACTTGCAAAAAATGAAAAATTAGGTGTTCCTAGTACAAAAGGTGTTTTATGATTGAACTAATTGTATTGGATGTTGATGGGACTTTAACAGATGGAAAAATCACATATACAAACAATGGTGATGAAATAAAATCTTTTGATGTTGCCGATGGATTAGCAATATCAACTTGGACAAAGAAGCTTGAAAAAAAAGCGGCAATTATTACAGGTAGAACATCACTATTAGTAGAAAGAAGAGCAAAAGATCTAAAAATTACACATCTTTATCAAAAGGTTCACAATAAAGATGAAGTTTTAGAAAACATTTTAAAAGAAGAGAATCTAACTTGGGAAAATGTTGCAGCAATTGGTGATGACTTAAATGATTATAAAATGTTAAAGAAAGTAGGCTTCTCTTTTACTCCTGCAAATGGAACATCATACTTAAAAGAGTTTGTTGATGTTGTGTGTGAGAAAAAAGGTGGAGAAGGTGCTGTAAGAGAGATGGTTGAAAAAATTATTGAAAAAGATGGTTTAAAGCAGGAGTTTTTAAACGCATGGGTATAAAGCTTTTTGTAACATCAATATTTCTTTTATCTTTAGGATTTTATTTTGTACCAGTATCTAATAATACAGATAAGAAAGATGAAAAAGATATACCTTTAATTGTGTTTGAAAAACCAAAGATGTATACATTAAATGAAAAAGATTTAACAAAGGTTGTATTATCACAAAAAGCAATTAAGTATAGAAATAGAGATGTTATGATAAATGGAAACATTACCTTAAAAAATCAGAATAAAGATGAGAATTTTTTGCTTGAAAATATAAAAGCAAATAGAATCATAAGCCATGGAGATATACTGACTTTTGATGGAGATGTTGATTACAGAAGAGATGGTTTTGTACAGCTTGAGACTCAAAAACTTTATTATAATACAAAAGATAAAATTGCTTATAATGATGTAAAGTATGAGGGAAAATACTACGATAGTTATGTAAATGGTACTAGCTTATATGTAGATAGTGAAAATGGAAAAATAAAATCAAAAAATTCACATTTTGAAATTGATATAGAAAATAAATAAAAGTAAAGGTTTATGATGAAAATATTAGCTGGATTATTAGTATGTTCTACATTACTTTTTTCACAAACACAAAAATTGATAATAGATGCACAAAATTTCGAAGCGGATGATAAAAAAGGTATCTCTTCATTTGATGGTGATGTTAAAATTGAGATGGGAAAAGATAAGTTAGCTGCAAATAGTGTTGATATATATTTTGAGACAAATAAGAATACTGGTAAAAAAACTCCTTTAAAGTACATTGCAACTGGGAAAGTTAAATTTGAGATTGTAAATGAACAAAAACATTATAAAGGAAAAGGAAATAAAGTAATATATTTCCCATCAAAACAAGAGTATACAGTAATTGGTAATGGATTCATTGAAGAGTTAAATGATAATAGAAAGATTTATGGAGATAAAATCTATGTAAATCAAGTATCAGGTGAAGCAAAAGTACAAGGTAGTGAGAAAAAGCCTGTAAGGTTCATAATTGATATAGAACAAGGAGAAGGAAAATAGATATGAAAATAGTAGAGGCTTCATTTATAAAATCAGCACAAAGTATTGTTGATTCACCATCACCTGATGTTGCAGAAGTGGCGTTTTTAGGAAGAAGTAATGTGGGAAAATCTTCTTTATTAAACACTTTGACAAACAGAAAAGGGTTAGCAAAATCATCTTCAACACCAGGAAAAACACAGCTATTAAACTATTTTAATATCAAGTTTAAAACACAAAGTGAGGAGTTGCCATACCTATATGCAAGGTTTGTTGACTTACCTGGATTTGGTTATGCAAGGGTTTCAAAAAGTCTAAAAGCTGCTTGGAATAAGAATTTAACAGGTTATTTAGAACAAAGAGCAAATTTACAGGTTTTTGTTCACTTAATAGATGCAAGACACCCGACTTTGGATATTGATAAACAAGTTGATGAGTTTTTATATAGTTATAAAAGAGGTGATCAGATAGTTATTAATGCATTTACAAAAATTGATAAGTTAAAACAAAATGATCTACAAAAATTAAAAAGAGCATATCCAGATGGTATCTTTATCTCTAACTTGAAAAAAAGAGGTGTACAAGACCTTCAAAATGCTATAACAGGACATTTATTTGGAAGTGAAATTTTATAAACCTGATGTTACATATATTTCTGCTATGCAGGATTTAGTAAAAGAAGAGGTTGAAAAAGGTAATATTCTTTTAAGAACAGAAGATGAAATGGCTAATACTATTAGATCTTACACAGTAGTTGAGGTTGATGGTAAGCTTGCTGGTTTTACGGCACTACATATACATTCATGTAGATTAGCAGAGGTAAGAAGTCTTATAGTTTCAAAAGATTTTAGGGGTTTAAAACTAGGACAAAAATTAGTACAGGAGTGTATTAAAGAGGCTAAAAAATACAAGCTTGAGCAGGTGTTCTCTTTAACATATGAGCAGAGGTTTTTTGAAAGTGTTGGCTTTACAAAAATTGAAAAAGAGGATATTCCAGAGCATAAGATTTGGGCAGATTGTATTAGGTGTAAGCATTTTCCAATTTGTGATGAAATAGCAATGATGTATAACTTATAGAGATATTACTTATAATTGATATGTATCAATGATAATATGTGAGGGTTATTATACTATTCTGTAAAAAAGGAATATGTATGCAATTTTCACAAGCACCAAATTTTATACCCAATAATCAAACATGGTGGCAGAGATTTAAGTCTCAGCCACATCAACTATTTTTCTCAGTAGCTATATTTTTTTCAATATTTATTATGACTCTTACTCTATTTATATTAATGGGAAAATCAAATTTAGAGTTTTCAATTATTCATAGCTTTGGATTAAACTATGCTGTATTTACAAATGCTTTTTTAGGCTTTCTAATTACAGTAATGCCAAAATACAATGGTACAACCCAAATAAAAGAAAACAAGTATTTATTACCTTGGGTGATTTTTCAAGTTGCAGTTTTAGTAACACTTTTTGTAAATGATTTTATTGGTAAACTTCTTTTATCATTTGTGATGTTTTACTTTTTTATTGAGTTTTATAAGATTATAAAAAATTCAAATGCTTTTGAAAAAACTGATTCAATAATCATAAATACACTATTTGCTTTTGGAGCAATTCTTTTACTCTTAGAGGCATTTTTAAGTGTAAACCTATCATATATCATTTTTTATGGGTATTTATTAAATACTGTGTTTATTGTTGCCTTAAGAATGGTTCCTATGTTTTACTTCAACATAACAGGAGTTAAACCTTGGATAAAGCCTAAGTTTTTAAGAGAGTTTGCTGCTATACTTTTTGTACTTATAGGAGTGTCTTCACAGTTTGAATTAAATATTTTATTAAAAGTAGTTAGTTTAATCTCACTTATTTTCTTTTCATATATTATTGTAAAATTAGATTTTTATAAAAAAACACCTGCAATATTATCTATTCTTACATACTCATTTTTCTGGTTACTTTTAGGGTTTATCTCTCTTACAGTTGAGAGTTTTTTAGAACTTACAAGTTTTAAACTTTCATTACATATTTTTGCAGTTGGGTATATTTTGACTTTGCTTATAGGATTTGGAAGTAGGGTTACTTTAGGTCATGCAGTTCCAGCGCAGCCAATTAAAGCAGATAAGATTACTGTGTATTTATTTTTCTTTACTCAAATAGTTGCATTGTTAAGAATTGGTTCATCTTTAGGTTTCTTAGCTAATATGAACTTTTTTATGAACTTATTATATATAAGTAGTGTAGCTTGGATAGTATTATTTGTCTTGTGGAGTTCAAGGTATGCAAAGATACTTTTAAGAGTATAAATAGATTATTAAAGTAGCTATTTGGCTACTTTAATTTCAGTCTTAAGTATACTTTATACTTTAATTTATCAAGTTTTACTGATAAATCTTCTATATCTTCTGCCTCTAATCTAGATAACATCTTTTTATAGTCTCTTACTTTTTCATCAGTAATATCTACGATTAATAAATCTTTACTTGAAAATGATTTGCTATTTACCACATCAATCATCTCTTGAATACTCTCTTTTGTTACTTTCTTATATAGTTTTCCATTTCTATGATAAACCTTGTCAAAGTAGCCTTGTTCTTCAAAACTCATATATCTCACCTTTGTTATTTTATACTTTGATTTATTATAGTAAAAAATATATAATGGTTATATTATTTTGATTATAAAATTACAAGCTACTCCACCACATTCTAGCATAGAGTCCAAGTGTTGAAGTATATCCAACCTCACTAAACTTTAATATCTTATTATCATCATAAATAAGTGTTGTAGGAAAGGCTTTGATATTGAAAGCTCTTTGATAAGAACCATTTTCATCGTTTACTACTTTGAAGTTTAAATTGTGTTCTTTTAGATAGTTTTGAATATTTTCTTTTGATCCTGATTGTGTTGCTATAGTCAATACCTCATAATCTTTTGAAAGTTTTTCTATATTTTTAGCTTCAAACTCACAAATAGGACACCAAGTTGCCCAGAAGTGAATCACAATAGGTTTATCTTTTGGTATATTGTATTTTGTATCATCTAAAAGGGTAAATGAGTTAAAAGATAGATTTTCTTTGTTTAAATCTTTTGATTTATAGTAGCTTATAACATTTAGTGCTATTACTAAAACTATGGAAAATTTTATTATCTCTTTTAGATATTTTTTTAGTTTTTGGTTCATTGAAGTTTGCCTTTTTTAAATCTTACATTAGGCAAGGCCTAAATGTAAGATAGGATTTTAGCAATTATATGTATAGTCTTTGTTTATTTATAAAACTTTGTGAATATGGTTCTTAATAATAACAGGTACAAAAAACATAGATACAACATAAGATATTAGTGTACCACCTATAAGTGCAACCCCAAGACCACCAAATACTGCATCAGTAGCTAAAAGTGAAGATGCAAAAACCATAGTAAGAACAGTAAGGATAATAGGCTTTGACCTAGTTGCTGTTGCTTTTGCTATTGCTTCATTTTTTTCTAGATTTTCATCTTTTATTAATATCTTAGTGAAATCAATAATTAAAGTAGAGTTTCTAGAGTTTATACCAATCAGCCCTATAAAACCTATTAAAGATGTAGCTGTTAGATAGAAAGTGTCTTTTGTAAAAAGATCCATAACAATATGTGCAAAAATAACTCCAATAATTGAGATAAAACTAGCTAAAACAATACCACCAGAAATAGCAAAACTTTTGTAGTACATCACCATCAAGAAAAATATTAATACCATAGCAATTATAAAAGCACCCCCTAAATCTCTAAATGTATCAAGGGTTACTTTTAATTCCCCATCAAAAATTACATCAAATCTTTCATTTGTATTCTTATCTATAAAAGCAAGATTTAGCATATTTGTTTTTATTACTTCATAGTCATTGTTTAGTTCATTTAACATCTGTGTTCTTGCATCTAAAAGAGGATAGATTTGACTATCTTTATCTGTTTCTGCAATTACATTTATCATCTCATTTAGGTTCTTAGATGTTATTTCTGGTTCTTTTATTGTCTCTTTTATAGCTACAAACTCAGATAAACTAATCATATAACCTTGTTTATTCATAAGCTTTAAAGTATGAAGTTTATTTTCAAGAGCCTCTTTGGTTTTGTTTTTTAGTAGTCTGGACTCATCTAGTCTAAGGAAAATTGGTATTTGATTTTCTGCTTTATTTTCATTTACTACAGATATTGGCATTCCCTCGTAAGCAACATATAAAATATTTTTTATTTGATCAAGTTCTACTTGACTTTTTATGATTTTGTTATTGTCAAGTACAAGTTCATATTTTATATAATCTTCACTTGCCATTACATCTATGTCCACAAGTGTAGCTTGATCTTTTAATATGTTTGCGATTTTTTTTGAAAACTCTCTTCTTGTTTGGAAACTATCTCCCCCATAAACCTCTGCAACTATAGATGCTAATACAGGTGGTCCTGCTGGTAGTTCTATAAATTTTATAGTTGCATCTTTAAAATTACATTTTTCTTTTACTTCTGCTCTTAGATTAGATACTAGATTGTAGCTTGTGATATTTCTGTGTTCTGCTCTTTTGATGTTTACCATCATCTCAGCTTGCCATTGCTTGTCTTTTAAGGCACTTTGTTTAACTAATGCTGCAAAATCTAAAGGTTGTCCTTCCCCTAAAAAAACTGAAATATTTGTAATATTTTCATTTTTTTGAAGTTCATTTGAGATACATCTTGTCACCTCTTTTGTTTTGTTTATACTACTTCCATCTTTTAAACTAACATAAACTGAAAAGGTATCTGAGTCTTTACTAGGAAGCATCTTTGCTTTTGTAATCTCTGTTGGAAAAGTTGCTACACTTAGTATAAAAAGTATTAGTGTTATAAAATATACTAAAAGAGATTTTGTTTTTGATTCTAAAATACTGTATATAAATTTTTCTAATTTCATCTTCTAACCTTATAAAAACTTTTTGATTAAATATGGAGTAAATGCATAAGCAACAAAAAGTGAAGTTACAAGTGCAATAGGTACAAATACAGGTAGAGGGTTCATAAACTGTCCCATCATACCACC
>JASMTK010000082.1:0-25332 GCA_041694355.1 Arcobacteraceae bacterium | reverse complement strand
TTAAGAACTTCAGGAATCTCTACTGTTCCATCTTCTCTTTGGTAGTTTTCCATAATAGCTAAAAGAGTTCTTCCAACTGCTAAACTTGAACCATTTAATGTATGAGCAAGAACATTTTTCTTACCATCTTTATATCTGATTTTTGCACGTCTTGCTTGAAATTCTCTTGTATTTGAGATAGAAGAGATTTCTCTATATTTATTTTGACCTGGTAACCAAACTTCTAAGTCAATAGTTGTAGCTGCACTAAAACCTAAGTCACCTGTACAAAGTTGTACTTTTTGATGAGCAAGTCCTAATGAAGTTAATAAATCACTTGCACAAGAAACCATTTTCTCAAATACTTCTTCTGACTCTTCTTGCTTTGTAATAGCTACCATTTCAACTTTGTCAAATTGGTGTTGTCTGATTAATCCTCTTGTATCTCTACCAGCACTTCCAGCTTCTTTTCTAAAACAAGGAGTATAAGAAGTAAGCATAAGTGGTAACTCTTCTGCTGGAACAATCTCATCATTGTAAAGATTTGTAAGTGATACTTCAGCTGTAGGAATTAAGTATAAGTCTTCACCTTCAATCTTAAATAAATCATCTTCAAATTTTGGAAGCTGCCCAGTTCCTTGAAGTGTATTAGAGTTTGCCATAAATGGTACATACCACTCTTCAAAACCTCTTTGTCTATTAAAATCAAGCATATAGTTTATAAGTGCTCGCTCCAATCTTGCACCTTGACCCTTAATAGCTGAGAATCTTGATTTTGCCAGTTTTACACCTCTTTCAAAGTCTAACCAACCATTTTCTAAGTCCCAGTGCTCTTTTGGTTCAAAATCAAATGTAGGTTTTTTTCCTATAGTTTCTAAAACTACATTTTCATCTTCATCTGCCCCGTTTGGAACATTTTCATCTGGAAGATTTGGAACACCAAGTGCTATAGAGTTTAGTTTCTCTTCTAATACTCTTACTTCCTCCTCATATGATTGCTTTTGAGATTTCAATGAAGCAATTTCTTCTTGTAAAGGAGCAATATCTAAGCCCTCTTTTTTATATCTACCAAACTCTTTTGACAATTTGTTTTGTTGAGCTGTTAAAGACTCCATCTCTTGTCTTTTAGCTTTTGCATTTAAAGAGTGTTCTTTTAACTCATCAAGAATACTTTGGTCTACACCTTTTCTTATTAAAGCATTAGCTACATTTTCAAAATCTTTTTGTAATAGTTTTATATCAATCATACCTATCTTTCTTATTTGAGTTTTTTGGGATTATATCTAATTTTTTCTATATGAATGCTTTCTTAACTTTTTCTTGTCATGAAATAAGTTTACTAAGTAAAATCTTAGTATTTTTTGATTATGATTCTCAAAATTATAAGACCAAAATAAATTTAACTAATTTGTGATTTCTATGTTATTTTCTTTCGCAATAATAATATAGAAAATCATAATTGATATTAAAAGGAAATAGATGAAAAGAGTATTTCAAAGCATTCTTATCTTGTTGACATTACAAATCCCCCTATTTGCAAACCAACTAGATAAATCATTAGATGTATTAGAAAATACAAATGACAAACTAAAAAACTATCAAAATAAAATTGATAGAAATGAAAGAGAGAAAAATAGACTTCTAGATGAATACAAACATACATCAAGTGCCCTAAAAAACACGCAAACCTATAATAATCAGCTTGAAAAGATAATAAACTCACAAAAAGAAGAGTTAGCAAGTCTAAATCAACAAATCATTGATATTGAAGAGACTCAAAAGAACATTTTCCCTCTAATGATTGATATGATTAAATCCTTAAAAGTATTAATCCAAAAAGATACACCTTTTTTACTTGATGAGAGATTACAAAGAGTACAAAGGTTAGAGAATACTTTAAATAGAGCTGATATCCAAACACACGAAAAATATAGACTTATACTTGAAGCTTTTAAAATCGAGTACGATTATGCAAAAACTATAGAGAGTTATCAAGCTAAAATTGAAAATAAAACTTACAATCTATTAAGAGTTGGACGTGTGGGATTATACTATCAAAGCTTGGATCTAAAAGAGTATGGATACTTCAACAATAAAACTAAAAAATGGATAAAGATTGATGACTCAAAATCAAAATCAAACATAAGAAAAGCAATAAAAATTGCTCAAAAACAGCAAAATGTAGACTTTTTAAACCTTCCATTTTTAGCCCAAAAGGAAATATTAAATGATTAAATATATATTAACTCTATCATTAGCTTTCAACTTCATATTTGCTCTTGATTTAAATGGCTTATTAAATGAAGTGAAAACAAAATCACAAGAAGAGATAGCTGAAGAGAAAAGCAGGTTAAAAGAGTTTATAAACCAAAAAAATAGACAAAAGGCTATTCTAAAGCAAAAACAAAAGCAACTAAAAAAAGCAGAAGATAAAAGCTTAGAACTTAAAAAACTTATTGATAAAAATGAAGCTTTACTAGAAGAAAAAGAGACTGAACTTAGAAATAAAGCTGCAAATTTAGGTGAGATGTTTGGAAGTGTAAGACAAATATCAGCAGACTTTTTAACAAACTATCAAAACTCACTTACTGCCTCACAAGATCCAAGTAAAGAAGAAATATTTTCAAAGTTTGCAAACTCAAAGAAACTTCCAAATCTAAAAGAACTAACTACATTTTGGCATACAATGTTAGATGAAACAATAAAATCAGGAAACATAGCAAAGTACCAAGCACCTGTAATTTTAAATACAGGGGAAAAAGAGACTAAAGACATTACAAGAGTTGGTCTTTTCGCAGCAGTATCAAACGGAAAATATTTAACATACTCAAATGACATGAAAGCATTAGTTGAATTAACAGTTCAGCCAAATAACTCTATTTTAAAACAAGCAAAAGAGTTTGAAAATAGCACTGAGATTTCAAATATAACTATTGACCCAACAAGAGGTACTCTTTTTGAAATGCTTGAAAATAACCCAACAATACTTGATAGAATAAATCAAGGTGGAGTTGTAGGATATATAATTCTTACACTTGGTACACTTGGATTACTATTTGCTTTATATAAAATAGTTATTTTAAATATTGCATCACTTAAAATAAAATCGCAAATCAAAACTCTTGATAAACCAAAGCCAAATAACTCTTTAGGAAAGATTGCAGATATTTTCTATAAAAATCTAAATGACTCTATAAATGATTTAGAGATAAAAATAGGTGAAGCAATTTTAAAAGAGACAAATAAAATCAAAAAAGGTCAAAGCTTTGTAAAACTTCTAGCAGCTGTAACTCCCCTACTTGGACTACTTGGAACTGTTACAGGGATGATTGCAACTTTCCAAGCTATTACACTTTTTGGTACAGGCGACCCAAAACTTATGGCAGGAGGTATTTCAACTGCTTTAATTACTACTGTTTTAGGTTTAATAACAGCAATACCACTTCTATTTGCATACACTTATATCTCTTCAAAAGCTGAAGAGTTAGTATCTATTTTAGAAGAACAAAGTATTGGATTATTAGCGAAAACATTGAAGTAATATGATTGAATTATATATAGATGATTTATTAGCCTTCTTTAATAAAGGAGGCTTTGTTTTATACATAGTATTTGCTATTGCACTTTTCTTATGGACACTTCTAATTGAAAGATATATCTATATTACTTTTGAGTATAAAAAGTATAAAAAAAGAGTCTTTGAAGAGATAAAAGAGATTAAAAATGGTAATCCATTTAAAGATGAAATAAAAAGACATCTTGTACAAGAGGCTAGTTTAAAGCTAAAAGGTGGATTAGAGTTTATCAAAACACTTATTATTGTTTGTCCTTTAGTTGGTTTATTAGGAACGGTTACAGGGATGATTGAGGTTTTTGATGTGATGGGAATCTTAGGAACTAGCAATGTAAAATCAATGGCAAATGGTGTTTCAATGGCAACTATTCCAACAATGGCAGGAATGGTTGTGGCATTAAGTGGAATACTTTTTGAGAAAAGATTAGAACTTTCAATCAAATACCATACACAAAAATTAGAATTAGAACTTTCAAAGGTTATATAGAAATGAGAAGATTTTCACAAAAGCAACATAAAGAAGAGACAGAGATAAATCTAACTCCTATGTTAGATGTGGTTTTTATCATGCTTATCTTTTTCATTGTTACCACATCATTTGTAAAAGAGACAGGGGTAAATGTAAATAGACCTAGTGCAAAAACCGCCCAACAAAAAGGAAAAGCAAATATCTTAATTGCTATTAAAAACAACAATGAAATTTGGATTGATAAAAGAATGGTGGATATTAGATCAGTTCGTGCAAATATAGAAAGACTTAAAGCCACAAATACGCAAAATAGTGTTGTAATACAATCGGATAGTGACTCTAAAACAGGTATTTTAGTTCAAGTTATGGATCAAATTAGACTTGCTGGAATCTTTAATATCTCAATTTCTACACTAAAAGAGAATTAATATGAGAATTATTGTTGCTCTTGTTTTATCTGTTGCTATAAGTCTTGGAATATTTTTCTCTATGCATTTAATGACTGCAAGTAAACAAGCCAATCTACAAGAGAGTACACAAACGAAACATCTTGTTTATTTAAGAGAAAAAACTGATACGAAAGTTGAAAGAAAAAAAAGAGTTAAACCCAAAAAACCACCAAAGAAAGAACCACCAAAAAAAGTAAAAGTAAAAACAAAAATTAACACAAATATCAATAAAAAAGTTGATATTAAACCATTTAAAGTTCAAACAAAAAAAATCGATATTTCTAGTATATCTTCACTTAGTGGAGCAAAAATAGATATGAGTAGCAGTGTTATAGATGCAAATAGTCTAACAGCTTTAAAAAGAGTAAACCCAAGGTATCCAAGACGTGCAAAGATTAGAAGACAAAGTGGTTTTGTAAAACTTGGTTTTACTATTGATAAGCAAGGTAATGTCTTAGATGTGAAAGTTTTAGAGTCCAAACCAAAAGGTGTATTTGATAGAAGTTCAATATATGCAATAAAAAAGTGGAGATTTAAAAACAATGAATTTGCAAGAAATGCAACAATAACTTTTAACTTTAGGTTGGCAAAATGATAAGAAATATAATTCTGATATTAAGTTTTTGTAGTTTAACTCTTATAGCAAAACAGACTATAACTCAGGCAGACTATAACTACTTAAAAGATATAAATGATTTAATAAAAAAAGAGAAAACAACAAAAGCAATCAAAAAAATAGATAAGTTTTTAAAAAAAGATATAAATATCCTTGCTAAATCTTATGCACTACAATCACTAGCAAATATCAATTTAAAAAAAGGAAACTATAAAAAAGTAGCACAAAACTATGAAAAAATAATTTCACTTAATGCTTTAACAAAAGAGGATATTTCAAATATAAAGTATTCACTTTCAAAAATATATTTAAGTCTTGAAGAGTATTCAAAAAGTATTAAATACTCAAAAGAGTTGCTAAATAAAAGAGGTGATAACACAACCCTTTATGAAAATCTTGCACTTGGATATTACTACTTTAAAAAGTATAAAGAAAGTATCTTTTATATCAAAAAAGCTTTAAAAAACAACAAAGAAAAAGAGAACTGGTATAAGATGCTTTACTCAGCCTATGTTGAGATTAAAGATTATAAAAAAGCTATAAATACTTTAAGAGTTATGGTAAAAAGATATAACAATGAATCATACTGGATGCAACTAATATCTTTATATGAAAAAACAAAACAGAAAAAAAAGTCTTTATCAACATTAGAGCTTGCTTATAACAAAGGTGTTATTAGTAAAAATAAAAACCTTTTATATTTAGTTAGTATCTTAAGTGACTATGGGGTTTATCATAAAGCAGCTAGGTATATGAAAGAGGCTCTTGAAAATAAGATAATAGTACAAAATCAACAAAACTTTAGTATCTTAGTATCAAGTTATCTAAATGCAAAAAACTACAAAGAGAGTATAAAGCTTTTAGAAAACTCTTCTTTTGCAAAAAATGATAAATTTCAATTAATTTTAGGAAATATTTACTACAACAATAATAATTATAAAAATGCAATAAGAGTTTTAAAAAAGCATAATTTTACAAGAAATTCAAGAGCAAATGGCAAAAGATATACACTTTTAGCACTAAGTTATTATGAATCAAATAAATCCAAAAGTACTGTAAAAAAATATCTAAAAAAAGCTTCTAAAAATCGATTTGAAAGAAGAAGAGCTATTAATCTTGCTAAGAGTTTAGGTCTAAAAATCTAAACTCTTCTATACTTGTCATGATAGAAATCTACTAAGTTAATAATTACATATTCTTAATTATAATTATCAAAATCATAAAAGGAACCCCATGTATATTCAAAAGATTTATAAACATTTATCAACTCCTGAGAAAAATGGCAAAAAAATTGGACTTTTTAGAGTTCTTTGTTCTATCTTTGGAGGATTAATATCTGCATATTCAGGAATGACTCTTTTGGTGTTCTTAATCCCAGGTAGTGCTGGTGAATCTATTATTATGCCTTTAATGTTTAATACTTTTGCTTGGGCTTGTTTCTCTTTATGGATTGTATTAGCACCAACAAAACTAAGTTCACTACTTCGTTTTTTAATCCCAACGCTAATATTTTCAATATTTTTAATAATCTTATTTTAAAGAAGAAGAGTATGTCATCAGAAAAATCAAAACTATTTAAACAAAGACTATTTAGAGTTCATTCGGCAGTAGGTATTTCAGTATCTCTACTTATGTATATTGCCGTTTTCTTTGGTATTTTTGCGATAATGCTTCCTTATATTCAAGTTTGGGAAAAACCCTCAAGACATTTTGAAGCAGCAAATATCACAAAGATAGACTATTCTGCTATGATTGATCCAGTTATATCTAATCCTGATTTTCCTAAAAACAATATAATCATAAAACTTCCAGGCTATATGAATGACCCAGCTTTAAGAATATCGCATAAATTCACGGAAGAGACTATCTTTAATCCTACAACACAAGAACAATTAAAACATGAAGGTGATAAATCACAACTTGCAAAATTTCTAAATGGAATGCACTACGGTCGTCCACTTGGAGTGATTGGCTATACAATATTTGGATTTATGGCTGTTGCTGTAATGTTTTTAATAATTGGTGGATTAGTTTTAGTAAACACCTTAAAATACAAAAATAGTGGGAAAAACCAGCAAAGTAGATTCTCTAAATGGCATAGAAAAATATTTACTTGGGTATTTCCTCCATTTATAATAGTTACTTTAACAGGTGCATTTATGTGTATAGGTTATAGTGGTTCTGGACCAATGACTTATATTGTCTCAAAAGGTGAAACCTCTATTATTGAAAAAATAACCTTACCTGTTTTAGTTCCACAAGAGAAACCTATAGAAAAACAAAACGACAATGTGAAAATGCTTCCAATAAGTGAACTTATAAAAAAGGCTCAAAAGATAAACCCAAATGTTACTCTTCATGAGTTAAAGCTTATTAACTGGAAAGACTCTAGTGCAAGAATTAAACTTGAAGGATATAACTCTCACTATCCTTTTTTAAATGGAGTATTTAATAAACCTACCTTAACTCTAAGTGGTGTAGATGGAAGTATAATTCAAAATGTGAAAGTTTTAGACAGACATTGGAGTGTTTTAGCCTCAGATGCAACTTATTTTTTACACTTACTATTTGGGGTTGATTTTACTATTAGAGCAATTATTGCATTGCTTATGGCTTTTTCTTGCTTAGCACTTGGATTTGGAGTAATGCTTTGGTGTGAAAAAAAAGCTAAAAAGTATGAAGAAAAAAGTCCATTTTATCATTGGATGGGGAAATTATCTTTAGCTGTTATGGTTGGAGTTATTCCCTCAACTGCACTGATATTTAACCTTCAATGGCTACTTCCAATTAGCTTAGAAGATAGAATTATTTGGCAACAAGGACTGTTTTTCAATATGTGGTTATTTACATTAGTTTGGTCATTTTATAGATTAAACTCTTATCAAGCTGCAAAAGAGTTACTACTACTTGGAGGTGTTCTTTTTGTACTAGCTCCTATAACTCACTATTTAATTTCAGGTTACTCTATAATTGATTTATATACACAAGGAATGAATATCATTTTAAATGTGGATATTGCACTTTTTATTTTAGGGATTATATTTATATATGTTTCAAGAAAGCTTCCTAAAAAAAGAGAAGAAGCAAAAATATTTTGGGTTCAAAAAACAAGAAAGGCTTAATATGAACAAGAAAAACTATATGTATCTTTTATTTTTATTATTACCTGCATTTTTATATGCACACACTTTAATATTAAATGTCAAAGACAATAAAAACAACACAATTACAGTAAAAGGATTTTTTGATACAGGTGAGTTAGCTAGTGAAGCTTTAATTAGATTAGAAGCACTAGCTACAGGTGAGATTTTATATAAAAAACGTCTTCCACAATCAAGTGAACTTACAATAAAAATACCTACTGAACCTTATCAAATAGTACTTGACGCAGGACCAGAGTTTCAAGAAGTAGCAAAAGGTATTGCACCTATAAATGGATTTACAAAAAATATTAAAAGCAATAATGAAAAAAAAGAGTTATCAAAACCAAGGGATGAAGATGATGAATGGAGTACTGCTTTGACAGTTACTATTTTTTTAGCGTTCTCTCTTCTATTTTTAGCAATTGTTATTAGTATAATAAATACAAATAGAATAATAAAACAACTTAAAAAATAAATCCCTTAAGGGGTTTATGGTCTTAGTATCTCACAAAAAGAGCTATTTATAACTTCATTATCACTATTTAAATATCCTTTTTCTTTTATCTTTTTAATTGTTCTAGATAATGTTGCAGGTGCCATATTTAATTTATTCGCAATTTCTGAATGCTTTTTTTCAATTAAAATATTAGGACTCTCTTTTAAAAGTGAACACACTTTTTGAGTAGCATCATATACTAAATTTCTATGAATTGTTTGTTCTAATGTTCTCATCTTCTTTATTAATGCACCTATAATATGAAATGATAAATTAGCATTATTTTGAAGTAAAGAGATAAAAACCTCTTTTTCTAGGACAGCAACTTTAGTAACATTACTTGTACTAATTGCTGTAGCAGGGAATGTTGACTCTTGAAAAGTTGCCATTTCAGCTAACATAGTTGGTTTACTAAAGTTATGAATAACTATTTCATTTCCCGTTGTTCCAGTTTTATATAATTTTAGTTTTCCTTGAACCATAATATAAAAAGATTTTGCTAAATCCCCTTCATAAAATAGTATATTATCCTTATTTAATGTAACTATTTTAGAGGAGTTGTTTACTAATTCAATCTCTTCATCACTTAAAAATTTAAAAAAGTCTATTTTTTTTAATACATTTTTATACATAAAAAAATTTTAGCTTAATACCGCTTAAGATTTATTGATTTAAGTCATTGATAATTACTATCATTTTCATTAAAATTCCGTAAAATTTAAAAATTGTATTAGGTGTGTATGAAATTTATATTAAAAATAATAAAAGATTTTCCTTCTTATGTTTGGAGTAGTTGGGGTTCAATTGCTTCTATTTTTCTCTTCTTTGCTTTATGGGATTTAGGAAATCAACTCTATGGAAATCTTGTATTACCAAGTCCAAAAGAGACGATTAGTACCTTAATTTCTATTATTGCAAATGATGAGACTATTACAAATATATTTATTACTATAAAAAGAGCTTTTATAGGCTTTTTTATTTCACTTACTTTTGGTTCTTTTTTAGGGTTACTAGCAGGCCTTTTTATTACTGCTTCTATGATGAGTAGACCAATAGTTACAATTCTTGTGGGAATGCCTCCAATAGCCTGGATAGTTTTAGCAATGATTTGGTTTGGCATGAGTGATATGACAGTTATCTTTACAGTTATTATTGCTTCTTTTCCTATAATCTTTATAGGAGCACTTCAAGGAACTAGAACCCTTGAAGGAAATCTAAAAGAGATGGCAGATAGTTTTAATCTAAGCTTTAAAATGAAAATGTTTAACCTATATTTTCCGCATATCTTTTCTTATGTATTTCCTGCTTGGATTAGTGCATTAGGAATGTCTTGGAAAATTGTTGTTATGGCGGAGTTACTTTCATCAAATGAAGGAATTGGAGCAAGCTTAGCTATTGCTAGAAGTCAATTGGATACAGCAACAGCATTTGCTTTAGTTTTAATTATGGTTGGAAGTTTGCTTTTAATTGAATACTTGATTTTAGAACCAATAAAAAGAGAGGTTGAAGCATGGAGAGATTAGAAGAACTTTTAGTAAAAGAGGTCTCTTTCTCCTTTGGTTTTAAAAAGATTCTAAAAAATATAAATCTTAAATTAAAAAAAGGACAAGTAGTATCAATAGTTGGTCCAAGTGGTGGTGGGAAAACAACACTACTTCATTTATGCGCAAAACTTTTGACTCTTGAAGAAGGAAAAATAATAAATAGCTTCAAAAGCTCATCCTTTGCCTTTCAAGAAGCAAGACTTCTTCCTTGGAAAAATGTACTCGATAATATTTGTTTAGGACTTTTAGCAAAGGGTGTAAAAAAAGCAAAGGCCCAAAGTTTAGCAAAGCAGATTGCTTTGAAATTTGGACTTGAACAAGAAGATTTAGAAAAGTTTCCAAAAGATTTAAGTGGAGGAATGAGACAAAGAGTATCTTTTGCTAGAGCTTTAGTTGTAAAACCCTCACTTCTATTTCTAGATGAACCATTTTCAGCACTTGATATTGGCTTAAAAAAAGAGCTTCAAGGTCTACTTATAGAAACAATTGAAAGAGAGTCTTTAAGTATTTTATTTATTACCCATGATTTGATGGAGGCCATTAAACTAAGTGATGAAATTTTAGTTTTAAAAGCCGAACCTGTAGGTCATATAGTAAAAAGCTTTACATTTAACAGGTCTAGAACTTTAAGAGATGATAACTATGTTTATGAACAAACAGCAAAACTTTTAAAAGATGAATACATTATAAATACATTTGAATTGGAGTTAAAATAATGGAAAATAAAAAACAGTATGCAGCAAAGCATTATGAATATTACCCCAAAGGTACTTTCCCTATTTATTTAGCATATGGCTTTAGGCCTATATTTTTACTTCTTGCTCCTTATATTGTGATTTCTATTATTCTTT
The DNA here is from genome assembly GCA_041694355.1 of Arcobacteraceae bacterium. Taxonomy (GTDB): domain Bacteria; phylum Campylobacterota; class Campylobacteria; order Campylobacterales; family Arcobacteraceae; genus Arcobacter_B. Next base: position 14,211 of record JASMTK010000082.1, on the reverse strand, counting down.
GGAGTTTTACATTCAGTGATTTTATTTCACTTGGGTTTATAGATAGTCTTCTAACTTGGCATATTTATGAAATGCTTTTTGGCATAGGAAGTGCTGGGATTATTGCATTTTTTCTTACAGGTGTTCCTGAGATGTTCCCAGGAGCAACTCCTATAGTAGGAAGAAAGCTTTTATTTATAGTTTCTATTTGGGTGATCTCAAGAATAAGCTTTTGGTTTATAGCATTTTTAGGAGTCTACTTTGTTGCTTTTTTAAATCTATTTTTAAGTTTATATATTATTTCACTTATTATTAAACCTGTATTTAAAGATATAAACAAAAGGCATATTTCCCTTGCTTTTACTCTTATTGCACTTTTAGTTATTCAAACTATGTTTTTTTTAAGTATTTCAGGTCATTTAGATATTGACTCTTTATCTATTTTGATTTTAGCTTTAGGGTTTTTTATTGTTTTGATTTTGCTTGCACTAAGAAGAATAAATATGGAGGCTATAAATGAACTTTTAGAGAGTGAAAATATTGATGAAACTTTTTATTCAAGAGCACCTAGATATAACTTAGCTATTTTTTGTGTACTTTTATATACTCTTGTGGAGTTTTTCTTCCCTAATAATTCTATTTTAGCCTATCTAGCACTTGCTTGTTTTGCAGCTATCTTAAATATCTCAAATGATTTTATTTTAAAAGATAATAATATATTAACAAAGCCCTTTGTTATTTATATGCTAAGTACTATTTTATTAACTGCCCTTGCCTATGGTTTCTTAGCCTATGATTATTTAAATGAAGAGCTTTATGCTCTAAACCATTTTAGACATTTTCTTACAACAGGAAGTTTTGGTCTTGTCTTTTATATTGTAATGATAGTTATTTCAACTATTCATACAGGAAGAAAACTTTTTACAAACCTTTGGTTAAATCTTGGAGTTATTTTAATACTTTGTGCAACTTTTATAAGAGGGTTAATCCCTTTTTATGAAAGCTACACTACAGAAGCTTATGTTGTATCGTCCATTTTATGGGCGATTCCATTTATTATATATATGAAAATCTTTTTCCCATTTTTACTTTCAAAAAGAAAAGATGGAATAAAAGGTTAAAGGAGATTTATGAAAAAAATATTATTAATTAGTTTTATATTTTTATTATCACTTTTTGCAAAAGATGAAAATAAAATTGTTGTTGCAGGTCCATTTGCATCCGTATCACATCCTATTATGCATATGATACAAAGTGATGCACTTAAAGACTTAAATAGAAAAATAGAGTTTAAACTATGGAAAAATCCTGATGAACTTAGGGCTATAGTTTTAAATTCAAATGTTGATTTTATCGCTTTACCTACAAATGTGGCTTCAAATCTTTATAACAAAGGGGTTGATTTAAAACTTTTAAATGTATCTGTTTGGGGAATTCTTGCTATGATTAGTAGAGATTCCAGTTTAAAAACTTTAGAAGATTTTAAAGGAAAAAAAATTGCTCTTCCTTTTAGAGCTGATATGCCTGATATCATCTTTCAAGAGCTTGCTAAAAAATATAATTTAGACCCTAAAAAAGATTTTGAAATCCAATATGTAAGCAATCCTATTGATGTTATACAAATGTTAATTTTAAGACGAGTTGACCATGCACTTTTAGCAGAACCAGCTATTTCAATAGCATTACGCAAAACAGACTCTTTTCCTGTAAAAATTGTAGCTCCTGATTTATATAGAAGTGTTGACTTACAAGAAGAGTGGGGAAAACTTTTTAAAACTAAAGCAAAAATTCCCCAAGCTGGAATTGCATTCTTAGGAGATACAAAAGGAAAAGAAAAACTTATAAATAGATTTTTACAAGAGTATGAAAAATCACTTATATGGTACAAACAAAATCCAAACAAAGCTTCAAAACTAGTCGTAAAAACTTTACCTATGCTTGAAGAAAAAGGATTAGCAGACTCAATAAAACATGTGAAGCTTCAAAGTATAAATGCTTTTAAAGCAAAAGAGGAGTTAGAGTTTTTCTTCACTGTTTTAAAAAATAGTAATGAAAAACTAATAGGTGGCAAACTGCCAAATGAAAATATATATTACAAATCAAATTAAAAGGAATAATTAAAATGAAAAAAAGTCTTATATTGTCAAGTGTTGTCGCAGTTATTTTAGCAAGCAACTCTTATGCAAGTTCAAATGCAAACTTAGGTGAAGTGTTAGTAACAACAGCTACTAAAACCCAAAAAAACATAGAGGGAGTAAGTGCTTCAGTTATAGTTGTTTCACAAGAAGATATTGAAAAAATTTCAGCTTCAACAGTAAAGGATATATTTGAAAAAATACCATCAATCAATGCTCAAGTTGGAAGGTTTCCCCATCCAAGTTCTGCGTCTAAGGCTTCTATTTCAATAAGAGGTGTAGGTGCAAATGGTACGTTAATTTTATTAGATGGGAAAAGATTATCAGCAGAAACAGAAAACCCTTATGAGATGAATAGAATTCCAGCTTCAATGATTGAAAGAATTGAAATTGTAAAGGGTTCAATGTCAACACTTTATGGTTCTGATGCCATTGGTGGAGTTATAAATATAATTACTAAGAAAATTACCGTACCTCAAACAGCCGTTGATTTAAAATATGGTTTAAATAAGAAAGGAGATGGAAAACAAAAAAACTTCAACTTTACAACTACTGGAAAGAACGACTACTTTAACTATAAAGTTTTTGGTTCAGTTATTGATTTAACACCATTTACAAAAAATAAAAACTATACTCAATCAGCAGTTAATCCTCAAACAGGTTCTGTTATAGGAGCAAACCCACAAAATGGAGTATCTAGCAAAGAAGATGTAACTTTTATTGATGATGCAACTGTTTTAAGCTTTGGAACTAGACTTGAAAAAACTTTAAGTGATAAACTTCTTGCAGGTATTGACTTTAATTATTTTAAAGAAGAGAGGGAAGGAGTATACTTAGGTAATGCAAAATTCTCTGGAGGTGGACTTATTAAAAATACTCCTGTCCTATCAAAAGATAATAATCAAAGAGTTGATTTATCTACAGATTTTGAATACCAAGTAAATGAAGATTTTGTAACTGATCTTAAGCTGTATAGATCTTATTATAAAAAAAGAAATAAAACTAATCCTATAAACTTTACAGGTCCAGTTAATAGAAAATTTAGTGCAAATGTTACTATTGATAACTTAGAATCTACATCTACTTATATTTTAAATGAATCTAATATTCTTACTTTCGGAGCTGAATATAGAAAAGAAACTAGAGAATCAAGTGCAATAAATCCTAATCCTAGCTCAACTGAATTTATTACAAAAGAGGTTACTTATAAATCACTTTTTGTTCAAGATGAAATTAATATCACTAACTCTTTAAATGCAACTTTAGGTGCAAGATATGACCATATATCAAATGCCAATAGCAAAATAACTTTCCAAGCAGGTGCTGTTCAAAAACTTAATGAAAACTCTTCTTTAAGATTTAACTACTCACAAGGTTATAGAGCCCCTGATATTGCAGAACTTTATGTTGTTGCTCCTGTTTATAAAGATGGTAAAAGATTAGGTTCTGATGTAATTTTTGGACCAAAAAATACTGCATATGATTTAAAACCTGAAGAATCTCAAAGCTTTGAAATAGCGCTATCAAATAGCTTTAATAATCTATCATCTGAAATTGTTGCTTTCCATACAAATATAAAGGATAAAATAGAACTTGTTTCTTATGGTACAGGTGCAGGAAAATATTATACTTCTGAAAATCTTGATAGTGTTGAGATAAATGGAATTGAATTAAAACTTGATTATATGTTTACTGATTATTTAAATACAAACTTTAATCTTACATATTTAGATACAAAAGATAAGACACTAAATAAAGAACTTACTTTCACCCCTGATATTTCATCTTCATTAAATCTAGACTATAAAGTAAATAATAGTCTAAATACAAATCTTTCTTTTAGATATATTGGAGAACAATACAAAGATACTCAAAATACTGAAAAGACTGATGCTTATACATTAGTTGATTTAGGGTTAAACTATAAAGTAAGTAAAAATACTACTATTTATGGAGGAGTAGATAATATTTTTGATAAAGAGATTGAAGAAGAGTTAGGTACAAATGTAGGTACTTATATTTTTGCTGGATTTAGGTTTAACTTTTAATCATGTATGAGTTTATTAAATTTATTCATTTGGCAACTATTATACTATTTGTTGGAACAGTTTTCTTTAGAACCTTTGTAATTTTAAAGATAATTTCGTCTTTTCCTAAAGAACAAGCTAAAAAAATACAACAAGCAATGGGCTCTAAAGCTAGAAATATAATCAAAATTAATAATTTGATTTTGATTATATCAGGAGTATTTCTTCTATTCTTATACGCAAATAGTAGTTCTATGATATTACATGTAAAAGTGTTAGTAGGTTTAATCTTAGTAATTGGTTTTTATTTTGTACCTTTGCTTTTTGATAAGTTTGAAGCAAATCAAAAATTTAAAACCATATTTCACTATATCTTTTTCTCTTTATTAATGTTTGTAGTTTTCTTGTCTCAATATGTATATAGTTTTTAATTATATATTCAAGCTATATCCTACTTTTGAAAGATTTTTAACTATATTAGTAGGAAGCTTTTTTCTTAAGCTTTTTACTAAAGTTCTCAAAGAGCTATCTGTCATAATATTTTCTCTCCATACCTCATCTTGTATTAGTTCATATTTTACTACATTTGGTCTATTTTTATAAAGCAAGTATAAAAAGTCAGCTTCATATTTTGTAAGATTCATACTTTTATTCTCATAAATTAGTAAACTGTTTTTTATATCAAACTTACACTCATCTGTTATATAAATTAAATCTTGATTCTGTTCATATATCTCTTTTGCGCACTGCAATAAAATAGGATAGAAAGTCTCATGATCAATTGGTTTAATTAAATACTTAACTAACCCTAAGTCAATAGCATCTAACAGATACTCTTTTGTAGAGTATGCACTTAAAACTATAAATTTTGTTTTCTTGTCCTTTTTTCTTACTTCTCTTATTAATTCTAAACCGTTCATATCGGATAACTCTATATCACTTATTACAATATGAGGCTTTACTTCTTTTAATAGTTTTAATGCCTCTTTTGCATTTTTCGCTTCATAAACATAATCAAATAACCTTTTTAAATAAAATACTTGGTTTTGTCTAATCAACTCTTCATCTTCAATACAAAGTATTTTAATATTTCTATATTTTTCTATCATCATAAATGATATTATACAACTTTTTACTAATAAATACAATTATGAGAATCATTTTTATTATTCCTCATTTTTTTCTCACTTTTTTTTATTATAATTATTTCATGTCAAAATTAGAGAAAATAGATATTCAAATAAAAAATGCAAAAGTTAAAAGTGATATAATAAATAAAATATGTTTCTATTTTAGTAATGACTATACTGCAATTCAAACAGCTAAGCAAACAGGTTTGAGTAGGCAGACAATAAATCAATACTATAAACTAATTAGAACTAAATTATTAGAGCAAAACTCTATTTTAAATTATGAAATAAGTTTAGATATAAAAAACAAAAGTAGTCTAGAGATAAAACATATAAATATTTATAGTCACGATATTTTATTTATTGAAAGAGATTATGGTATCTATATTATAAATGAAGATTGCATATCAAACTGTGAACTTTTTGATTTTATTAAAGATAGTGTGAAAACAAACCTTATCAACCATAAAAAAGCAAATAGTGCAAGAATTCTTTATAATAAAGAGAATAAAAGATATGTAGTATCTGGTTTTTTTAAATCAAATAATGACTTTGAACTTTTTCTTCAAAATAGACTTAAAAAATTTAGAGGAATAAACAAAAACAATTTTATTACACATTTAAGTGAGTCAATATTTAGATACAACCACAAAGATTCAGATATATACAAAGAGATTTTAAAGAGTCTATGTAACTAGACTCTAAATCTCTATTGTAAAACAAGCTCCCTCTTTACTGTTTTTTACTTTTATATCTCCTAGAAAGTGTGAGTTTATAATAAGTTTTGACATATAAAGCCCTATTCCAGTTCCTCTTTTTTTAGTTGTATAATAAGGTTTGAAAACCTCTTTTAAATCTTTTTGTTTAATTCCGCCTGCATTATCACAAACTGTTGTTATGATTTTACTACCAATTTTATTAACTATTATATTTATAATTGGACTTTCAACTCTTTTTTCAACAAACTCATCTACACTATTTGTTAAAAGATTTAATACTACTTGAGCAAACTCATTTTCATATCCATTTATATAACTATCATCTAATATATTCAACTCTATTTTTATATCTTTTTTCTTTAATGTTGAAGAAAGAATATTTATAGCTAACTTACAAGAGTTTGAGACTAAGAAGCTTTGTTTATCTTTTTTAACTCTATAAAAGTCTCTAAAATCATCTATTGTTTTTGACATAAATTTAATCTGAGTATTTGATTCTTTTAACTTATCTATGAAAAATTTCTTTTCAAACTCTTCATTTTCGCTTGACATTTCAAGATTCATATTTATATAACTTAAATGCATCAAAGGCTGTCTCCATTGGTGAGCTATATTATTTATCATCTCACCTATTGAGGCTAATTTGCTTTTATGTATCAACATTTTTTCTTGTTCATTCTGTTTCTTTACAAGATTTTTTAACATAAATGCTAATGCAAAACTAAATATTAAAGACTCTAAAGGTGCTGCTATATGAATTGTATATATTCCACTTAAAGGTATGAAGTCATACTCATACGAAAATACAAAACAAAATAGAACAAACCAACCAAGAGTATAAAAAGTAGCATTTTTATTCCCCTTATAAATAGCCACTAAGCCTACCATTGTTGGAATTAAAAACGAAATATAAAAGTAAGAGTACTCATAAAGAATAGAGTATTTAAATATAAGTATAAGTACTAAATCTAAAGCATTTAAAAAGACAAAAAAACTTAATATATGATTTACAATAGGCATTAGTTTTTTTGCATTTAAAATCTCTTTTGCAAATAGAAAAGTAAACATAAATGCTGCACTTTCAAAAACATCAACAAAAGCTTGAGGAACCTCTTGTGGATATGGTTTAAAGCTAAAATAAGTAAATCCTATCAAAGATAATAATACAAAAAGTTGCATACAAGAGTAATATAAGAAACATACTCTTGTTGTTGAAAAATATATAACTAAGTAATACAAAAATGCCGAAAATATAATTCCATAAGCAACTCCATATAAAATTCCCTCATAAGGTAAAATATTTTGATACTCAAACTTTGAAATTACATTAAATCTAAACTCAACTCTTTTTTTCTTATCATAAGAGTATCTAAAATATATATTTGAAGGGGTTGAGGAGTCAAGTTTTATAATCATTAAATGATTATTTATCTTGTAGTTTACATTTGTATATTTTAAGGAGTCTATATCAGAAACAATTGTTAAAAAATACTCTTTATCTTTTAAAGTAGTTTTATCTACTTCTAGCTTGATAGTAAAATCTTTTAATACTCTTTTTTTATATTCATCATAAGTTATAGTTTTAAACTCTTTATTTACTTCTGAAATCTGAAAGCTTGTGATATTACCATACTTATTTATATCTGCTGCTTCTAAAAGACCAACAATAGTAAATAGGCAAAGTATAATTACTTTACCTACTATTTTTTTACTAGAAATCATATCTTAAACTAGCAGTTATCTTTCTTGGTTCTGCTTTTAGCATTGTATTTGAACCTATTCCATCATAATAAGTTTTATCAAATAAATTATCAACATTTAACTGTATTTTTAAATTCTTATTTATTCTATAACTAGACATAAACTCTGCTGTAGTATAACCACCTTGAGTAACTTTACTACTTCCTGAACCTGTATAGAATTTACTTCTATAGTTTAAACCTGCACCTATATCAAATTTATTAACCTTGTATAATGCAAATATGTTTGCATTTGTTCTTGAAGATTTTGTTTGTACATCATCACCATTTGCATCTGTAGCTTCAAAGTTTGTAACTCCTGCTGATAGACTTAAGTTTTCATTTATCTCCCCTGATATAGATAACTCAACACCTTTACTTACAACTCCATTTGCTGTTCTATATGCTTGTTCACTTGAGGAACCAACTTTTACTCCATCAATCTCCTGTGCAACATTCTCTTGTTCTATTCTAAATAGTGTAACAGAAGCATTTAATGCTCCATTAAAATACTCACCTTTTATTCCTGTCTCATAACTATTACCATCAATAGGATCTAAATAGTTACCATTAGGATCTCTTTTATCTTGATTATTAAAAATTGATGTATAACTAGCGTATATAGAGTGGTTTTTATCTAAGTCATATACAAGTCCAGCAAAAGGAGTTAATTCATTTTCATACTCATAAGCTAACTTACTACCATCACTTTTTACACCATCATACTCCCAATTTGAAAGTCTAGCTCCTAAGATCAGTTTTAAATCTTCTGATAAAGAGAACTTACCAGTTGAGTATAGACCACTTTGTGTAGTTTTACCTTTTGCATATTGGCTTGATAAAGCACCTGTAGGTTGAGCAACATTAATATTATATATACTTCCTAAAGTACCAAATGTTTGTGAATAAGGATAGTCATTCACATCAAAAATACTATGAGTATACCCTACTATTACCTCTTGCTCTAAATTATTCAAAGTAAATGGTATTGAAGCGTGTAAGTCAATATTATCTTCTTGATACTTCTCTATTGCAGTCCAAGTGTAATAACTCATCCCTGAACCGTCACTTTTATCTGGTTTCCCTGAAAAGTATAAAAGTGAAGTATCATCTTGTGCTTCAAGTCTAGTATATGATAAATCAAGCTTAATATCATTTGCTAAATCTTGTTCTACATCAAAGTAGTAAGTTTTTGTCTCAATCTGCCTATATGTCCAATCTTCAGTTGGATTATAAGATCTATCAAAATTTGTTTTTGAATCATCAGAAAAAAATGCTGGTAAACCACCCCATCTAATTGATGTTCTATCTAAATTTTGATAACTAAACCCTAATGATGCGGTTGTTGTATCTGTTAAATCAGCATCTACAACTCCATAAAAAAGATTATTCTCTTTTTCATAGTCATCTAAAAAGTAGTCTCCACTTTCATGCTTGACTACAAATCTAGATCTTACTTTTCCATCATCTGTAACTGGTGTAGCAATATCGGCAGTTGCTCCATAATTATTCCATGAACCAGTTGTCACTGCAATATTGCCATTTGTGATCTTACTATCTGCTCTTTTTCTAACAAAGTTCATACTAATAGCTGGATTTCCAGAACCAGTAGTAAGTCCATTTGCACCTTTTACTATTTCAACTCTTTCATAAATAGATAAATCAGGGTCTCTATTTGTTATACTTGAGTAAGTTGGCATTCCATCAATTAAGTAATAATCTACTTCAAACCCTCTTGCCATTGCATTTACTCTTTCGTCCCATCTTTCAATTGAAACACCATTTACTTTTTTTAGTAAACTTTGATAAGAGTCAATATTTCTATCTTCTAACTCATCAACAGTTAGTACACTTATTGATTGTGGAGTATCTTTTATAGACAAATCTAACTTAGTTGATGTACTCATTGAGTCAACTGTATAAGAACCATCTGTCTGCTCTACATCTGTTGAGATAATATCGACACTTCCTAATGACTCCTTTTTATCTTGGGCTAATACATTAGGCTGTAAAAGTATTGCTGCAAGTATTGATAAACCTACGATTTTTTTATTTTGAAACTTCATCCATTTTCCTTATTATGATAATAATTATTATAATTGTTAATGGAATTATTTCTAACAAACTCTTAATAAAAAATCTGTTTTTTATATACATGACAAAAAAGTAAAAAAGGATTGATTATAAAAAAAAGATATGATAAACTAGTAAATTTCTAGTTTATCTTTAGGTTTATCCGTTCATTTGAACTTTTATTAATACTTCATTATTATCTTCATCATAATGTGAAGTAAATTTGTGCTTATGACAAAAGTCCTCATTCATCACAATACACATATTATTTGCTTTTTCTAAAGCCTCATCAAGGTTTTCACATGCTGTATTTTTTTCAAAATCAGAATTTTTAAAACATCCACACTCTTTTTCAACTTTTATATTTATCATTATAAACTCCTAAATTTTTTAAATTTTACCATAATGATAATATAACTTTCTTTTATGAAAATTAGCTTTTTTTATACTGCTTGATTATACACTTTATGAATTTATCTAGAATTTTTTACTAAATACATCATTTACAATTCTTTTAGCTAATAAAGTATTATTATTAGCAATATCATTTGTAGTTTCGCAGATTGTTGAATTTGAGTTTATCTCTTTGTTTAAACTTGTAATTTTTTCATTTATTTTAACTATTGTACTTTGTTGATTTTGAGAAACAGATACAACATCTTTTATGTATTCAATTGTTTTATCTATATTTTCATTTAAAGAGTTATACCCTTCCATCATATCATCTGATATTTGTTTACCTTCATTTGCTTTTTTATTTGCATCTTCTACAAGTTTTTTTATCTCTTTTGCAGCTTCTGAGCTATTTGATGCTAGATTTCCAACCTCTTTGGCTACAACTGCAAAACCTTTTCCTGCTTCTCCTGCAGTACTAGCCTCAACTGCTGCATTTAGACTCAAAATATTCGTTTGAAAAGCTATCTTTTCAATTATCGATATTGCTTTATTTATATTTTCAACTTTTTCATTTATCTCCTCTAAGGAGTTATTTGTTTTTAAAGCTAAATCCTTCCCTTTCAAAGAGTATTCACTAAGAGTGTTTGCAAGATTTGACATATTACTAGTGGTTTCAAAAATATTTTCTATCTGAGCTGTGACATTTTCTATATCATGGCTTGTATTTTCAATACTATCTTTTGTAAAACTAGATGTTTCATTTAATTTATTCACACTATATAAAAGTTTTTTTGAAGACTCCATAAGTGACTGACCACTTGTTTTATTCTCATTTAACATTGATACAATAGCACTTTTCAAGCTATTTATAGAGTTTACCATATGTAAAAACTCACCTTTGCTATCAAGGTTATCAATCTTTATATCTTTTGTATAATCATATTTGATATACTCAACTAATTGATTGTTTATTATCTTATAGTTATCTTTTGTACTCTCTATCATATCATTAACACTATTTTTAAACTCTTCTAAAAATGGATTTGATGAGTTTTTTGTAATAGTTTTAGAAAACAGTCCGTTTTTTAAACTATTCATAACATCTTTTGCTTCATTGATTAAAATCTTTTCTTGCTCTTTTTTTTGTTTTTGACTCTTCTCTCTTGAATCAATTATCTTCTTAATATGTGAATATTCACTAGCGAAAGAGGTGTCTGTATCAAATTTAGTGTTTGGGTTATCCATATCTTTTAAAAACTCAATTAGTTTAGAAGATAACTGCTTTCCATTTTTTCTTTCATCAAGTTCATGGAAGATTAAAAAAATAGCTAAAATAATTTGTACTATCTGAGAAACTTGATTTTGAGTAAAAAATATAGCATTTAACGGTAATATTATCATACCAAGATAATGAATAATTGACATTCTAAAATATAAAGACTTTAACGTCTGCATTTATAATTCCTTTTTTTTAGAAGTATAATAAAATAAAAGGAGCTTTATCTTGATTCCAATCAATAAACTATTTTGTAAGGTTTAAAAAGTATTAAACTTAGTAAGCAGAGATATCCTCTATCTCATTTTCATAAATATACTCTGCAATTTCTTCTAAAGTATCCTTTTGATATCCAAGCTGTGGCATAAGCTCATATTTATCAATCATATCATGCATAATTGAGCCTTTCTTAGTAGACTTATAAACCCACTGAACCATATAACTTACAAATAAATCCTTATTGTTAAAAGCATCATGGTAACGTTGTTTAATGATTTTAAGAGATGGTGCAGAGATGCTTTTTGTAGGATGGTGACAAGTAATACAATTACCATAAAGCAAAAGTCTACTATAACCACTTGAAGATGCTTGAAGATTATGCATAAAACAATAAAAAACAAATATTATAAATAAATATTTTATTTTACTTTGCATGGTTTTCCTCCTGAGTAAAAAGTGTCAAAGAAGGCTTTCCAAGATAAAATCCTTGGAGATAATCGATTTGCAACTCTTGGCATATATCACAGACCTCTTTATTATGAACATATTCAGCTACACATGAAGCATTAAGCTCCTTTGCCATTGAAATAATATTTTTTACCAGTATTTTAGTATCATTGTTTGTATCAAGATTTTTGATAAGTGTTCCGTCGATTTTAATAATTTCTGGTTTTAGTCTTAAGATATTTTCCATACTTGAAAAACCACTTCCAAAATCATCAATAGCTATTTTAACCCCATATTCACGAACCGTATGAGCAAAACTCTCTACAATAGAAAAATCATCAATAAACTCACTCTCTACTATTTCAAATATTATACGACTTGGTTTTGGGAAAGCTTTTATTAACTGTTGTAAAAGTTGAGTTATTTTTGGATTTGAAAGATCTTCATAATCAAGGTTAATACTAAACTCATAGGAGTTGTTTTCCATCAAAGCAAAGACTTGTCTAATCATAGTTTCAGTTAGCTGTTCATAGATTTTAATATCCTTTGCAGTTTTTAAATAAGGAAAAATAGAGACATATAGTTTTATCTCTTTTTTATATAGTCGCATCAAAGATTCATATTTTGAGATTTGAAGTGTTTTTGCATCAAAGATAGGTTGAAAAAAAGGTACAACAAGGTTATCTGCAACACTTTCTCTTATAAATGCTATATCTTCAAGTAGTTTTACTTGCTCATTTTTTGAGTAAGTAACAGTTAAAAAATCAAGATTTATATCGATAATCTTATCAACACAGCTTAAAGAATCAAGCTTATTTTCCCTTATCAAAACATCTTTTAAAAATCTTCTAACATAACTAAAAGCAGCATTGACATAGTGGTGGGGAAGCCCTATTTTTACATGTACCTCACTTATAGTATGAATTTTATCAAAATAATTCTTATTATAGTTACCACAAAAAAGATTTAAGTACCACATCATTATCTCTTTTTTATGTCTCTTATAAATAGCATCATCTTTTATAAACTTTCTTGCATGTTCAAAAGCAAAAATAAAATTATAAAAACCATCTAAAAATAAGTCACTATAGTCTTTAAAAAGCTTATGTAATTTTTTTAATTTATTAATATCCTCATCTGTAAAGTTATAATTTTGAATTATTTTTTCATATCTTGATTCATCAAACATTTAAACTCCATACATTAATTGAGATAAAATGACTATAATAACCACTAAAATAAATGGAAACCTATGACCTTTAAATACAAAAGGTTGTACATCAAAAAAAACTTGTAATACACCTCTTAAACCTAGCCATAAACCTAAAATAGCCTTTATTAATAATGCAATTTGAAAGTTACTTAATCCTTCCTCACTAATTGTCCCGAAACTTTCGTAAAAAAGGTACATTCCACTTAAAACTGCTACAATTAAAGCTTTTGGAACTAGAACTTTAGTGAATTTTTTGAAATAACCTCTTACCTCACTATATTTCTCTTCAGATAGAGTTTTTTTCATTCTCATTAATATAAGGTTATCAGTAAATAAGAAACCTCCATATATTAAAACTGAAAATATATGTATTAATTTAACTAAAAGATAAATCATCTAAAAACCACCTAACTTTTGCTTCACCTCATCACTTGCCATAGTAATATCCCAAGCTGGTTCCCAAACAAGATTAACTGTAGCTAACTGCACTGTTGGCAACTCTCTTAATACAGCCTCTTCTACCCATTGAACAATCATTTGATGAAGAGGACAAGCTTTTGTACTTAGAGTCATTGTCACAACCACTTCCATTTTCTCATTACAACTTGCATCATAAATCAACCCCATCTCAACTAAATTAAACCCTACTTCTGGATCTATAACTGTTGAAACAGCTTTGAAAATCTCCTCTTTAGTTACCATTTCTAACTCTCCTACTAATAAATTTTGTATAATTACATACAAAGAGATAAGTAAGATGATCACATTTTTTTTAGATCAATGATAGAACTTTTAATGAAGTTTTATTAAATCTCCAAGGAGTCTATCACTTACTTCAAATCCCAATAGGTTGATTAA
>JASMTK010000081.1:0-26170 GCA_041694355.1 Arcobacteraceae bacterium | reverse complement strand
TATGGTAGATTTGGACAATCAATTGTAAATGAGTTGAAAATGCTAGGACAAGACTATGTGATAATTGAACATAATGTTAAGTTTTATAAGTTAGGTGAAGAGAGACAAGAACCTATCATATTTGGAAACGCAGCCCATAAACATATTTTAAATTCAGTAAATATCACAACAGCATCAGCTGTTATTGTTGCTGTTAACAACCCTGAATCATTACAACTAATTTGTCAATCAATAGATGAATTAACGCACAATGCAAAAACAATTATTACAGTAACAACAGAGCAAGACAAAGAAGTATTAGAGGGCTTACACTTAGAACATATTATTGTAGAAACTAATCAAATAGCTAAATCTGTAGTTGATGAGGTTATGTATTGTAGATTAGATTAATAACTTGAATTATTAGATAAGGAGTTAATCCTTATCTATATATCTTTTTCTTGCACTATCTTTTATTTTATCAACTTCAACTAATAAAAATCCATCTACACAATCAGCGAAATCTTTATCCACATTAAAATCACAAAACTTTACTCCACCATCTTTTGTAATCTCACTATACTGTTTATAAAGTGTTGGAACAGCACAGTTCATATTTGAAAGTGTTGATTTTAAAAGTTTAAAATCTTGTTTTTTATCATTTAAGAAAAACATCTCTTTTATATCATTTACCGTATTTGAGTACTGATATGGTAAGCTTGCAGTTACAAGGTTTTTTTCTGGTTTAAAATAGTGTGAGTAAAAATATACCATCATATCTTTTGCTACTTTAGGAAAACTAGCACTCATAGAAACAGGACCAAACATATATTTAATATGTGGATTTTTTTTCAAATATGCACCAATCCCATACCATAAATAATCAAGTGCTCTTGTTCCCCAATATTTTGGTTGTACGAAGCTTCTTCCAAGCTCAATGGAGTTTTCTAAATAAGGTAGAAAATCATCATTGAACTTAAATAGTGAATTTGAATAAAAGCCTTTTATCCCAATCTCATTATATATGAAGTTTGAATTACCTATTCTATAAGAACCAACTATCTCTAAATCATTTTTATCCCATAAAATAATATGTTGATAATAAATGTCATATTTATCAGTATCTCTTTTTTTATTTATGCCCTCACCAACTTTTCTAAAAGATAACTCTCTTAGTCTTCCTAACTCTTTTAATACAACAGAGTCATCAGTATAATCATAAAGGTAAATCTCTTTTCCATCTTTTGTTTCACCAATCTTTTCTGAGTCTTTTAACTCTGATAGTATATCAGCACTTTTTTGTGGATGAGCTATTGCAGATTGAGTTTGAAAAAAAGACTTCTTACCTTTTTTTAAAGCGTATAGATGTTTTCTATATAGGTTTACGACAAACTTTTTATTTATTCCTTTTGGAATAATATTTTCACTTGGAATTATCTCTCCAATTTTTATGTTTATTCTTTTAGATTTCTTTTTAAACATTTCATGTGAAAGCAATAATGTAGAAAAAGTTTTATTAAAAACAGACATTGTATAAAATGTTCTTGAGTTTTTTGCATTTAGAAATATAGGTAAAATTGGTGAGTTTGTATTCTTTGCAAAGTTCAAAAAACCTTTACTCCAAGATGGATCTTTAATACCTTTTGATGTTGCACGACTAACTTCACCAGCTGGGAAGATTATCACAGCTTCCTCATTGTCTAAAGCATCATAGATTTGTTTAATATCCTTTTTTGATTGTCTTAATTTATAGTTGTCAATTGGAATCATCAAAGAGTTAAGTGATTCAAAACCTACTAAAAAATCATTTGCCACAATTCTCACATCTTTTCTAACTTGAGAAATAAGTCTTAGTAAACAAAGTGCATCTAGTCCACCTAATGGATGGTTAGCTATAATTACTACTTTTCCGCTGCTTGGAATATTTTGTATATCATTGCTTGAAACAGTATAATCAAAATCAAAATAGTCTAAAACAGCATCAACAAACTCAAACCCTTTTAAGTGTGAATTTTGCTCTAGGAATCTATTTATAGAGTCTTCATGGACTATTTTTCTTGCAACTTTAAATAATGATTTCTTTAAGAAGCTATTTTTTTTATTTATATTAGGAAACTTCTTTTCTATCTCTTTTTGTACATCAATCATATATTCTCCTTAACGTAATTGTAGTTACCTTTGATTACAAAAAGGTGACAGTTTTTTGGTAACCATAAGTAGTAAAAGTTTTGTTTATAATAGTTTTAAAATACTAGATTATACGTGTTAAAAAAAAGTCTTACAAAACTTATGGTAGAATCCCACTTTTAATAGGAGGAATTAGTATATGAGTAAATCAGATATTACAAATATAATAGCTACTTTGGTTATGGCTTTTGGATATACAAATGGTTATGATACGATTTTTACAATAGGTCTTTTTGCATTAAGTGGTTCAATCACAAATACTTTGGCTATTCATATGCTTTTTGAAAGAATTCCTTATATTTATGGTTCAGGGATTATAGAAAATAGATTTAAAGAGTTTAAGAAATCAATCTATAATCTTTTGATGGATCAGTTTTTTACAAAAGAGCATTTAAAAAACTTTTTTGAAGATGAAATGAATAGTGCAAAGAAAACAGTAGATTTTGAAAAAGTATTAAATAAAACTGATTTTTCACCTGCGTATGATTCTCTTAAAAGTGCTGTTATGGAGTCATCTTTTGGTGGTATGCTTGGAATGTTTGGTGGAGAAGAGGCATTAGAACCACTAAAAGAGCCTTTTACAAAAAAGCTTAAAAAGTCTATTGTAGATATTTCAAATAGTGACTCATTTCAAGCTGTTTTAAAAGAGGCATTAAAATCAGAAGATTTAACAGATGATGTTTATAGTAAGCTTAGTTTAGTAGTTGAGAAAAGATTAGACGAATTAACACCTAAAATGGTAAAAGAGATGATACAAAAAATTATAAGAGAACATTTAGGTTGGTTAGTTATTTGGGGTGCCATATTTGGTGGACTTATAGGATTTATTAGTACATTTTTATAAAAAGGTTTAAAATGGAAAAAATTGATGTTTTAGTATTATTAGATGTTGGTGGTTTAGAAGATAAAGAGAGATTTGAAAAGCATGTGAAAAAAGAGGGGTTTAGTGTAGTTGAGGGTGAAAACTTTGCATATAGTGCAAGTTCCACTACTACAACTTTTGCTACGAAAGCTTATATTTTAGAGGTATTTAAAAAAGGGCTTCAAAAGACTAAATTTAATGAAGCAAATTTAATCTTTTTATTAAATGAAACTCCTTATCCACCTTACTATTATGATAAAGATACAAATGAATTTGAGCAGATAAAAGAAGAAAAATAGTGAAAGATATATACGAATTTTTAAAGAACTTAAAAGATGAAAAGAGATTAAAAGAGTGTGAACTTTTAATCGTAAATGATGATAAACAAGCACAAGAAGCCTCTGATATAGTATCTTATTTGGGTTTTAGTCCTTATGTATTAGCTGATTTTAGAGCAAACTTTGGGGATGATTTATTATCATTTTCTCAAGAATTACAAGATATTACAAAATCATTAAATAATTACTATAGTGATAAAAAGCAAAGTAAGATTTTAATCTCACCAATAAGAACAGCTTCTTACCCTATGCCAAAAGATAAATGCTTTGATAATTTTACAATTAGTTTTGCTGATACGTTAGATTTAGAGGATTTAAAATCCAAGCTTTATAATTGGGGTTATTACTTTGTTGATATTGTTACAAGTGAAGCAGAGGCATCTATTAGAGGTGATATTATTGATATATGCCCTTTAGGAAGTGAAACTGGATATAGGGTCTCTTTATTTGATGATGAAGTTGAAAGTATTAGAAAGTTTGATATAGAAGATCAAAAATCATTTAAAGAAGAGTGTGAAAGTTTTACTATAAATCCAGCTTTTTTAGCTTTAGATGAGCAGACTTTTGAGCAGATAAATGATGAGGTTCAAACTGTAGAATCAGATGCTTTTATCAAAGATATTCACTCTTTAGGTTTTTGGTATTTAAATGATTTAGGTGAATACCTTCCCTCAAATATGAATAGTTTTATTACAAAGCAGGCTTTAGAAGAGTTAGAAGAGGTTTATGTCTTCGAAGAGAAGAGGTTAAACAAAGATAAGTTTTTAACTTTGCCACAAATATATAATGCAAAAAAATATCAAGATATATCACCTGCAAATATTAAAGAGTTTATATCTTTTCACGAAGATAAAAAAATCAACATAATCTCTTCTTCCCAAGCAAAAATAAAATCTTATGATTTAGAACTTAGTGATACAAGTATAAATTACATCATTGAACCTTATATTATCAATTTAGTTGGAGATGATGAAGTTATTATCTCACTAAACAAAGAGATTAAAAAACGTAGAAAAAAAAGAGTTAAACTAGTACTTGATGAACTTCAAGATGGAGATTTTATAGTCCATGAAAAACACGGTATAGGACAATATAAAGGTATAGAACCTGTAACTGTTATGGGTGCAAAAAGAGATTTTGTAAAAGTTTTATATGCAGGTGATGATAAGCTTTTAATTCCTGTGGAAAACCTTGATTTAATAGATAGATATGTAGCTGATGGAAGTTCTTATGCCACTGTTGATAAGTTAGGAAAAGGAAGTTTTGCAAAACTTAAAGCAAAAGTAAAAGATAAACTTTTTGCAATAGCAAATGAGATTATTCAACTTGCTGCACAAAGAGAGTTAATAAATGGTGTAAAAATCAATATTAATAATCACAAGCTAACACAATTTCAAAATGAAGCAGGTTTTGAGTATACAAATGACCAAAAAAGAAGCGTAAATGAAATCTTTGATGATTTAAGTAGTGGAAAGGTTATGGATAGGCTTCTTTCAGGTGATGTTGGATTTGGTAAAACTGAGGTTGCGATGAATGCAATTTTAGCAACTGTTTTAGATAACAAGCAAGCAATTTTTGTATGTCCAACAACACTTTTAGCAACACAACACTTTCATAGTATGCAAAAAAGATTTGAAAACTATGATTTTGCTATGGCAAAGCTTGATAGTAAAACCTCTACAAAAGAGAAAAATCAAATTAAAAAAGGTTTGCAATCTGGTGAAATAAAACTTGTTGTTGGAACTCACTCTTTATTAGGGGTACAAACAGATGATTTAGCTTTAGTTATAATCGATGAAGAGCATAAGTTTGGAGTAAAACAAAAAGAGAAGTTAAAAGCATTAAGACAAGATGTTCATATTTTCTCTATGAGTGCTACACCTATTCCAAGAACCTTAAATCTAGCACTTTCAAAATTAAAAGGTATGAGTAGTTTACTTACTGCTCCAAGTGAAAGATTAGGGGTTCGAACTTATGTAAAAGAGTATAGTGATAAACTTATAAAAGAGATAGTTTTAAGGGAAAAAAGAAGAGGTGGTCAGCTTTTTTATGTTCATAATAATATTGCCTCAATTGAAGCTAAGAAAAGAGATATTGAAGAGATTGTTCCAAATATCAAAATAGAGATAATTCACTCAAAGATTAAACCAGCTCAAGCTGAAAAGATAATTGATGCTTTTGAAAATAAAGAGTTTGATATCTTACTTGCTACATCTATTGTAGAATCAGGACTTCACTTACCAAATGCAAACTCAATAGTAATTGATGGAGCAGATAGATTTGGTATTGCTGATTTACATCAGTTAAGAGGTAGAGTTGGAAGAAGTGATAAGGAGGGATTCTGTTATTATGTGGTTGAAGATAAAAAACAAATTACAAATGATGCAGTAAAAAGACTTGTGGCACTTGAGTCAAACTCATATTTAGGAAGTGGTACAGCCTTAGCCCATCAAGACTTAGAGATAAGAGGTGGTGGTAATATTATAGGTGAAGCTCAAAGTGGACATATTAAACAAATTGGATATGGGTTATATCTAAAAATGCTAGAAGATGCCCTTGCTACTTTAAGTGGTGAAACAAAAGAAGAGAATAAAACAGTAGATATTAAACTTGCAATATCAGCTTATCTATCTGATGAGTATATAAGTGAAGATAGGGTTAGATTAGAGCTTTATAGAAGATTGTCAAAATGTCATGATAAACAAGAGGTTTACTCTATTGAAGAAGAGATGGAGGATAGATTTGGTAAGCCAGATACTCCAACAAAGCAGTTCTTAGAGTTGATTATGATTAAAATACTTGCGCTTCATAAAGGAATTAAAACTATCTCATCATACGAAATGAATATTACTTTTGTGAAAGAGGATGATACTAAAGAGAGTATAAAAAGTTCAAGTAAAGATGATGATGATATTATTGATGCAACATTAAAATATTTAAGAAAATAGAAATAAGAAGATAACTCTTCTTATTTGTATTGAAAGTTTAAAATATCTTTACAGGTTGCACAGTTTAACTGTGACTCTCTTTCCTTACAGTTTAAACAAGGGTGATCTTCTTCCCAAAAACTTCTATTTACATTGCAGTTTTGATTAGATGCTGCCATTACTGATACGTTTTTTGCTGGGTCATATGCTAAAAATTGTAATATTTCTTTACTTGAATTTGTATTTTTTGCTACTGCTCTTCTAACATTTGTTGAAACATCTCGCATAAGTTCTTTTAAAATTGATATATCATTTGTAGTTGATGCTAAAATTATTTTGTCTTTTTCTTCAGTGTAGTTATACTGTGTCATGATAACTCCTTTGATATTTATGGAATTATTTTAATCTAAAAAGCATAGTTTTAATAGTAAAATAATGTTAATTGATAAAATTAGGTTTTGAAAAAAAGAGGAAAGTATAAGCACACAAGTACTTTCCTCTTTATAGTAATTTTTTTCTAAGGAGGAGTTGAAAGGAAGTAAAATTTCATTTACTAATTTCATATAATATAAACTAAATCTCTTTAATTTACTTAAGTTGTAATTATAATAGACACAAGTGTGTAAATGGTGTGCTTTTGCATAAAATATGAAATTTTTTGAAATTTTTATAAAACTTTTACTTCACATACTACTTGGGCATGGTCACTTGTGAGAATTGAACCATCAGGGTGCTTTTGTATCTCTTCATCTAAAATCTCATAGTTTTCAATCTTAGCTATACTTTCTTTATAGCTTTTTATAAAATGTTTTGAAACAAAAATATAATCTAGTACATTTCCTTTTCCTGCAAAGAAACTTGTTGGAGGTCTTTTTAGCTCTTTTTGTTCAGGGTGAGGATTGTAGATTTTTCTTTTGTGTTGATAGTAGGCATCATTTAATATTTTATGCTCTTTTTTTGAGTCATTATGATACTTCTCATTTGTCAAAGCCTCTATTGTTGCACTAAACTCTTTATCATTTAAATCACAAAGTAAAATAAAAGGATACTTTTGTTTTTTCATATCAAAAAATAAAGAGGAAGCTTCACAAAGTCTTATTCTAAGGGATTCTGAAAAGTTTAAATCTAAAGCTTTGTTTATACTCTCTTTTTTCTCTTTTAAAGTACTATTTGCATTAAAAACGTATTCAAACTCATTTTCTCTATTTGATTTTAAATGACAAACATAAAAGGTTGTTATAAACTCTTCTTTAAATTTTATATCCACTTTAACAGGAACTCTTGAAAATCTAAAATGTCTTTTGAACTTATGTTTTTTAAGACTTTTTATATGTGGATTTACTTTATGTACATTTTCAATAGGATATTTAGAGGCGATTGCTACAGTTGTAGTTATATAGATATATTCATCTTTTTTATCTACTCTTGGAGTATCTACTGTTTGAAAATATTTAAATCCTAATTCATTTGTCAGCTCTTTTAACTCTTCTTGTGAAAAGACTTCTTGAAAGCCTATAATATCACAATCCATTTTCTTTATTTGGTTGCTTATCCAATTATATTTACTATTCCATTGTTCAGTCGTAAATCTATCTTTTTTTTCATAATAACTATGAGGAGGTTTTACAAACTGAAAAAGATTAAATGTTCCTATTCTTATATTCATAAAATGATTATACCAAAACTATTCATATAAAATAGTTTGGTTTCTTCCCTTGCTCTTTGCAGTATAAAGTGCTTCATCCGCTAACTTATAGAGGTCTTTACTTGTTACATCAAGCTGATTGTAATCTTTATGTATCACACCAATTGAACAAGTTATATACTTATATATAGGATTTTTTTCATGCTCAATTTCTAGATTTATTATTTCTGTTCTTATTTTATTTGCATATTTTAAAATTTCATCAGAAGTTTTACTTGTTGTAATTATAGCAAACTCTTCCCCACCTAATCTAAATGCAAAGTCATTTGCTCTATTTGTATTATTATGAAGTACAGAGGCTATTTTACTTAAAGCTTTATCTCCTTTATGGTGTCCGTATGTGTCATTGTATTTTTTAAAATAATCAACATCAAGCATAAGTAAAGAAATAGAGTGATTCTCTCTTTTTGCTCTATTTATCTCTATTTCAATAACTTCATTAAAATGTCTTCTATTATAAAGATTTGTTAGTTCATCAGTTATAGATAAATATTCTACTTTTTTCTTTGCAGTTATATCGTGTTTTATAGCTGTATATCCAATAATCTTCTCATCTTTAAAAATAGGATTAATCACCATATATACCCAATAGGTATTTCCATTTTTTGTTTTATTTTTTAACTCCCCTCTCCAAATTTCACCTTTTTTGATTTTTCTCCATAGCTCTTTGTAAAACTCTTTGCTCATACTAGGGTGTCTTATTATGTTATGAGGTTTTCCTATTAACTCATCTTTTGAATAGCCAGTTATCTTACAAAATGCTTCACTTACCTCTGTAATTATTCCTTTTTCATTTGTGGAAGAGATGATTACATTTTCATTTACAATATGTACGTAATCTTCAAGTTGTCTAAGAACTTTATTTCTTGAGTTTAGTGTTTTGTTTAAACTTCTAGCTAAACCTTTAAACTCTTTATAACCTAGATTATCAGGATTAATTGGTTCATAGTTTTTAGAAGCCTCTTTAAAGGATGATAGAAGATTATCAATATTATCTTTTAAGTAATTTGATAGTTTTTGTGATATAAAGTAAATAAATATAATTAGTATAAATAGCAATATTAAAAGTGTAAGTGTTTGTTTTATAACCATCTCATCATGAATACTAGATCTTAAATTTATCTCTTCATTTATCTCATCAATATAAACACCACTTCCTATTATCCATTTCCAGTCTTTATAGTATCTTACATAACTTACTTTTCTATACTTCATATCGCTATCAAGTTTTTTAAAGTTATAATAAAAATATTTATCTTTACTATTTATAGCTTCAACTTGCTTTTTAAATAACTCTTCATTTTTATACTCTTTTGGACTACCTAAATATTTTCCATCAAATACAAGAGCTTTTTTATCTATTCTATTTACAAATATATAGCCATCTTTATCATATCTTGTTTGTGCAATTTCTTTTAAAATCTTTTTCTTTGTTAACTCTCTTATATCCTCAACATACTCTCCAATACCAATATGCCAATTAAAAGGTTTAAAATTTTTTACAAAACTTATCTTTTCGTACTGTTTATTATCTTTTATATCAGGTTTTACAAAATAGTTTCTAAGAAATCCCTCACCTTTTTTAAGGGCTATTGTAGCTTGATTTTGGATAAAGAAATTACCTTTTACATCTTTTAAGTTCCAAATATTTTCATCTTTATAAAGTTTTGATTCTTTATTGAAAAGTATTGGTTTGCCTTTATTTGTATTTATAAAAAAATAAAATCTTTTATTTAAAAAGTTTTTATTTTTTAAAGTAGTTACTATTAGATATTTTATCTGTTCATTTGATAGGTTATCTTTATTTTCAAGATAGATGTTCATTGCAGTTTTATGGGCACTTAATACTTCGTCTCTTAATTTATTTTTAATATCACTTACTATCTCTTTCTCTTTTTTGTCAATAGTATAGTAAACTTTTAAAACTTCTCTTTTAATTTGTTCTTTTTTTAATTCAATATAATCAGTTTTTATATGTTTAATCTCTTGTTTAAAGTTGTTAAACTGAAATATAATAGCTATTAAAAATGTTAAGAAAACTGATATAAAAGCAACTGAAAATATGGCTTTTGCTGTAATATCTGAAAGTTTCATATATTAACCTACTTATAATTTACAAGATTATACTCTAATAAAAATTATTTAGCAATTATAGATATAATTAATACATAATTAACAATAGTTAGATACATTATATAAAAATTATTAAGGAAACAGTATGTTTAAAAAGCTAGTTTTATTTTTTTGTTTTTCAGTTACAGTTTTATTTGCTTCATCTTTAAAAGTTGAAGATGCTTATGTAAGAGCAACTCCTCCAAATCTTCCAAACAGTGCTGCGTTTATGAAGATTGTAAATAGCTCAGATGAAGATATTTCATTAGTAAGTGCAAAATCAGATGCTTCAAATATAGTAGAGCTACATACGCACGATATGAAAAATGGTGTTATGAAAATGTATCAAGTAAAAGAGATTGAAGTAAAAGCGAACTCAACTACAGTTTTAAAACCAGGTGGTTTTCACGTGATGCTTATAGATTTAAAAACTAGACCTTTAAAAGAAAATATGAATGTAGAAGTTGTATTAACATTCTCAAATGGACAAAACATAAAGGTTTTTGCTCCTGTTAAAAAGGTTATGGCAGGTATGATGATGAAAAACCATGGAATGAAACATTAGAAAGATATGAATAAAACTTTAATAGTACAAGTTGCTGTAATAGCTTCAATTGTTGCAGGGTATTTTTTAATAGATTTTAATAAAGTTTATACCTATTTTAAGCCTGAAGTTGACTATAAAGTGCAAGATAGTAGATGTGATTTACATAAAAGTTCTTGTGAAATTACAGTAAAAAATCAAAAATTTTCACTTGAAGTATTCCCAAAATCAATTCCTTTAATGAAGGAGTTGACTTTTAGGTTAGAAACAACAAAAGAGATAAAAGAGGATTTTACTCTAGATATTTATGCGACAAATATGTTTATGGGATATTTCAATCTAAAATTTAAAGAAATAGAAGATGGAGTTTATGAAGCAAAAGGTACACTTCCTACTTGTCCTGTTGGAAATATGAAGTGGAATGCAGATATTGAATTTGGAAGCTTGATGAACCCTTGGGGATTAAGATATAAGTTTCAAACTACAAGGTAAATTTATGAATAAAAAAACATCATATTTAATATCAATAGTTATAGCAATAGGTTTGATTATTTTAATTAAACCTTACATAGAGCAAAGCAAAGAGAAAGATAAATACAGTTTTAGTGTAGAGTCAGTTGATGGAACCTTAACATTAGATAGTTTTAAAGGTAAGGTTTTAGCAGTATATTTTGGTTATACTTTTTGTCCAGATGTTTGTCCAACCTCTTTAAGTAGATTAGCCCATGCATTAAATCAACTTGATAAACAAAAGGTGAAAGATAATTTTGCAGGTCTGTTTATCTCTGTTGATCCTAATAGGGATAAATTAAAAGACTTAGCTTCTTACTCTAAATATTTCCATGAAAACTTTAAAGGTGCCACTTCAAATAAAAAAAATATTGATGATATAGTAAAAAGATATGGAACATACTATAAAAAAGTGGAATTAGAAAACTCTTCTATGGGTTACTCTGTAGCTCATACTTCATATATCTATTTTTTTGATAAGAAAGGAAACTTTATAAAAAAAGTAGATCACTTCTCAAACCCTAAAGAGATAAAAGAGGTTTTAAAGTCTTTACTTTAAACCTCTTGTTAATATAGGGTTAAACATAGGTTTAAAACCCATTAAAAACTTAATGTAATAATTCTTTTATATAAAAAATAAAAGGATTGGATTATGAAAAAGTCAACAATATTAGCTAGTGCAACACTTAGTTTAGTAGTTTTATCAACAAGTTTATTTGCAGGTAACTACTCTGAAATGTCTTATAATAAAGGTATGATGAAGCATCATAAGATGATGAAACATAAAATGATGAAAAACCCAATTATGCCAATTTTAAAAAAGCTTAATCTATCTAATGAACAAAGAAATGAGATTAGACAGATTATGAGAAACTCAAATAAAAATAGAAAAACATTAAATGATGCATTTACAAAAGACTCATTTGATAAAGAGATGTTTATTAAAATTATGAGTGAAAAAAGAGAGAATATGATAAAATCTAAAGCTGATAAAATAGAGAAAATTTATGATGTTTTAGATGATAAACAGAAAAATCAATTTAAAACTCTTTTAGAATTAAGAACAGAAAAAATGTTACAAAGAGGAAAAGGCTTTGATAAAAATTGCCATGATAGAAGATGATTTAGAACTAGCAAATGTTCTAACTCAATATTTAGCAAAGTATAACATAGAAGTTGAAAACTACGAAGAGCCTTTCATGGCTCTTTCTTCTTTAAAAATTAAAAAATATGATCTAATTATTTTAGACTTAACTCTTCCTGGAATGGATGGTTTAGATGTATGCCAAAAAATAGTAAATGAATTTAATATCCCTATAATTATATCTAGTGCAAGAAGTGATATTACTGATAAAGTTACTGCTTTACAATTAGGAGCAGATGATTATCTACCAAAACCCTATGATCCAAGAGAGTTAGAGGTTCGAATAAAGACTATTTTAAGAAGGTTTAATAGTACAGCTGAACCAAAAGAGCAACTAAAAAAAACTTTTGAACTAGATGAATCAAGAAAACAAATAATAAAAAATGGAAATTATGTTAAACTTACAGCAGCAGAATATGAGGTTTTATCTTTGATGTTAAAGCGGGAAAATTTTGTTATTTCACGTGAGGAGATTTTTGAAAATTCTGATTTAATGAATCAAGACTATGAAAACTCAGGTTCCCTTGCAGTTATTATTAATAGAATCAGACATAAAATAGAAGAAAATCCTAAGAAGCCAAAGTATATTCAAACAATCAGAGGAATGGGGTATAAGTTTACACAATGAATAGATCATCAATATTTTTTACAATAACAATAAGTTTCATAATATCAATAGTATTAGTAATCGTAAGTTTTTTCATACTAGTAACTCACAACTATAAGAAAAATGAAAGAGAACTTTTAAATAGATATGTTCCAATCATAAAAAGAGTTATGCATAACTATAAAAAAGATAATGCACTAAAAAGAAAATTAGTTGAAAACTTAAAACAGTTTAATTATGAAATATATTTAAAAAAGAACAGAGTTAATGCTATTACATATAATCCAAAAACAAAAGTTTTAGTGGAGAGAAAATCTCCAAGAAAAGGTAAGGTTTTTAGAATAATAAGATTAAATGATAAAAATTATATTTATATGAAAGATAGGGATAGAACAATATTAATAAAAGACAATAACTCCATAAATCACAATGGAAATTTATATATTTTCTTAGTGTTTGCAATAGTAATTATAACTATTGTTCTTATGTATTTAATCACTTTAAGAAAACTAATGCCACTTAAGATACTTAAAGATAAAGTTAAAACTTTAGGTGATGAGAACTTTGATTTTGAGTGTTGTAATTTGAATGGTAAAGATGAGGTCTCTTTATTAGCAGTAGAGTTTAAAAATGCTGCACAAAAACTAAAAGATGTAAAAGAGGCTAGAAATGTATTTATTAGAAATATAATGCATGAGTTAAAAACACCCATAACAAAAGGTAAATTTTTAGCAGAGTTAGAAAGAAATGAAGAGAATAATGACAAATTAAAAGAGGTGTTTATAAGATTAGAATCACTAATAAATGAGTTTGCCTCAATAGAGGAGTTAATAGCTTCAACAAAAAATGTAGAGAAAAAAATATACTTTTTAGATGATATTGTTGATAATGCAAAAGATATTTTAATGTTAGATGATGATGCAATAATTACTAAATATGACAATATCAAAGTTGAAGTAAATTTCAAACTTTTTACAATTGCAGTTAAAAATCTTATTGATAATGCTATAAAATACTCAAATGACTCAACAGTTACAATTAAATTGGAAAATGATTGTATTGTTTTTGAAAATAGTGGTAAAGGACTTGATGAGTCTTTAGATAACTATTTTGAACCATTTTGGTCTGGAAGTAGACAAAAAGATAACTCATTTGGTTTAGGGTTATATATAGTTTATAATATTTTAAAAGCTAATAATTATATTTTAGAGTATGAGTATGATAATGGAGTAAACAGATTTATTTGTAAAAAGGATGAACAATCTACGACATAGCAATTATAGGTGGTGGAGCAAGTGGCTTAATGCTTGCTTCAAAATTAGATAAGCAAAAGTTTAAAAATGTATGTATTATTGAAGCAAACTCAAAGGTTGGTTCAAAGATAAAAGTATCAGGTGGAGCAAAATGTAATATAACAAATGAGTATGCTACATCTAATAACTATTTAGGTGATAAAAGTTTAGTAAAAGATTTATTAAAAGATTTTTCAAAAGATGATTTACTAAGTTTTTTAAACAAAAATGGAGTCTATCCTAAACTAAATCCAAAAATAGTAAAAGGAACTTATTTTTGTAACTCTTCTAGTGATGTTATAGAGATGTTTTTACGACTAACTACACATATTAAGAAGTATCTAAATACAGAAGTTTTAGATGTGGAGTTTAAAGACTATTTTACTATTAAAACAAATAAACAAAATATTCAAGCAAAAAAAGTAGTAGTAGCAAGTGGAGGATTATCTTACCCAAAACTAAATGCTACTTCAATTGCTTATGACATAGCAAAAAAGTTTGGACATACTGTAACCAAGCTAGACCCAGCTTTAGTTGGGTTTACTGTACAAAAAGAGCAGTTTTGGTTTAAAAATTTATCAGGGATTTCAACCTATGTTAATACCTTTGTTGAGGGAAAAAGAGTAGAAGGCTCACTACTATTTGCCCACAAAGGCTGTTCAGGACCTGCTATTTTAACAACTTCACTTTATTGGAAAAAAGGAAAAATAGCAATTGATTTTTTACCAAATAAAAGCTTGGAAAAATATCTTGTAGGAAATAAAAATATAACTACAGCACTGCCTTTTCCTAAAAGGTTTACTTTAGAGTTCTTATCCTCAGTTGATTTAAAAGATAAACCAGTGAGTAAATTAACACAAGAAGAAAGAGCTAAATTAATGCTTTTAAAATATTATGAATTTTCTCCTGCAGGAAACTTTGGCTACTCAAAAGCAGAAGTAACAAAAGGTGGGATTGATACTAATGAATTAAACAACTTTGAAAGTAAAAAACAAAAAGGACTTTTCTTCATAGGTGAATGTGTAAATGTGACAGGTGAGCTTGGTGGATTTAATTTTCAGTTTGCCTTTGCAAGTGCTATAAGGTGTTCAAAAAGCTTATTAAATAACTTGGATTAAGATTTGTTTAAGTAATTATTTATAAAAAATGAGATAATATAAACTCTTATTATTAAGAACTCAATCAAGGTTATACTATGCTTTTTGGAAATAAAAGACTTCAAGAGGAAAACACATCCTTAAAAGAAGAGATAAACAGGCTTAAAGAACAGTTATCTGCAAAAGATGAAAAAATAAATATTTTAGAAACACAGTTACAAAATACAGTTTCAAAAAATGATTGTAAAGAGTTTGAAGATAGAATTGAACTTTTTAAAGAAATAGCTTCTTTATCTCAAGAAGAAGGTTTAGTTGTATTCTCACCAAATGATGAGATTTTTTATGTTAACAATCTAGCAAAAGCAAATGTTACAAACTATGAAGTTGTTCTAGAAGCAGTTAAACAAAATAGTGATACATTGATTATGGATGATTGTGAAGCAAGTATTGTAGTGAAAAATTATGAGGGATATAACATTGTATCTTTAAGAAAAACTTCAATCCATGATAATAAAGATGGTGGGTTATTAGAAAGACACAATAAAAATATGACTCAATCTTTAGGTACTACCCAAAATGCTTACTTATCACTTCTAGATGAGTTAGATTCTATGAAAAAAGAGTCAAATGAGACAGCTGCAGGTTCAAATCAAGGTTTAAATCTTACTACTGATATTGTTAAAGATACAGAGTATTTACAAACAGAGATACAAAAAGAGAATGAAGTTGTAGGTTCATTGGTTTCAAAAAGTAAGGATATTTCTGAAGTTATTAATATGATTCAAGAAATAGCATTCCAAACAAATATCTTATCTCTAAATGCAGCAGTAGAAGCAGCAACAGCAGGTGAAGCAGGAAAAGGGTTTGCAGTAGTTGCACAAGAGGTTAGAAACTTAGCAAATAGAAGTGCTGATGCAGCAACACAAATTAAAAATGTAGTTGATACTATTCAAGAAGACACTGCAAAAATAAAACAAAGTTCTGAGGTTGTAGGAAAAGGTATTGATGAGACAAAAGTAAGAGTTGATAAATTAAGCTCACTAATGAACACATTCCAAAGAAATGCAAATAGATCTGTTTATGAAGTTGAAAGTGTATCAAATAAGATATTTATCAACCTTGCAAAACTAGATCACGTGATTTACAAAAACAATCTTTATCAATTAATCTTTGGTGGAGAACACAACTTTAAAGCAGTGGATCATCATAACTGTAGATTAGGTAAGTGGTATGACTCTGGATTAGGAAAAGAGGAGTTTAGCTTCGTACCTTCATACAGACACTTAGACAAATATCACGCAACAGTACATACAGAAGCTAATCTTTTAGCAAAAGAGTGTTCAGGACATTCAGTTTCTTGTTCTAAACAGTTAATAGAAGACAAGATTGAGTTAGTTGAAAATGCAAGTGAAAAAGTATTTATTTACTTAGATAAGATACTTGAAGAGAAGAATGAAGCAGTTATGAAAGAAGCAGCTTCAAAACTATTTAATTAAGGATTTATAATGAATAATAAGCACAAGATTCTGATAATTGATGATGAAACTGAAATTTTAAATATGCTAAGTAGATATTTAAATAGAACAGGTAATTATGAGGTAACTACATATACAAATCCAGTAGTTGGGGTAGATAGTTTAAAAAACAATAGCTATGATTTGATTTTATTAGATATTATGATGCCTCAAATGAATGGATTAGATGCCTTAGAGAAGATAAAAGATATAAATCCTTCTCAAAAAGTTGTTATGATGACAGCTTATTCTACTTTGGATAAGGTACTTAAATCACACAAAGAGGGTGCTACAAACTATGTTATGAAACCTTTTGATTCTCTTTCGGCACTTGAAACAAAACTAATAAATGAGCTAAAGTCTTAATATATGAAGAACCTAGCAATTAGGTTAACAATACTTCTATTTCCTGTTGTATTAGTAACCATTTTGGTTACTATTGCACTAAAAGACAGTAAACTTGAACAAATAAAAACTAAAAAAGAAGACTCTTTATATAAAGCATATACTTCAAGCTTAAAAGAGATACAACGAACCTCTGATTTAATTTTTTTTAACAATATTCTATATGATGATAAAATTTTTTCTATTTATAAAGACTTAGATAGTTCAAATATTTTAGATAAAAAATTAAACTTATATAATCATATTAAAGATAGATTTCACTATTTTAAATCATATGGGATAAAACAAATTAAATTTTACACTAAAGATAAAAAACTTTTTGTCAAGATGAAAGGTTTTGAACAAAATAGTAAAAAACCTAAAGAAAGTATCTATATAAAAGATGAAAATCTTGATGAAAACTATGGTTTTGAAGTAAAAAATAAAGATTTAGTAATAAGTTTTAGCAAAACACTTTTTAATAATGATTTAAAGAAAATAGGTTTTGTAAAACTTGAGTTTGATACTAATTATTTATTAAATCATATACAAAGAAATATTGAATATGATGTTATGTTTCTTTTTAGAAGTAATAACTCAAATAATAGATTAAGTACTTTTGATTTAAATAATAAATATAAATATGTAAATAACAGATTTAATAAAATAAAATATAACAAAAAGCAAATAATGCTTATGAAAGAAAAAACAAACCAAATAGAGTCTTTTATGCAAAAAGGTGATAACTTAAGCTTTATTTATAAGCAAAATGGTGCATATAACTTTGCAAGTTTTATAGGGCTAGAAGAAGTTTTCAAAACAGATGATAAAATATATCTTTTCTCTTATAAAACAGATGAAACCTATATAAAAAATTTAGTTTACAACTACTTTTATTTAGTAGTTTTTCTTCTTAGTTTATATATTATTATCTTAGCCTTGCTTTATCATATGACAAAATACAAAAAACAGCTAAGAAGACAAAAAAGTGATTATGACTATTTACTTGATGCAATAGATAAATATGTAGTATTAGTAGAGACTAATAAAAGAGGTGAAATTGTATATGTTACAGAGGCATTTTGTGATATTTGTGGATATTCAAAAGATGAGTTATTAGGTGAAAATGTAAATATAATAAGACACCCAGATGTATCAAAAAAGTTCTTTGAAAATCTATGGAGAGAGTTATATAAAAACCGTAAATGGGAAGGTGAAATCAAAAATATGGATAAATTTGGTAACTCTTACTGGGTAAAAGGTACAATTTTTCCAAAATATGATGAACATAAAAGAATCAAAGGCTTTATGTCAATTAGGGTAAATATTACAGATGCAAAGCAATTAGCAAAGGTTAATAAACTTCTAAAAGAGGACTTATCAAATAAACTTACAGAGATTAAAATAAAAGATAAAGATTTAATCGATAATACAAAAGTTGCATTAATGAGTAAAGTTTTAGATGCAGTTGCTCACCAGTGGAAGAAACCTATTTCTAATATTTCATTTGAGTTAGCAAATTTAAATGCAAAAGTAAAAGCTCTTAGTCAAAGTAATGACTTAATGCAGATTCATAATAGAATTACACAAGAGATGAAACTTTTATCAATGACCTTAAATGAGTTTAAATCATTCTTCGCAAAAGATGCAAGTATGGATAAATATAATCTATATCAAGTTACAAATGAAGCTATTGAGATTATTAAAGATGAGGCAAGAGATTGTAACTTAACAATTGGTATTAATACAAAAAAAGATATTGAATGTTACGGTATTTACAATGAGTTTAAACATATAATGGTTAGTTTGATTAAAAACTCAATAGAGGAAACAAAATTTAATAAAGTAAAAAACCCTGTAGTGGATATTTCATATATTGTTGATAATAGCGATATACTATTAAAGTATGAAGATAATATTCAAATTGGAGATAATACAATTGTTGAAGATGTTTTTGATAATGATTTTGATACAAAAAAAGATAGAGGTTTAAATTTATACATATCAAAACTTCTTATTGAAAAGACAGGCGCTACTGTTTGGTATGAAAAAACAGCAAATGGTATTGCTATTTATATCAAATTAATCTCAAAAGATAGAAGAAAAAATTTAAGGTAGAGTTGTGAGACAAAATTTTTATATCAAACTTTTTTTAAACTTTCTTTTCTTCGCTTCTATAATACTAATATTTGCATTTTTTTCATTTAAAAAATTTTATAAAGATGAGATTACAACTACAAATATAGAAAGAAACTTTGAATTTTTAGATAGACAACAAACTAGATTAGATGAGATTGTAAAAAGTAATATTAAACAGTTAAGAAAAATAGCTAAAAGCAATGCCTTTAAGACATATGAAAAAAACAATAGTACAAAGAGATTAAAAGATCTTTTTAGTACTCTATTATCCTCAAATAGTAGATTATTAAAACTACAATATTTAACTAAGGATACAACTGAAAAGTTAAGATTGAGAGTTCAAGAAAATGGTATAAAACAGATTGACTCTTATAAGCTTAGTAGATTTTCTAATAAAGAAATTATTCCCAAAATCAGAGCATTAAAAAAAAGTGAAATTTGGATTTCTAATTTGTTATTGTACAAAATTGATGATGAGATAGTATACCCATTAAAAGATGTTTTGAAAATAACTTTAAAAACGCAAAAAGGTTTTTTGGTTTTAACTATTGATATTCACAACTTTATAAAAAATCTTAAACATAGTGCAGTTGGTGATATATTTATTTTGGATATGGAGGGTAATTTTATTCTTCATAAAGATAGTAAGTACAACTGGTCTAAGTATTTTACTCCAAATGTGGATATTAGTACAAGTATATTTTCTAAATATTCAAAATCAATTAAAAGTTTAGATGAATTTAAAAATAAAAGATTTATCTCTAAAAAAATATACATAACTAAAAATGAGTTTATAAATGTAGTGATACAATTAAATCAAGCAAATATATCAAATGCTTCACAAAGATTTGATAACTACTTTAACTCTATTATTATAGTTGGGCTTGTAATTGCACTTATTTTAACAATCATTTTTGTAGAGCCAATCGCAAAAGCAAATAAAAAAATAGTTGATAAAAATAGAGATTTGGATTTAAGTGTAAGAAAAAATTTTCAGGAATTAAATGAGAGTTTAGACATCATTGATAAACATGTTATGTTTATAAAAATGGATATAAATGGAATAATAACTGATGTAAGTTCCGCATTTTGTTATACAACAGGTTTTTCAAAAGGAGAGTTAATAGGTCATCCGCACAGAATTCTTCTTCATCCAGAGATTTCAAATGAAGAGTATGATGAAATATGGGAGTATTTATTAAAAGGAAATCAGTATAGTTTTGAACTAAAATGTTTAAAAAAAGATGGTAATTACTTTTGGTCAAAATCATTTATAGAACCAAATTTTAATGAAGAGAATGAACTAATAGGGTTTACAACTATTAGAAATAATATCACAGATAAAAAGACTATTCAAAGTTTATATAATGACTTAAATATTCAAGTAAGTCAGTACAATGCTATTTTTGAAAATGTTGATAGTGGTATTGCACTTGTAGATTTGGAAGGAAACTTTAAAAAAGTAAATAAAGTTATAAGTGATATGCTTGGATATAATCATAATGAGCTTTTAAGTATGAGTTGTGTTGAAGTTATTATTGAAAGTTCAAGACAAATTGTAAGTAAGCTTTTTGAAGAGACTATACAAATAGGTTCAATCAAAAAAATAGAGAAAATATTTATTGATAAAAATAGTGATGAGGTACATTTAGAATTATCATTGAGTCTGCTTCCTGATAAAAAACATATTGTTGTAGTTGTAAACTCTTTACAAGATAAAAGGGAGTTACAACAGCTAAATCAAAACCTTGAAAATAGAATTGCAAATGAGGTTGAAAAAAATAGACAAAAAGATAGAATACATCAAGAAGAGCAGTTGAAAAATGCAAAACTATCTTCAATAGGTGCATTAGCAGCAGGGATTACCCATGAGATAAATACCCCTTTAACATATATAAAAGGAAATTTTGAGATGATGGGGTATGATATTGAAGATTTACCCTCAAGTGATATAAAAACAAGAATGTTAGAGGATAGTATAAAGATAAATGAGGGTATAAATAGAATTGCTAATATTGTAGAGTCTATGAGGGAAATTTCTCAAAGTTCTAGTGAAACAAAAGAGATAGCAAATATATACTCCACATTAGTTACAGCATTAACTATGGCTTATAATAGATCTAAGCAAATATGTAAAATTACTCTACAAGGTAAAGAGTTTGATATAGATAAAATTGAGAAAAATAGATTTGAGTACCTATCACAAGTTCAAAAACAAAGAGTAGAGCAAGTTTGGATTATTATTGTAAACAATGCTTTAGATGAATTAGTTAAAATT
The DNA here is from genome assembly GCA_041694355.1 of Arcobacteraceae bacterium. Lineage (GTDB taxonomy): Bacteria > Campylobacterota > Campylobacteria > Campylobacterales > Arcobacteraceae > Arcobacter_B. The sequence continues at coordinate 4,551 of JASMTK010000081.1, read as the reverse complement.
GATGATTATGATAAAAGAGAGTTAAATATAGAAATTGAAGAGAACCACACTCAATACCATATAAAATTTAAAGATAATGCAGGTGGTATTAAACAAGATATTTTAACTAATATTTTTGATCCATTTATCTCCTCAAAAGAGCATAGTGGAATGGGTGTTGGACTTAATATTGCAAAAAGAATTATAGAGCAACAAGATGGAGAAATAAAAGCTTACAATGAAAATAATGGAGCAGTTTTTGAAGTAATTTTAAGAAAATTTAAAGAAAATTGATTTTAAAAGAATGAACTAATATTTCTCTTGATAAAATCCATATAGAAAAATAAGAAGGAAAGTTTTGAGAATAGCATTTATTGGAGATATTGTAGGAAGACCTGGACGAAGAATTATAAAAGAGAATCTACAAAAAATAAGAGATGAACATAAAATAGATTTTGTAATAGCAAATGCTGAAAATGCAAGTCATGGGTTTGGTCTTACTACAAAAAATTGTACAGAACTTTTAAAAGCAGGAATAGATGTAATCACAGGCGGTAACCACTCTTTTGATAAGAAAAAAGATATGTTTGCACTACTTGAAACAAATGAAGTATTAAGACCTGATAACTATCCTATAGGCTTAGCAGGAAGTGGTATTAGGGTATATGAAGTTAAAAAATTAGACGAAACTGTGGAAAAATTAGCTGTTATAAATCTTATGGGACAGTTTTCAATGCCTATAGTGGAAAATCCATTTAACTGGGCGGTTGAACTAATTGAAAATCTTAAGCAAGAGGGTATTAAAAATATCTTTATTGATTTTCATGCTGAAGCTACAAGTGAGAAAAGAATACTTCTAATGATGTTAAAAAATCAAGTAAGTGCAATATGTGGGACTCATACACACGTTGGAACTGATGATTTACAAATATATGAAAATACAGCATATGTTACAGATGTTGGTTTAACAGGTTGTAGAGATAATGTAATAGGTATGGAGAGTAAAATACCAATACAAAAAGCAACTACTGGTATAGGTGGGCATTTTGAAGTACCAAACTCTTGTAAATCTATTTTGCAAATGATTGTTATAGATATTGAAGATGGAAAAGCAAAAGATACCTTCAAGCTTAAAAAACTATGTAATAGAAGTGAACATATAATTACAAAGGGAATTTTTGATTAGTATTAATAATTCTTATGATTTATTAGAGTTTTTAAAAAAACAAGATTTATTAAAAGAGTCTCCAAGGTATTGGTGGCCTACACAAAATGATATAGAGATACTTTTAGGTGCAATTCTTACACAAAATACAAAGTGGCAAAATGTGGAAAAGTCACTTAAAAATCTTAAAGATTTAAACCTATTAGATTTAGAGAAAATAGCCACTTGTGAAATTGAAATTTTAATACAAGCAATTACTCCAAGTGGGTTTAAAAATCAAAAGTCAAAAAGAATAAAACAGTTAAGTAAAAATATAATTGAGCAGTTTGGCACTTTGGAAGTCTTCAAAAAAGAGGTTACAAGACAGTGGCTTTTAAATCAAAAGGGCATTGGTTTTGAAACAGCAGATGCTATTTTGTGTTATATGTGTAAAGCTGAGGTTATGGTTGTAGATTCATATACAAATAGACTTCTTAAAAAATTTGGTTATGAGTTTGATTCCTATGAAGATTTACAAGCTTGGTGTGAATATGGAATTAATGAAAATTACGATAAAATATCTAAGCTTTATGGCTATGAAATCTCTTTAAACGAGCTATATTGTAGATTTCATGGTAAGATTGTTGAATATATGAAACGCTAATTGAAGGGTTGATTAATGATTATAATTCCACAAACAAAAGGTGGTGTAGGTAAATCTACAGTTGCTATGCAAGTTATTGCACCTTATTTGTATAAAAAACATGGTAAAAAAGTAACATACATAGAAGTAGATGACGAAAACAATGATAGTAAGTCTTTCACAAGAACAGAAATTGTAAATAAAAAGATGTTAAGAACTAACAAATTAGATGAGTTAGATGAACTTATCTTGATGGATGATAACCATGAAGTTATTGTAGACGTGGGTGGTAATAAGACCTCTTCACTAGTTTTAGATGAGATTAAAAAAGTTGGTTCTTTTGGAAATATTAAATGGTTTATTCCATTAGGTGATGGTGAACTAGATGGGAAAAATGCCATTGCCACAATGAAAAAAATCAAAAAAATTGAAAGAAACTCCCAAGAAAATATGGTATTTGCTTTAAATAGAGCAATATCAATGGAAGAGGATTACTTTCAAGAACAGTTTATTAATTTTTTTGGTCATAAATATTTAGAATCAAATTCTGTAATTTGTGACTTTGTTAAAAATCCAAAATATTTCCCTGTTCAAAATGATAAAGTTATTACTATGAGTAGATACCTAGGTTCAACTGTTTGGGAAATGGCTTATAATAATACTGACTTTGGGCAAAAAGCTATAGAGGCTAAAGAGTTAGGTGATATTGAAAGTGCTAGAAAATATCTATTTTTTAGAAGAATTCAAACTGAAGCAAAAGATTATGTAATAAATGTATTAAATAGAATCTTTTGTGATTTAGATAGATGGATTGATATCAAAAAATGAGTGATATGAGTTTTAAGCAGGCCAAAGAGCTTGTAGAACGAATGGAATTTTCAGAAATTGCACTAAGACGTGCAAGTAAAAATTTAGAAAAATCATCAAAGCTATTTGATAAAACAACTAAGAATTTTGATGAAACATTAAAAGAACAAGAAAATATATTAACTAAAATCCCAAAATCTGACAAAAAAGTATCATATTTATATTTAGCATTAGCAATAAATATAGGTTTTATATTAGGTCTTTTAGTGGGAAAGTTTATTTTTTAAAGATTTGAATAAGGTATAAAATAAGATGGAAAAACAAGAAAAAATTGTTTCAATGTTTAATGACATTTCAGGAAAATATGATATCGCAAATAGAATTTTATCTATGGGAATAGATAAATCTTGGAGAAATAAAGCTTGTAATAAAACATTTGAACTTTATAATCATAAAAGCGTTGATAAAATAGTTGATGTTGCTTGTGGTACAGGTGATATGATTGATTTTTGGAAAAGAACTGCAAGTGAGAATAGTATTGACTTAAAAGAGATAGTTGGAGTTGATCCAAGTGTTGGAATGATGGATGTTGCTAGAGAAAAATTTCCAAGTGTTGAGTTTATAGAAGCAGGAGCTGCTAGTATGCCACTTGACTCTAATAGTGCGGATATTATCTCTATTTCTTATGGAATTAGAAATGTAGTTCAAAGGCAAGAGGCTTTTGATGAATTTGCTAGAGTTCTAAAAAAAGATGGATTAGTAGTAATCTCAGAATTCACAAAAAATGAAAAAAGAAATCCATTGGATTACTTAACGGACTTTTATATGAATAAGATTTTACCTACTTTAGGTGGATTAATTACTAAAAATAAAGAGGCTTATACATATTTACCAAACTCAATTGATGAGTTTTTAACAACTGATAATTTATGTTCAGAGCTTGAGAAAGCAGGGTTAGAACCTATTCATGTAAAAGCATTTTCTATGAATATATCCACTTTAATAATTGCAAGAAAAGTAAAATAAAGGAGGGTGTTTGAATACTCCTGTTAGTGTAACTTCTTTAACAGCACAGATAAAATCTCTTCTTGAAACAACTTTTATACAAGTATATGTTGAGGGAGAGATTTCAAATCTTACTTATCATAGATCAGGACATATATATTTTTCTATAAAAGATGCAAATAGTGCTTTATCATGTGTGATGTTTAAAGGAAATGCAAAATATTTAAAATTTCAGTTAGAAGTAGGACAAAAAGTTGTTATTACTGGTAATTTAACTGTATATGCCCCAAGGGGAAATTATCAACTATTATGTAATAAGATTGAACCCTCAGGCCAAGGTAGTTTAGCACTTGCTTTTGAGCAATTAAAAGAAAAACTAGAGCAAAAAGGGTACTTCAGAAGTGAGATAAAAAAACCTCTTCCAAAGTACCCTAAAAAAATTGGTTTAGTAACATCAAGCACAGGTGCAGCTATTGAAGATATGAAAAAAGTAGCTTCTCATAGATGGCCTTTAGTTGAGTTTGTTATTATTCCTACTTTAGTTCAAGGCTTAGAGGCTAAAAATGATATTGCTAGTTCTGTTTATTATGCTGATAAGCAAGGTTTTGATTTACTTATTGTTGGAAGAGGTGGTGGAAGTATAGAGGACTTATGGGCTTTTAATGAAGAGGTTGTAGCAAATGCAATTTATGAAGCAAAAACACCAATAATCTCAGCTGTTGGACATGAGGTTGATTATATGATTTCTGATTTTGTTGCAGATGTAAGAGCTGCGACTCCTTCAAATGCGATTGAGATTGCACTACCTGACATAAATGAGCATAGAATGTATTTAGATACATTACAAACAGATTATGACAATAGATTAACAAAAGTTATAGATTTTAAGCAGCAGGTAGTTTTAAATCTAAAAAGCCTATTTGAACAAAACTCTTTAGAAAGTAAGTTTAATCATATTAGTTCAGAGATAAAA
>JASMTK010000080.1:0-7105 GCA_041694355.1 Arcobacteraceae bacterium | reverse complement strand
CAAGATTGGCACCTACTATGGAGTGGGATACAGCAGCAGCTGATGCAGTGGTAAGAGAAAGTGGAAAAACAACAATACAGTATGATACAAATAAAGAAGTAGTTTATAACAAAGAGGATTTACTAAACCCTTGGTTTGTAGTAAAATAGTAAATATAATTTTATAACATATTTAAGATATAAAAAACTAAAATTTAATTATAATAGCTGTCTAAAAATATAAGAACAATCCAAGTGGGTATTAAATACATAATGATAACAGAATCAGATAGAATAGAATATAAACAAAATTTAAATGATAGTTTTGAAAAAGAAGTAGTAGCATTTTTAAATTCAAATGAGGGTGGTATTGTTTATATAGGAATAAATAATATAGGAAAAGCTATAGGTTGTAATGACATAGATCAAATACAACTAAAGATAAAAGATAAATTAAAACATAATATTTCTCCATCTTGTCTTGGATTATTTGAAGTGATATTAGAAAAAATAGATAAAAAAGATGTAATAAAAGTAATCATTGCAAGTGGTAGAGAAACACCATACTATATAAAAAGATACGGAATGTCTATAAAAGGGTGTTTTATAAGAGTTGGAAGTAGTAGTGAGCCTATGACACAAACTATGATAGAAGAGTTTTTTGCGTCAAGAGTAAGAAACTCACTTTCAAATATAAAATCAAGAAGACAAGATTTGACTTTTGAACAATTAAAGATATATTATGAAGAAAAAGGTTTAAAGTTAAATAATAGATTTACATCAAACCTTGAGCTTCTTACAGAGGATGGATATTATAATTACGTAGCATATCTTATGGCTGATAGTAATGGTACATCTATAAAAGTAGCAAAGTATGCAGGAAAAAATAAAGTTGATCTTATAGAAAATAATGAATATGGGTATTGTTCACTTATAAAAGCTACAAATAGGGTTCTTGAAAAATTGGAGATAGAAAATAAAACAGCAGCACTTATAACTTCTACTACAAGAAAAGAACAACCTCTTTGGAATAAAGTAGCTCTTAGAGAATCAGTCATAAATGCTATAGTTCACAATGATTACACAACAGAAAACCCTCCAGTATTTGAAATATTTAGTGATCGTATTGAAATAACTTCCACAGGTGGACTATCTACTATAAAAAACACTGATGAATTTTTTTTAGGTTACTCAAAACCAACTAGTAGAGAGTTAATGAGAATATATAAGGATCTTGAATTAGTGGAACATCTTGGTTCAGGATTAGGTAGAATACTAAATGCTTATGGAAAAGATAGTTTTATGATAAGTCAAAATTTTATGAGAAATATTTTTTATAAAGATGAAAAATTATTTAATGGCGGAGTAAATGGCGGAGTAAATGGCGGAGTAAATGATATCCTAGAGTTTATTAAAAACAATCCTAATTTACGAGTTAAACAAATAAGTGAAGCTGTAAATGTACCTTTACGAACATGTGAAAGATATATAAAACAATTAAAAGATGAAGATAAAATAGAATTTAAAGGAGCACCTAAAACAGGTGGATATTTTATAAGAAACTAAAAAAACGACTTGAAAACCCTAAAATATAAAGAAATTTAAAATGTAGAATATAATGTTATAATATACTTCTATGAACCAGAATAGTAAAATTCAAAAACTGAATGATAAAAGTAATTGATAATCCAGCAAAAGTAATTGGAACCTCGAATTCATTCGAGGCAATGAATCCCAGCCGGTAACAAGTTACCAGCTTCACAATATATTGACAAAAAGTACTAAAAAAAGTATGATATAAGATATCAAAAAAGGAGTGATAAATGCAACCGATATTAGCAAACTATACAGCAAGTATAACGGAACTAAAAAAATCACCAACACAGTTATTAAAAGATGCAGGAGATGAAACAGTAGCCATACTCAATCACAATGTAGCAAGTGCTTACTTGGTACCAAGCAGTCTTTATGAAAAGATGATGGATGTGATGGATGAATATTATCTTAGTAAAGAATTAGAAGAAAGACTTAACGATAATGCAAAGCCAGTAAGAGTAGAGTTAGATGAGTTACTCTCTTGATTTTTATCCAAAAGCTTTGAAAGAGTGGAAAAACCTTAATTATTCTGTAAAGGTACAATTTCACAAAAAGATAAAAGAACGGCTAGAAAACCCAAGAGTACCCAAAGACAAATTAAATGGTTTTGAAAATATGTATAAAATCAAGCTTCGCAATGTAGGATACAGACTTGCATATGAAGTAAAAGATAAAGAAATAATTGTATATGTAGTCAGTATAGGGAAAAGAGAGTTTGGTATCTGTAAAAATAGAGGAAGCTTTACTATCAAAAAAGGTTTTGAACTAAGTGATGAAGAGTTTTTAGGTTTATGAATCGCTATATTGTAGATACTCATATATTTTTATGGCTTTTGTTTGACCCAGAAAAAATAGATAACAAAAAATTACAAGCCCTTCAAAATCCTAAAAATAGAGTTTACATAACAAATATAAGCTTTTGGGAGATATCTTTGAAGTATGGTTTAGGCAAGCTTGAACTATAATGATAGCATCATACTTGTTTCACAAAATAGAAAATTTCCAGAGTATGAAAAGTTTGGATTAAAGTGTATATAAAAGAGTTAAAAGATCAAAAATGGAAAAGATTATACAAAGAAGTTTTGATCCATATTTTTATGTGTTGGGTAATAGGTGAAGCAGGAATAAAGGGGTCGAATTCGACGGGTTTAAAACTTTAATAAAATCATAGTAGATTAAGCCCATTCAACCATTGAATAAGATACAATCATATGGAGATGATAAAACTTGTGAAAGAGGCATCAAATGACGCTATATGAGCTATATAGATACACACCTAAAGAGATCATAGAGGTAGAGTACCTGCTTGATCAAGCAAAAAAATTTGATATTTTAGATGAAGTACAAGAGGCATTTTTTCAGTTTAGTCCAGACTTAGTAGAAGAAAAGATTGAAGGATTTGGAGAGCATGAGCCATGGGCTATATCACACAAACGCCACATAATCAATCAGATAATCTTTTTTTTGATAGATAAAGTTTGTGACAATGAATATGTTGCGCAGCATTGGGCAAATGAACAGATATGGAAAGAAGTATTTACCTCTTTTGTAGTGAAAAATGATTTTAGAAGTTTAAATGTTGAAAAAATAATTGAACTTTTTAAAAACTATCTTGAGAAAAACTTTGAAAAAATAGAATAATGACAACAGTAGAAGATATAAAGTCACTTATAGCACTAACACTTCAAAATAAAAAGAATCTAAGCTGTTATCTATTCGGCTCTTATGCAAAAAACAGGGCAAATGAGCAAAGTGATGTGGATATATTACTGTTTTTTGATAAAGAGAAATATGACTATAAACAGATATCAAAAATAAAAGTAACTATCAAAGATGCGTTTAGCAAAAGAGATATCTATTGTGACCCAATATACGGATATATCCAAAATATCAATGATGATAAAGCTGTACTCTTTAGACAATATGTCGGATACGGAAAACATCTTTTTGGAGATGATATAAAAAAGATTATGATCCAAGAAACAGCTGTAGAGCAAAAGCAGATCGAATACGAAAGATACTGGCGAGCTATGATGTTTGATAAGATACGGACTTTAGAGTATTTTGTGGAAGTTAACCTTGACATTGATGAAAGCTCACTCTCTTGGGAGTTTTTGTATCTAATTGTGTACTGGAATGCAAAAGCCCAGCTAACTCTTGTAGATAAGCAACACTCTTTAAATGAATATACTCTAGCTTTTATCTATACAAAATTTATGAAAAAAGAGCTTGAGAAGCAGACTGTGAACACACTAGAACTTTTACAAGAGTATAGAAAGAAAATCAGAGACGATGACTATTTTGATATACAGTTTGAGTCTTTCAAATCCCACTTTGAGATTGTTAAAAATAAGATTATCATAAAATAAATAATTGAGTAGTGAGCTTAAAGAACAGCAATTCTAAGTATGTAATGATTTTGATGAATATATTATTACAACAAAAGCCCCATCCCGGAACCTGGAATTTATTCCAGGCCAAAGTAAAACTTTGCACTAGATAATATAAATCATATTTTAGATAGAATAACTATCACACATCTATTTAGTTGGGATTAACTTTGATACTGAAGATAACAATATAATTAATCCCAAATAAATCCATACTTCAAGACACACTCATAAACTACTAAAAAAACTGATTTTTTAAAGTCAAGATGCACCTCAAAGGCTATAATTTTAGTCCCTACAAGATTTTACTCCAAATTTGTGGCATTTTTTGTCTAAAAATTGGTAAATTTCTAACTTTTAGACAATAGTATCCTGTCGTCTCTTTTTAAGCTTATGTTGAAATTTAATATTGTTTGAGGCATAATCTCTATCCATAGTTGAAAAAGTCGCACCCCGTTAGGTGAAAATTTGGGGTGTGGCTTTTTCGCTTTAAAGTACCAAATTATAGAGTAAGTTGGCTTATTGTCTAATTTGGTATGGAATTATTCGGGTTATCAAATCATGAGTTTTATTATGAGTAGTTTTGGTAAAATAAGAACAAAAAGGATAGAAAATGACAGTAATCAGAGAGTTCGCAAAAGTTAATAATCATATGTTAAATATAAAATTGCCTGATTATTTTGATTATGAAGATGTTGAAGTAGTAATAATGCCAAGAATAGATACAGATGATTTATCACACTTAAATGATGAAATTGAAATTGGTATGAAGTCTGGTGTAAGTGATAAATCACATGATGAGATATTTGCAGAAATTAAAGCGAAATATGCAAATTAAATATTCAGAAAAATCAATACTTGATTTGGATGCTATCATTGAATATATCTCAAAAGACAGTATTAGCAGAGCATTGGCTTATGCAGATTTTTTGAAATCAAAAATAGAAATACTTAAATCTTCACCATATATTGGGATAGAGTGTAAGCATAAAAAAGTATATCAAGATTGTAGAGTGTATATTGTAGATGCGTATCTAATATTTTATACGGTGCAAGAAAGTGAAGTAATTATAAGAAGAGTTTTAAGCTGTGCAGTAGATTATAGAAGGAAAAAGATTTGAAGATACTTGTAACAGGAAGAGCAGGATTTATAGGGTTTCATCTAGCTAAAAACCTCCCGGAACCTGGAACTTGTTCCAGGCTAAAGTAAAACTTCACACTCCCACAAAAGCCCGGAAGAACTTCCGGGTTCCGAAATAGGCCCGAATAAGTTCGCGCTTCCAAAAAAGCCCGGAAGAACTTCCGGGTTCCAAACACCCTCGGAACCTGGAACTTGTTCCAGGCAATCTTATATTGACAAATACTTTAGAAATAATAAAAAAATTATAAAAGAAAAATATATGCGTGAAAAACTACCTCATATAAGTTTAGATGAACACTACCAGTTTATAACATTTCGTACTAAAGACAGTGTTGACGAATATATAGCAAAAATACAAAATGACAAAGGATTAGAAACAAAAATAAAACAATACAAAATTGATAAGTATCTTGATAACTCAAAAAATGGAGCATATCTATATGATAAGAATATCAAAATACTAAAAGATATAATACTTTCAAAAAATAACTGGATGTATGAAATAGATGCTTTAGCTATTATGCCAAATCATGTACATATCTTACTAAAGCAAAAAGAAGAGCTATCAAAAATAATGAAATTTATAAAAGCAAAAAGTGCAATAGAATTAAACAAAAGTTTAAACATAAGTGGTAAGTTTTGGCATGAAAGTTATTTTGATAAGTTGATTAGAGGTCAAAAACATTATGATTTAGTTTATGAATATATAATGAATAATCCTATAAAAGCGGGATTAGATGATTTTGAAAGAGTATATTCAAAATATTAACACTTTGTACCATCATTTGCCCGGAAGAACTTCCGGGTTCCAAAACATCAGGAACCTGGAACTTGTTCCAGGCTAAAGTAAAACTTTGCACTACCACAATAGGCCCGAACAAGTTCGCGCTTCCAAAACAAAGCCCGGAAGAACTTCCGGGTTCCAAACACCCTCGGAACCTGGAACTTGTTCCAGGCAATCTTATATTGACAAATACTTTAGAAATCATTATACTCATAATAAGAAAAATTATAAAAGAAAAATATATGCGTGAAAAACTACCTCATATAAGTGAAGCTGTAAATGTACCTTTACGAACATGTGAAAGATATATAAAAATTTAAAGAGTAGAGCATAACAATATAATTAATTTCTAAGAACCAAAGTGGTAAAATTCAAAAACTGAATGATAAAAGGGATTATAAACTTGCAAGATAAAGAACTAGTACTAAATATCTTAAGAAATATAGAGAAAACACCTAGTCAAAAATCACTTGCTAAAGAGCTTGAAGTAAGTGTAGGGAAAGTAAACTATGTACTAAAAGCACTTATTGACAAGGGATTAGTAAAAGCAGAAAACTTTTATCAAAACAAACAAAAAAATCAATACAAATACTTACTTACAAAGCAAGGCTTCCAAGAAAAAGTAGATCTAACTCAAAACTTCATCCAAAGAAAGAAAAAAGAGTATGATGAACTTCAAAGAGAGCTTGAAGAGTATGAGCAAAGTAAAAACTCAAAAGGATATAGTTAAGCGATGACTGGTGAAAAAACTTTTTATATTATAGCTGGTGCAAACGGTAGCGGAAAAACTACTTTTGCATTAAGTTATACAGCAATAAATAAGATTCACTTCATAAATGCTGATGAAATAGCTAAATCTTATGATCCAGATGATATCACAAGGTATAAAGTAAAAGCTGGTAAAGAGTTTTTCAGACAACTTGAGGTTAACTTAAATGATGATAAATCTTTTATGATAGAGTCAACACTATCAGGTAAGTATTTAAAAGATGTTATAATAAAAGCTAAAGAGAAAAAGTTTAAAATAGTACTTATTTATCTTTTTTTAGAAACTCAAGAAGAGAATATATATAGAGTGCAAAATAGAGTTTTAAATGGTGGTCATAATGTACCTAAAAATGATATAGAAAGAAGATATATTAGAAGTAGAAAACTTTTTTGGAACACTTATAAATATATGGTTGATAACTGGATGTTGTTTTTCAATGGTGATGAT
>JASMTK010000079.1:0-5147 GCA_041694355.1 Arcobacteraceae bacterium | reverse complement strand
CCTGATAAAACACCTATTTTTACTACAACTTTTGTAATTTCACTTGCCTCATTTTGTTTTGCATGCTCTTCACAAGACTCTAGTAATGACTGAACTATACTATACTCATGCATTTATAAATCCTTTAATCTTTTTGGTGTATTTTTTGGTTTTATTTTATTTACAAAGTTATGACGTAATAAATGAAAAGATGAGTCTTCTTTCCAAAATTCATCATACATTAAAGCTAATTCTTCTTGCTTTCTACTCTCCATCAACTCTTCATTATCATAAAAATCATCTTTTTTCTTATCGATTAACTTATCATATATTTCATCTTGTAAAAAAGATTTAGCAAAAGCTTGAAGTGAATCAAAGTAGTTATTTGAGTCAAATACCTCATCAATCATACCAATAGCTTTAGCTTCACTTGTATTAATAGGTAAACAATTATCTAATAAACTTTTAGCTTTTTGCACTCCTACTCTTTTGGGCAAGGTATAAGTATGATATTCGCTTCCTGATAAACCTATAGTTTTATAGTGTGGATTCAGAACCACCCCATCACATCCAACTACATAATCACAAGCAAGCCCTAAGAAAACTCCTCCTGCACCTGCATTTTTTCCAAAAGATGCAATAGTTATAATATCACTACTATCAAGTACAGATTTAATCACGTCATTAATAGCATTGATATTACTCCATCCATCTTCCCCTTGCTTTTTACTATCTTCTAAGATATTTAAATGAATTCCATTACAAAAGAAATCATCCCCTCCCATAAGTACTAAAATCTTATACTCTTCTTTTAGATAATCAATTGCATACTTTAATCTAATAGCCTGTGAGGAACTCATCGCTCCATTATAGAAGTTAAAATATAAGTAGACAATACTATCATCTTCTATTATTGAAAGTTCATGATATGTTTGGATGTTTTTATCAACTATTAGTGGTAATCTATGCTCTTTTATACCTTTTATCCTATCTTTTAATACATAAGTTGCAGGAAGTTTAAATGAATTAACCTCTTTAATATGAGAAATCCATATAGCACCATCTATTGTTCCTAAACAAATAGCACCATCTCTTTTAGCTAAAACCTCTTTGGGTTTACCTTTAAAACTCTGTTCATAACTAGCACCATATAAATAACACTCAATTCCTAAAATATTATCTTTTACTCCTGGGTATGAATCAGACATATTAATTTTTTTGATTATTAAAGAGGTTGTGTCATTTTGCCAATCAATTACTCTTTTCTTCATAGTAATTGGTTTATGAATATCATTCAATATCTGTTTTGTAGGTATAAAGTTTTTATCTTGATAGTTTTCTAAAAACAGCTCTAAAGCTTTTAGTGTAGCTTTATTTACTTCATTTCTATAAAGACTGGCTTTACTAGCAACTCTCATATCAAATAAAGTTTGTGCATATATATCCCCTGCATCAAGCTCTTTATTAGCTTTAAGTATTACTACACCCCATTTTGATACTTCATTATTTATAGCATAATCAAGGGAGTTATGACCTCTATCTCCAATGATACCAGGATGTAGTATAAAACTATCGTAGTTTTCAAAAATTTCAGAGGGTAAATACTCTTTTAAAAAAGGAGAGAAAACAATATCTGGTTGAACTGCTTCTACCTCTTGTATCATAAGCTTCTTTGAAATAGCAAACTTTACACTCACTTGGTGATTTAGTTCTCTTAACTTACAAAAAACACTTTGAGATAAAGAGTTGAAACTTGATATTATTAAAAGTATCCTCATATAAAACCACTAACAAATTCTTGGTAGTAACTCACCAGTTGGTAACTCTAAAAATCTTTTTGTTCCCCATGCACTATGAAGAACAACTCTCTTTTCATAAGCTTGCGAAACCTCAGCGATAATTGCTGCATTTGATGAGTTATCAAACTGCTTTAATACCTCTAAAGCTTTATTAGCCTCATTTTTATTTATTGCAAGTACAAAAGTACCTTCATTTGCTAAACTCATAGCTTCAAAGCCTAATAACTCACAAATACCTTTTACCTCATTTGATACAGGCACTTTATCCTCTTGAACTTCAATACATACATTAGATTGGTTTGCCCACTCATTTAATACAGCACTAATTCCACCTCTTGTGGCATCTCTTAATGCTGTTATTTTGATTCCTGAATCAATTAAAGCTTTTACTTGTGTCCATAATGAAGCACAATCACTTTGTAATGAGGTTGAAATATCCATGCCCTCTCTTGCTGCAAAAATTGTAGCCCCATGAGCACCCACATCTCTACTTACAATAATTACATCATCTTCAGACACTGAGTTTGAACTAATATCTTTTTGAACAATCTCACCAATTCCTGTAGTATTTATAAATATCTTATCAACACTTCCTTTTGGTACTACTTTTGTATCACCACTTACAACAATAGCATCGTTTTTGATCAACTCTTCTTTCATTGATTTTACAATTTTTTCTAGATTTTTTATCTCAAAACCCTCTTCAATAATAACAGAACAAGTTAAGTATTTAGGTTTTGCACCCATCATAGCTAAATCATTACAAGTACCACAAACTGCTAGCTTTCCAATATCTGCACCATTGAAAAACAAAGGACTTACTGTAAAGGAGTCAGTTGTAAATGCTAAAGAACCATCTTGAATAATTGCTGCATCTTCACTTTTATTTAAAATGTCATTTTTAAATGCTCTATAAAAAACCTTTGAAATCAACTCTTGATTTTCTGCTCCACCATTTCCATGAGCTAAAGTTACTGTTTTCATTTTCTTCCTTATTTTAGTAGGTTTCCATATTTGTAATAAGCAGCACAAGCACCCTCACTACTTACCATACAAGAACCAATAGGTTTTGTTGGCTTACAAGCAGTTCCAAATACTGTACAATCAGGAGGATTAGCAATACCTCTTAAAATATCACCACAAATACATAACTTATGGTCCTCTATCTCTTGCATTGGTAGTACATCTTTATATATTACTTTTGCATTATATTTTGAATACTCATCTTTAAGCTCTAATCCACTTGAAGGTATATTTCCCAACCCTCTCCATTTGAACATAACCTTATCGAAATACTTTTCTATCATCTCTTGAGCTCTTTTGTTTCCATCATAAGTCACAAGTCTTTTATACTCAATTTCTAATTCACATCTATTTTCAATAAACTGTTTTAAAATCATAGAAATTGACTGCATCACATCAACTGGTTCAAATCCTGCAACTACAACAGGTCTTTTATACTCTTTTGGAAACTGCTCATAAATCTTTGAACCACTTATAACAGAGACATGAGATGGTCCTAAAAAGGCATCAATTCTATTGTTATATGAATCTATATGTTCATCTCTGCTATCTATAAGCTCTTTCATAACCTCTGGAACTGTTACGTGATTAATATGAAAAAATAGATTTTCTATCTCTTGTTTTATTGCAGACTCTATTAATGAACAAGTCATAGGAGTTGTTGTCTCAAATCCTATGGCAAAAAAGATTATCTTTTTAGTTGGATTTTCAAGTGCAATTTTAATACAATCCATAGGTGAGTAAACAAATCTTACATCAGCCCCTTTACTTCTTGCATCTTGCAAGCTTCCTTTACTTCCTGGAACTTTTATCATATCACCTAAAGTAACTAAAATAACATCATCTTGAAGTGATAAAATATATGCACTATCAATTCTCTCTTTTGGCATAATACAAACAGGACAACCTGGTCCGTGAATAAAGTTTATATTTTCAGGTAATAGTTGAGGAATACCATACTTCATAATTGTATGAGTATGTCCACCACACACTTCCATGATATTTATTGTTTTACCTAACTTCTTAGCATCCTCATCTATTATTTTAGCATATGCTTTTATAACCTCAGGGTTTCTAAAACCATCATATAAATCTTGTAGTTCTAATTCTTTTTCCATAATATTACCTGTTTGGACAGTTTTCAGACTCAGCTATAGCTGCAAGTCTATCCTCTTCCTCCATCTTATCAATTATCTCTTGATAGACTTTCAAGGACTCTAAGGCATCCTCTTCATCAATTTTGTTCATTGCAAAACCAATATGTAATAGTACATAATCACCAACTTCAACTGGTTGGTCTATTAAGTCTAAAGAAGCACCTCTTTCAACACCCATAGTATCAACTACACAAGTGTTACTCTCCTCATCTATACTTTTTACTTTTGATGGTATTGATAAACACATATTCCTATCTCATCTTTCTTTTAAATTCAATCCAATCAACAACATTTTGAATTGACTTTTTATCATTGATATTAACTTCTAAAATATCAACATTTGGTTTTAGTTTTCTAGCACTCTCTTTCTCTTTTTGAATATCATATTCAAAATGAGGTAATAAATCTGTTTTTGTTATCAAAATCAAATCAGCACTTCTAAATATTACTGGATACTTCTCTATCTTATCCTCTCCCTCAGGAACTGAAACTAAAACAATATTTAAGTGAGTTCCCACATCATAAGAAGCTGGACAAACTAAATTTCCTACATTTTCTACAAAACAAACATCTAAATCATCTAAAGGCATATCATGTAAACCTTTATGCACCATAAATGCATCTAAGTGACAGGCACTACCTGTTTGAATTTGAACAGCTTGAATATCTTTTGCTTTTAGTCTATTGGCATCTCTATTTGTCTCTAAGTCGCCCTCTACAACTCCATACTTAAAGTCAGCATAATCAATAAGGTGTTCTAAAAGTGTAGTTTTACCACTTCCTGGACTACTCATAAGATTTATTCCTAAAACACCTTGCTTATCAAAATGGGCTCTGTTGTGAGCTGCCTCATGGTCATTTTTATCTAAAATCTTTTTTATAACTGATACTGTTTTACTATCATTTAATTGTGGATTATGATGTAATGTCTCATGGGCTGCTTGATGACTTGCACTCTCATCATGTGAATGTTCGTGGTGATGATGATCTGTAATTGAGCATCCGCAATCTGTACACATATTTTTTCCTTTATACTCTTTTTTATGAATATCTATTCAGTTTAAAAAGTTTATCTCATTTTGTCTAAAACAAATCTAATTTCTTTTAACACTTATGTATTTTTTGAACAAAATATGAAAAATTTAATTAAAAATTATAACAGTATAAATAACATAGTGCTATATTTTTT
>JASMTK010000078.1:0-34717 GCA_041694355.1 Arcobacteraceae bacterium | reverse complement strand
ACCCCTGTTAGTCCAATTAATGCAGCTGGAATTGGTTCTAAAATCAATCCAACTATCACTCCTATAAACACTGCAAAAAAGTAATGAGCATTTACACTTAATCCCTCTGGTGTTGGAAATAGTGCAACAACCACAGCGACAATAACTGGCAATGCCATTTTCCATACATTTGTACTTGACATGACGTCTCCTTGACTTATTAATTGTTATATCTTAAATTTTCAAAGTGACTTTAATATGACATTGAGAAAGTAAGCGAAATATTTTGGAATAAAAAAAGGGGAAAAGAGTGAGCTCTCTTTTCCCCTTTGAGGTTTATGTATAATTGTTTGTATTTATTTCAATATTATAAAAATGAATTAATCTTGTCTGCTAAAGCTTGTTTAGAAGAAGCACCAACCATTTGATCAACAACTTCACCATCTTTCATGAAGATAATAGTTGGAATAGATCTAATTCCATATTTTACTGCTAAATCTTGTTCTTCATCAGTATTTACTTTACAGATATTAGCTTTTCCATCAAACTCTTCAGCTAACTCTTCGATTACTGGAGCAATCATTCTACAAGGTCCACACCAAGGAGCCCAGAAATCTACTAGTGACACACCACTTTTTGTAACTTCTTCGAAATTCGCAGGAGTTAATTCAATATATTTACCCATTTTATTTCCTTATTATTAGATTTTAGTTCTCTTTATTAAAATAATATAAATTAAACTTATTTAGTTTAACCTATGTAAACTTAAAATTAGTTTTATATCAATAGATTTAATACTAATCTTCTCTAAATCTCTTTTTAGTTAAAATATCTAAGATTTAAATTTAGAAATGGATAGTTTAATGGATATTAGAAAAGAGTATTTAGATTTTTTTAAGAGTAAAGGACATGAGGTAATTTCTTCAATGCCTCTAGTACCAGATGACCCAACACTTATGTTTACAAATGCTGGTATGGTACAATTTAAAGATATATTTACTGGTGCAGTTCCAACTCCTGCAAACCCTACTGCAACATCTTGTCAATTATGTATAAGAGCTGGAGGGAAACATAATGACTTAGAAAATGTTGGTTACACTGCTAGACATCATACTTTATTTGAGATGTTAGGTAACTTTTCATTTGGTGATTACTTTAAAAAAGATGCTATTGCTTATGCATGGGAGTTTATTACTGTAAACCTTGCACTTCCTGTTGATAAATTATGGGTTACTATTCATGAAACAGATGATGAAGCTTATGAATTATGGAAACAACATATAGATTCATCAAGAATAAAAAGATTTGGTGATAAAGATAACTTCTGGTCAATGGGTGATACAGGTGCTTGTGGTCCTTGTAGTGAAATCTTCTATGATCAAGGTGAAGAACACTTTAATAGTGAAGAGGACTATTTAGGTGGTGAAGGTGATAGATTTTTAGAGATTTGGAACCTTGTATTTATGCAATATGAAAGAGATGACAAAGGAAACCTAAACCCTCTACCAAAGCCATCAATTGATACAGGAATGGGACTAGAAAGAGTTATTGCAATAAAAGAGGGAGTTTTCAATAACTTTGATACTTCAAATTTCCAACCAATTATTAAAAAACTTGAAGAGTTAGTTAATAAAAAAGCTACAAATGAAAATATAGGTTCTTATAGAGTTATTGCAGATCATCTAAGAGCAGCTTCATTTATGTTATCTCAAGGTATTTTATTTGGTAATGAGGGAAGACCTTATGTAAATAGAAGAATACTAAGAAGAGCAGTTAGACATGGTTATTTACTTGGATTAAGAGAACCATTTATGGCTAAACTTTTTGATACGCTTTGTGAAATAATGGGTGGACATTATACTGATTTAGTAGATCAAAAAGAGTATATAAAAGAGCAATTAACTTTAGAAGAGGCTAGATTCTTTAAAACAATTGATTCAGGGATGACTCTTTTTGAAGAAGAGTTAAAAAATACAAAAAATGTATTCTCAGGAGAAATTGCATTTAAACTTTATGATGAAAAAGGTTTCCCTTTAGATTTGACAGAAGATATGTTAAGAGATAAAGGATTGAAAGTAGATAGTGAAAAGTTTGATGCACTTATGGCAGAACAAAAAGCTAAAGCTAAAGCAAACTGGAAAGGTAGTGGTGATTTAGCTACACAAGGTGACTTTAAACTGCTTTTAGAAAAGTATGGAGAAAATGAATTTGTAGGATATGAACATACAAACTACAAGAGTAAAATAGTAGCTATATTAAATGATGAATACAAAGAGGTATCTTCTTTAAAGAAAAATCAATCTGGATGGGTTATGCTAGATAAAACTCCATTTTATGCAACTTCTGGTGGACAAAATGGTGATATTGGTGCATTAGAAGATAATGAACATATTGCTATAGTTGAGCAAACAGCTAAGTTCCATGGGTTAAATCTATCTAAAGTGAAAGTTGAAAAAACAGATATAAATGTAGGTGAAGAGGTTGAAGCTGTAGTTGTAAACAGATATGAAGTTGCTAAGCATCATAGTGCTACTCACCTTTTACAAAGTGCTTTAAAGATGGTTTTAGGTGAAACAGTTGCACAAGCTGGTTCATATAATGATGACTTAAAACTAAGATTTGATTTTACATATCCTAAAGCTATGACAAGTGAGCAAATTGATGAAGTTGAAGATTTAGTAAACTCTATGATTTCTAGAAGACTAAAAGGAAATGTTGAAGAGTTACCTATAGAAGAGGCTAAAGAAAAAGGTGCTATTGCTATGTTTGGTGAAAAATATGGTGATACGGTAAGAGTTGTAAGCTTTGAAGACTTCTCTGTTGAATTTTGTGGGGGAACTCACGTAAGAAATAGTAGTGATATTGGTTCATTTTATATTGTAAAAGAGTCAGGTGTAAGTGCGGGTGTTAGAAGAATTGAAGCAGTATGTGGAAATGCAGCAATTACTTATGCAAAATCTTTTATGAAAAAGTTTGAAGAGGTTCAAGCTGAAGTTAAAAACAATGATGTAATTACAGGTATCAAAAAGCTAAAAGATCAAATAAAAGACCTTAAAAAAGAGGTAGAAGAGGCTCAAAGTCAAACTCAAGCACCTATTAGTGAAGAGATGGTTGGTGATACAAAAGTAGTTGTTGATGTTGTAAAAACTGGTGATATTAAAAAGATTGTTGATGATATGAAAAATGCAAATGAAAAATTAGCAATTATGTTACTTCAACCAAAAGGTGAGAAAGTAATGATTGTAGCTGGTAGTAAAAATACAAATATCAAAGCTGGTGATTGGATTAAGAATATCGCTCCAATTGTTGGTGGAGGCGGAGGTGGAAGACCTGATTTCGCTCAAGCTGGTGGTAAAGATGTATCAAAAATACAAGATGCAAAAGTTGCCTCTTTAGAGTATGTAAAAGAGAATTTATAGGAGTTTATAATGACTTCATTGTTTGAAAACTTTTCATCACTGATAGTTTTTTTACATGTTATTAGTGCTGTTCTTTGGGTAGGTGGAATGCTAGCAATTAGATTTGCAGTTCACTACTCAATGCAAGAGCTTGATGATCCTAAAATAAAGCTAGGTAGAACTTTAGAGACTCTAAGAAGATTTTTTAATATGGTAATCCCAGCCATATTAATCCTTCTTCTTACTGCAATTATTATGATTATAGCTTTAGGATTTAAGGGTACAGATCTATATAGTTTTGTAATATTAAAAGAGATTATATGGACTATAATGACTCTAATCTTTATTTTTATTTATATAAAAAGAAATAAGGCTGCAAAAGCTTTCAATAACGGGGATTTACCTACTGCTAAAAATCATTTAGTTCCAATAGCTAAATACTTTATTCCTATTAATATTGTCTTAGGAATTATAGCTATTTACTTTGGAGTTACATTAAGAGGATTTTAGTCCTCTTAATATACTTTTTTAATCATTTAAATAGTACTTTACAGTTGAAACCACTCTTACTTTTTTAATGTATGGAGTATTTCTATCTCTATTTCCTATAGAAAACTGTCCTTGTCTTGCACTTTTAATCTTTCCTAATTTACTATTTGAATCCTCTGCAAACTTTAGTGCTACTTCTCTAGCTTTTTTTGTTGCCTCTTCAATCATTTTTGGCTTAATATCATTTAACCTTGTAAAATAGTATTGGATTTTTGTATCAAAACTATTTACATCAAATATAATATTTTTCTTTGAAAGTTCTTTAAAGCTAGAAATTGTATCCCTTACTTTATCTACATTCTTAGAGTATACAGTAACTCTTTGAGTTGCAAAATATCTATACTTTATGTTGTTGTTACCATAGTTTCTTGCAAACTTATCTGTGATTGAGGGTGCATAAATTGAAATCTCTTCTTCTTCAATACCTTTTTCTTTTAAGAATTTGATTATCTCATTTGTATTTTCATCTAGTTTTTTGTGCAATTTTGATAAATCATTTTTTGAAACTACAAATTTTATAGGCCATGATACTATATTTGCTTTATACTCTTTTTGAGATAACCCTTTTACAGTAACTACCCTATCATACTTTTTATACTTTTCGACTCCTTGAACTAAAAAATATCCAAGTGAACTTAGTCCTAAAAAAATAGATATACCTAATATATAAATTGCTTTATTTGACATACATTTTCCTTATTTAAAAATCATTCTGTTTTTATAAACTAACACTAAAATAAACATTAAGATTAACATCAATGAGTAAATCATAACATTCCATCCATACTTATCATAAATAATTGAAGGGATAAAAGAACCCAAAGCACCACCTAAATAGTAAAATGTAAGATACATCCCTGAAGTTAATGACTTTTGCTCTTTTTTCATTGAGTTTGCAAGTCCAGTGCTAACACTATGAACTGTAAACATTCCAAGACAAAAAACAAACAACAACAAGAAAAGAAGTATAATACTTTCTACAATTAAAAAAAGTGTAACAAACAGGAAAATTAAAATACCAAATAGTATAGTATTTAACTCACCTCTTAACTTTGCTACAAGTCTTTTAGACATCAATGATACAACTACGCCTATTCCATAACCTAAATATAAAAGGCTTATTTGAAACTCATTTATTGAACTACTAATATCTTTTAATCTAAATGGCAATACATTTAAAACTCCTGCAAAAACAAAAAAGATACAAAACATTAGTAAATAGACCACAAAAAATCTTTTATCTTTTACTATATTTACAATATCACTTATAGCAGGCTTTGATAAGTTTGCTTCTCCTTCAAAGTTTAACTTTCTAACAAAAAATAGTGAAATAAAAATTGCTATAGATAGACTATAAAATACATACTCATAAGAAAAAGTAGTAGCAATAGCCCCTGAAAATATTCTTCCAACTAAACCACCAAAGACTGTAGCAGCAACATAAATAGCCATATTGTATTTCACATTCTCTTTATCAATATTTGCTAATATACTCATAAGTGCTGTTAATATGGCAGGTACGACTAATGCTTCACAAACTCTAAAAAATAAAAAAAGCTTATAACTTGAAACCTCTGCTAAAAAAATATTTGTTATTAGTAGAATCAAAGAAGAGTTAAAAAGCATCTTCTTTGCACATACTTTTTCTAAAATATATCCATAAACAATTGGAGATATTGCTAAAAAAAGCATAATAACTGCTGTAAACCAAGATGCTTGAGTAACTGAAACTTCAAATTTTTTAGCTAATAAAGGTTGTAGAGGTTGTGTAGCATACATAACTGATAAAACAACTATAATACAATAAACAATAATAAGTAAATTTAATCTTTTCAAAAGTAACCTTAATGCTATAGTATATATACTATATCATTTTTGTGATTATTTTCTAATAAATAACTAAATAAAGGCATTTTATGTATTTTAAAACCATTCTTATTCTTTTTACAATAATTCTGTTTTCTGGTTGCTCAAAAGTAAATGCAAATATAAATGTAGAACCTCAAATACAAAGTGCCTCATTACAAAAGACACTATTTACAGTAAAATCAAAACTTAATAACTTCTATAAAGAGTATGAGGGAGTAAGATATAAATTTGGTGGTAACTCAAAAAGTGGAATTGACTGCTCTGCTTTTGTACAAAAAGCTTACTTGAAAAGCTTCAATATTAAAATGCCAAGAACTACTAAAAGACAAGTATTTATTGGACGTGATATCAAAAAAAGCGAACTTCAATTAGCAGACATAGTATTTTTTAAAACAGGCTATGATAGTCGACATGTTGGTATATATCTAAATAATGGAAGATTTATGCACGCTTCTAGTAGTAAGGGTGTTACTATTTCTAAACTAAATAATTCATATTTTAAAAAACATTATTGGAAAGCTAAAAGAGTGATTTTTTAAAAATACAAAAGCCCTTAGTTTTCGTTTTAGGAGAAATGAGTTTAACTTTTAACTTAGCACAAATTTTATATTTAATTTCTGATTTTGTAGGGCTAATGTATTTAAGTCATAAGAAGGTAGATACATAAAATTTATAATTTAGGAAGCAGAAAGGATACAAATGAGAATGCATCTACCTTTTTAGTGTATCAAATTGTAATGGAATGTTATGATAATTGTATGATTTTCTTACAATTTTATGAAATTTAATAAAATATAAAGACAAAAAACTGAAATAATATATATCTTTATAGAATAATAAATATTTAACTTAAATATTTTAAGAGTATCAATCTTATATCTTGAAACCATAGTAAGATTAAGCCCACTAAAAGGTGAGGTTGCAACTGTTATTGCCCAAGAAATTAGAAAAACAACTGCTAAAACTGTGTGATTTGTACCTGAAAGGAAATCACCTATTGCAGCTATTGTTATAACAGGATGAACTCCAATAAATGAAAGAATAACAAAAAAAGCCAACAATACAGAAGCCCAAAAAACATCAAACTCTTTAAATGGTACTTTAATCTCTAAACCTACTAAAAGTGTCCCTACTAATACACCAAAAACACCTGCAACTAAAAAAAGTGCAATCTCATTTTTCATATTTACTAAATTATCTAATATAAAACCTTTCATGATAACAATTGATTTTCTTCTCTCTTTAAATAACAGTACTATTGAAGTTAATATAAATGAAAATAAAGAGATAAGTAAAATAACCTTTAAATCACTATTAAAATACTTTGCTATTAAAACCATAATTGCTAAACACATTGGAAGAATTAAACTACTTAAAGATAAAGGGTAACCTTTGAAACTATCTAAATCAAACTTTTTATCTCTTATGACCTCAAAATATGTAATTATAAATGCAAAAAATGCAATAACCAAACCATTTACTATAACAATTTCTTCTTCTAAATTTGGTGCATAAGTTATTGTCGCTGCAAAGGCTACAAAAAACATAGACCACAAGGCATCAGTTGAAAAAGCTCTTGTAAGAAGTATAAGCTGTAAATCATCTAACCTACTTTTTTTATACATCTTATCAGCAACTATAAGTAAAGATGACATATTTATGATAGAACCAAAAAGATGAACCTTAAAATATGTTTTTAGAAAAGAACTTTTCCCTTTAGGAAGTTTTGCACCAACTTGCTTTTTAGGTGTTGCTATAAGTCTTAAAAAACTAACTGCTATTAATAAAGTTAAAAGATATTGGTTTACACTAATTAATCTTTCATAGTCTATTGTATATGAGTTATAATATGAAATAAGAAAAATAATAGCTGCCAGAAAAGCTAAAATCAAAACTAACCTTTTATTTGATAACTCTTTAAAAGATATAAAAAATGAGATCCAAATAAATATACTAGCAACTACTTTATACTCTTCATTTATAAAGTATGAGTATAAAGATAGTAAAAATGATATGAAAATAAGTATAGAACTTATCTTTTTACTATTTTCACTCATTTGACTCTTTTTTTATAGAAAATAGATAAATAAATACCTGTTGCAATAAAAATAGCACCTATTAAATGATAAGTCTGTAATCTTTCATCTAAGAATATATAAGCTAGTACTGAACCAAATATAGGCATCAAGTGTGCAAACTGTCCTGCTTTATTTGCACCAACTTCAACTGTTGCAGTATTCCAAAAATAAAAAGATAGGATTGAGGGAAAAATAATTATATAAATCAACGAATATAAAACCTCATCACTACTTACAAAGTCTAAATTAAAACTATAACCTTTGTTAAAAAATGCGATTGAAAGGATAATAACACCAATAAAAGTTGTAATACTTAAAAAATCAAAAGGTACTATCTCTTTGGGTTTAAACTTTAAAAATATAGAATAAAATGACCAACATAGACCAGCTGTTAATATCCATAAATCACCTTTTGAAAACTCTAAAGCTAGTAGATACTGTAACTCACCTTTTGTAATTAAAAAAGCAACTCCTAAAGTTGATACTAAAATACCAAGAAGCTGTATTTTTGTAACTCTTTCTTTTAAGATGATTGAAGAGAAGACAACAATCATAATAGGAATAAAAGAGTTTATAAGCAGTGCATTAATTGCCTCAGTTGTTTCTAAACCAAAGTATAAAAATGTATTAAAACCAGCTATTCCAAGCGAACCTAAAACTATTAGAATAAGATAATCTTTTTTAAAAATAGAGATAATTCTTTTATAGTTAAAAATCAAATAAGGTGCCAATAAAATTACTACAAAGAACCATCTAAAAAATGATAATTGAAGAGGTTCAACACTCGTGGATACTAATCTACCAAAAACAAAATTTCCTGACCAAAATAAAACGGCCAAAACTAAAAATATATAATATTGCATAATCACTTCTTTTATATGAATTTGTATTTGAAAAGGGTTTTAGTATATACCTAGTTTCTTAAAAGAAATTTAATTTTATAATATTATTTATCATTTCTTATTTTACTATATGAAAACTCCAAGGCTGTTGAGATAGCTCTTGTATAAGGGGCATCAACACCTTGTTTTTCACAGTTTTTTATTACTACTCCACATATATCATCAAGTTCTAAATCTCTATTATTCTCTTTGTCTACCCACATTGAAGGTTTAACTGATTGAAAGCTTTTCATTAATTCATACATTTTTACTGCATCTTCTTGTGTTAGATTGATTCCAACTGCATTTGATGCAAGTGCAGCTTCCTTCATAAGATTAAGAATGATTTTAGAGGTTTTTTGATTTTGTAGAAGTGTTCCTGATTCTTCTTCAAGTAATGCACAAATCGCATTTACTCCATTATTTATTATAAGTTTATTCCATAGCTCTTTTCTAATATCTTCACATAAAATAGTTGTTGTAGATGTTTTATCTAGTATAAATTTCAATTTATTTAGAAATTCACTACTATTCTCACTTTTATTAACTGCTCCTATTAAGGTTTGAACTTCACCCTCACAGTGAACATGACCTAATTTTAAAGTATGAGAAACAATTAATCTAGTAAGACCACCTATTACAAAATCTTTATTATAGTACTCTTCCATAATATCTTCATTCTCTACTCCATTTTGCAAAGAGATATAATATGGAGGCTTATCACAATTACTTGCCCAAGAGGCTAACTGTTTTGTTATACTCTTTGTACTCATTGATTTTGTAGCAATAAAAACTGCATCTATATCATTTGGATTATATTTACTTGTAAACTCTTTTATATCATAAGTATCAATTTTAGCTTCAATTTCATAATCTGTATGGGTAACTTTCATACTATTGTTTTTTAGATAATTTAAAGTCTCACCTCTTGCTACAAACTTTACATCACATCCTACACTATGTAAAATCATTCCATAAAAGCCACCTATACCACCAGGTCCTATAATTACAATATTCATTTTATATCCTATTTAGACAATATTTTAAAAACTTATTATATACAAATAGAGTATAATTCAAATAAAAAAGGTATATTTTGATTCGATTAGGTTCAAACTCACAAACAAGAGCACTTTTACTAAATAAATTCAATATTGACTTTATTCAAAATGGAGGTAAATTTGATGAGGATTCAATAACAACACAAGATCCAAAATCTTTTTGTTATGAAGCGACTAAAGGTAAATTTGATGAACTATATAAGAGATATGGTATTGATGATATGCCCTTGTTAGTTGCAGACTCAGTTGTAACAGCAAATAACCAACTACTAAGAAAAGCAAAAGATGAAGATGATGCAAGAAAAATGCTTGAACTTCAAAGTAAAAATAGAACTTCAGTTATTACTTGTATGATTTACAAGTCTAAAAAACTAGAACTTGTTGATATAAGTATTACTACTTATGAGTTTAAAGAGTTTGATAAAAATCATATGAACGAATATATTAAATCAGGTGAATGCTTTGGAAAAGCAGGTGCTATTATGGTTGAAGGCTTTTGTAAACCATATATAAAAAGTGTAAAAGGTTATGAGTCTTGCGCAATGGGATTATGTGTAGAGAAACTACTGCCATATCTCTAGGGAAGCCCTAAAGATATATCCTACTAATCAGCAGATGGCTTTGGAGTTTTAGAAGTTGAAGCAGGTAATTGTGGATAAACAATTTCTGGTTTTTCACCCTCTAAAGAAGCTAAGAAAGTTACAATTTTTTCTGCATCACTATCAGATATTTTTATACCTAATTGAGTTGAACCCATCTCTTTTACTGCTTCATTTAACGACCAAACTTGACCATTATGGAAATACGGAGCTGTTTCAGTGATATTTCTTAAAGTTGGAGTTTTAACCATACCATTTTTATCACCTTTAAAATCACCTATGTGAGAGAATTTATATTTTGCAGCAACTTCAAATGGTTGCATTGTTCCACCTAATGCTACTCCATTGTGACAAGAAGCACATCCTTTATCCATAAATACTTTTAATCCCTCTTTTTCAGCTTTTGTAAGTGCATCATTATCCCCATGCATATATTCATCAAATCTTGAAGGAGTTACTAATATCTTTTCAAATACTGCAATTGTAGATGTGATTGTTTCAAAGTCAATTTTAACATCACTTCCATATGTATTTTTAAACTCATTTACATACTCAGGAATTGAGTTGATTCTTTTTTCTACAAGTTCAGCTGGTGCTGCCATTTCTGGACCAGCTTGAACAGGACCTTGAGCTTGATCTGCTAAGTGAGGACTTCTTCCATCCCAAAATTGAGCTTTGAAAAATGCAGAGTTATATACAGTTGGAGAGTTTAAATGGTGTGGATTTTTTGTCCATCTATGTCCTATTGCAGCACTTATTCCATCTGCACCACCTAATGCAAGATTATGACATGTATTACATGAAATTAAACCACTTTTTGACATTCTTGGATCAAAATATAGTTTCTTACCTAACTCTACTTTCTTTTTTGTTATTGGGTTATCTTTACTATCAACCATTTTATACAGTTTAGCTTTACTTTGAGGAATTGGCTCAATTCCACTTTGTTTAACTCTATCAACTAAACTTGATGCTAAAAGACTACTAACTACTACAGAACTTAAAACTAATGACGATACTAGTTTCATTTTTGTCTCCTTCTTTTAAGATAATATCTACTTTAGGATAATCTTTATTAAAATAAAATAAAATTATAGTTTTTTCTTATGGGTTTTGATAAATTTTACTTATAAAACAAGACAAATTTTGTCTTAATTAATAATAGTGTAAAATACTTTGTTAAAGGATAATTATGATTGATTTAAGAAGCGATACAGTTACTAAACCCTCAAAAGAGATGAAAGAGTATATGATAAATGCACCTTTAGGTGATGATGTTTATAAAGAAGATCCTACAGTTAATAAACTAGAGAAACTAGTTGCAAAACTTTCTAAAAAAGAGAGTACTTTATTTGTGCCATCAGGAACTCAATCAAACCTAATAGCACTACTTTGTCACTGTGATAGGGGAGATGAATATATATGTGGACAAGATGCACACTTATATAAATATGAAGCAGGAGGTGCTGCTACACTAGGTGGAATACAACCACAACCAATTGAGTTTGAAAAAGATGCAACTTTAGATTTAAAAAAAGTAAAAAATAAAATTAAACCTTTAGATAATCACTTTGCAAATACTAAACTTCTTTGTTTAGAGAATACGCACCACGGTCAAGCACTTGATATAAACTATATTAAAAAAGCAGCTGCTTTTTCTAAAGAGCATAAACTAAAGCTTCATTTAGACGGTGCAAGACTTTTTAATGCACTAGTTTCTAAAAACCTAAAATTAAAAGAGGTTACTAAATATTTTGACTCTATTTCAGTTTGTCTATCAAAAGGCTTAGGCGCACCTGCTGGATCTGTTTTAATAGGAGATAAAAAGTTTATCAAAAAAGCTAGAAAATATAGAAAGATGCTAGGTGGTGGATTAAGACAAAGTGGGATTTTAGCTGCTGCTGGAATTTATGCACTTAAAAATAATATCAAAGATTTAGAAAAAGATCATATTTTAGCATCATTTTTAGCTAAAAAACTCTCTAAAATAAGTGATATTAAAATCATCTCAAATCACACGAATATGCTATTTATTGAAGTTGTTAATAGTGATGAATTGAAAGCCTATTTAAAGAAAAAGGGTATTTTAATTGGTGGATATGATAACTTAAGAGTTGTAATTCATAGAGATATTACAAAAGAGGATATAGAAAAAGTAGTAAAGGTATTTGAAACTTTTTATAACAAGTAAAATAATTTACTTGTTATATTAACTATCTTAAGCCTTGCTCTTCTGCCATTTTAATAGCAATTTGCGGTGCATTCCAAAGTGCTGGTAATAAGATTAGTGATACAGGTACTGCTGTTATTACAATAAATGATTGTAATGCTGAAATACCTCCTGAACCTATTGAAATTAGAATTATTGCTAATGATCCTAATAAAATACCCCAAAACATTCTAAGATAAGGATGTGGCTCTGTATTTCCACTTACAACTACGCTCATTGTATATGTCATTGAATCACCTGTAGTTACAATAAATATTGTTGTAAGAACTAAGAATAAAATTGACATTATTAATGGAAATGGAAGTGATTGTGTTATTGCTAATAAAGACGCAGGTAAATTGAATCCTTTAAATGCTTCACTAATAACCCCTGGCTGTGTAATTTCAAATGATAATCCTGCACCTCCTACAATTGTAAACCAAAACATTGTAATTAGTGGTGCAAATATACTTACTGCTAAAATTAACATTCGTATTGTTCTTCCCCTTGAAATTCTTGCAATAAAAATTGCCATCATTGGTCCATATCCTATAAACCAGCCCCAAAAGAAAACTGTCCACCAACTAAGCCATGATGTATCACCTCTATATGTTGCCATTGGTACAAAGTTTTGTATTACTGAACCTACACCTTGAACATATGAATCCACAATAAACCCAGTTGGTCCAAATACAAAAATATAAAACATTAGAAATACTGCTAAAACAATATTCCATCTACTTAAAATCTGAATACCTTTTGTAAGTCCAGTAAGTGCTGATATTGTATAGATTATAATTGCTCCAAGTACTATAGTAAACTGTGTTACAAAACTATCTGGTACTTCAAATAAAGCATTTAATGCATAAGATACCTGTAAGCCTAAGAAACCAATAGGTCCAATTGTTCCTGCTGCAACTGAAATAATACAAAATGCATCTACAACTGAACCAATCCAACCAGTAATAGCTTTTTCTCCAAATACTGGATATAAAAGAGTTCTTGGCTTTAGAGGCAATCCTCGGTTATAGTGAAGATACATTAAAACAATTGTTGTTAATGTTCCTAAAATAGCCCAAGCTAAAAATCCCCAGTGCATAAATGATTGGGAAAGTGCATTTACTGCTCTTTGAAAGAGATCACTTTCAGCTCCATAATATGGTGGTGGTGTAACATAGTGTGCTATTGGTTCACCTGCTGCCCAGAACACTCCCCCACCTGCTAATAAAGTACACAAAATAATTGCTACCCATTGAAAAGTACTCATTTCTGGTTTATTAGTATTTCCTAAAACCACTGCACCTGTACTACCTAAAGATAGTCCAATCCCCACTAAAAAAGTTGCAAAAAGTAAAAACTGCCAGTATGCTCCAAACATTTCAGATGCCCAAGAGAAACCACCATTTACAAGACTTGCTAATAGTTTTGGATCTATTAATGCCACAACTACAAAAAATATTAAAAATCCACTACTTAATACCAGTGCTTTTTTATCTAATCTTGAGTTCTTTTCAAGAATTCCTTCAATACTATCACTTGTTTCCAAAGCCTCTAATCTAGCTTCCATTAATTTCCTTATTAAATCTATATCAAAACTGAAGCCAAACTTCTTAATTAGTTAAATAAGTCAAGGGATTTATAAACTATTTGTAAGAAAAAGAGTAGATAAGTTTTAATATAAACTTTTTAATTAGTTATGATTTTTTATCATCATTTAAGGGCGGAATATTACTTGATAAATACTTATTTAAGACTTAAAGGGCTTTTCCCTTAAGTCTATTTTGAT
Source organism: Arcobacteraceae bacterium (assembly GCA_041694355.1). GTDB lineage: Bacteria > Campylobacterota > Campylobacteria > Campylobacterales > Arcobacteraceae > Arcobacter_B. The sequence continues at coordinate 20,308 of JASMTK010000078.1, read as the reverse complement.
AGTTTTTTAATAATTGTAAGTAATCCAGTATGTAAATTATAGTTTGCTACTGGAAAGTCTAAGTTATCTTCATAGATTAAATCTATTCTATATGAGCTTAAATACTCACCTAATACTTGAAGGTCTATTTTTTGGTATTCAACATTTTCATAATCAGTTCTAACTAATCTATTTTTTTCATTTGACTCTTCTAAAATAAAAGCTAATGTTCTTAAACAAACAAGATCAGACCATCTATAAAAAAGTTCTTCATCTATTTTTTCCACTTTTTTACCCTCTGGAGTAAAAAGCAACTTTTGATCTCTAAGAGGTAAAAGTACAGATAATACTGCTTTCATATAAGGAATAACCTTTAAAGCCCAAAAGTCATCCTCCTCACTATCTTTAAGTCTTTGTTCATAAATACTTAAAATCTCTTCTATACTACTTTTTTGTAAAAGTTCATCTAATGATTTCATTTTACCTTCCTTACTAATTGTTCGGGTAGTAACTCTAAAGACTCTTCAACTTTTTTAGTTTCACCATGATAAATAAAATAATCTCCATACTCAAAAGAGGTTAAATTAACACAGATTTTTTCTTCATTTAAAAACTCTAATATTGCACTACCAACTCCACCTTGTTTTTGAGAATCACTAAAAACATACCAATCATCATATTTTAATGAAAGCTGTTTTAATATCTCTTTATCAAGTGGCTTTACAAATCGTAAATCTAAAATTGCTATATCTTCATCATGAAGTTGTTCTGTTTTATATGCTTTTCCTACACCTGCTCCATAACCAATAAACAGTTTTTTTGATTTACCCTCTTTAAGTAGTTGTGCTTTTCCATATTCAAAAGGTATAGACTCAAAAGGTGTTTGAATAAACGCACCTCTTGGATACCTTAAAGCACATGGGGTTTTCATCTTATAAGCAAATTGTACTGCTTGATTTAATGACTCGTTATCTCTTGGAGCAAACAGAGTCATTCCTGGAATAAATCTTAAGTAAGAGATATCAAATGTACCTTGATGAGTCTCTCCATCATTTCCAACAATTCCAGCTCTATCTATTGCAAATACAACTGGAAGTTTCATAAGTGATACATCATGAATAATTTGATCAAAGCCTCTTTGTAAAAAAGTAGAGTAAATTGTAATAAATGGTTTAAATCCCTCTTTAGCCATTGCAGCCATTGAAGTTACTGCGTGTTGTTCTGCAATTGCAACATCCCAAAACCTATCAGGAAATTTATCCATTAATTTATCTATCCCTGTTCCACTTGGCATTGCAGCTGTTACACCAACAACATTTTCATGTTTACAGGCTAACTCTTTTAAGGCATCAGCAAACACAGCAGTTGCTGCTTTTGGCCCTTCTTTTTTCACAAAAGCGCCATCTTCAACATTAAAAGGACCAACTCCATGCCAATGCTCAAGTTGACCCTCTGCAACCTTATAACCCTTTCCTTTGATTGTTTTTGCATGTACTATTACTGGCTTATTCATACTTTTGGCAATTTTTAAAGTATCTAATACCTCAGATAAATCATGTCCATCAATAGGACCAATATAATCAATTCCCATCTCTTCAAATAGAATTCCAGGAGTTATAAGTTTAAATGCTTCTTCTACTCTTTTTGCTAAATACGTTGTACCATCAGGCATATTTTTCTTAATAAAACTATCAACTCTACCTTTAAAGCCTTGGTAATACTTACCTGCTAAAAGCTTAGATAAGTATCTTGAAATAGCTCCTATTGGTTTAGCTATTGACATCTCATTATCATTTAAAATAATTACAACTGGAAGTTTTAAATCACCCAGTTCATTTAAAGCTTCATAAACCATTCCAGCAGTCATTGAACCATCACCAATCATAACAACAGGTGTTCTATCTTGATTTTTTAACTTAATAGACTTTGCTGCACCTACTGCTAAAGATATTGAAGTTGAAGAGTGTCCTGCTACAAAATAATCAGCATCTGACTCTTTTGGTTTTGTAAAGCCACTTAAGCCACCAAACTGCCTGACTGTTTCGAACTCTTCCCATCTTCCTGTTAATAGTTTATGAGGATAACACTGATGAGATACATCAAAAATAAAAGGGTCTTTATATGCATCAAAGGTATAGTGCATTCCAATAGTTAATTCAACTGCACCAAGCGTTGATGAAAAATGTCCACCTTTTCTTGAAACAACATCTATGATTCTATCTCTTATTTCTTGAGATAAGTCCTCTAACTCTTCTAATGATTTATTTTTTAGTTCCATGATAAATTCTTATTAAATATTTTCCAATACTTTTTGCATTATTTCAAACACTTTTGTATTTTGCTCTTTAGTTCCTATTGTAATTCTTATTGCATTTAATCCATAGCTTGTTAAATCTCTTACAATAACTCCCTTACATAGTAACTCATTGGCAAGCTTTTTTGAACTAATATTCTCATCTAATTTTAAAGTTATAAAATTTGTATATGACTCAATATAATCAAATCCATTCTCTTTTGCAAAAGACTCATATCTTTTCATTTCATCAAAGTTTTTTGCTATACAAGTTTGTACAAACTCTTCATCTTTTAATGCTTCAATAGCTGCTGCTAGTGATAATGTTGTAATATTAAATGGTGCTCTTAATTTATATAATGTTTTAATAATATCTTCATTTGCTATACCATAACCAACTCTCATACCACCTAAAGCATAAGCTTTTGAAAATGTTCCTAAATATATACAATTAGGAAACTTCTGTATTAGTTCACTTGCGTCAATTCTCTTTTTCTCATCTTTATATGCTGCATACTCTTGATATGCACCATCTACTACTACAAGTGTATCTTTATCTATCTCTTCTAAAAATTTATATACATCTTCTTTATCTAAACACTCACCTAATGGATTATTAGGTAAACATAAAAAAACTATATCAGCGCCGTGCTCTTTATATAATTTAGAGAACTGCTCTAAATTGTGTTCATCATCTTTAGTTTTTATTATTTCACAACCTGTTTGCTTACCATAAATCTCATACATTGCAAACGTTGTTTTTGACATAAGCATTTTAGAGTTGCTATTACATTTTGCATGTACACAGAACTCAATTACTTGATCACTTCCTGAACCAATGATTACATTTTTAGACTTTACATCAAATTTAGCAGCTAATGAATTTTTCAATTCATACATTGAATCATCTGGATAAATAAACATATTTTTAGCTATTTTTTCTATTTTTTGTGCTACTTTTGGAGATGTTCCGTATGGGTTTTCATTTGAAGCAAGTTTTATAATATCTTTTTCATCAACTCCATAATCTCTAACAACTAACTCTATTGGTTTTCCTGCTTCATAAGTTGTTACATTGTCTAATACTTTATTAAATGTCATTTTATTTCCTAACTTTTTTAAATATCATTTATTTCTTTTACGTATGAACCTAACACTTTCACCGTATCTTTGTGTTTTTCTAATACCTCTTTTACATGTTTATCATCTTTGTGTCCATCAAAGTCAATAAAGAATATAGAGTTGCCCTCTACAATATGTGATTTAATTTTTGTTAAGTTTATTCCTGCATTATTAAAATCATTTAAGAACTCCACTAATGCACCTTGTCTATCTGGTAACTCTACTAATACTGATGTTTTATCATTTCCTGATGGGGCATTTTCAAAGTCACTTATTATAAAAAATCTTGTTTTATTATTATCTTTATCTTCAATATTTTCAAATAAAATTGGCAGGTTGTGTAATTTTGCTCCAACGTGAGGACATATTGCAGCACTATATGGTTCCTTTGCTGCTAACTTTGCAGCTTTTGTTGTTGATTCTATTGGAATTAGTTCAACTTCATCTAATCCAAAGTTTGAAAGAAATCTTCTACACTGCTCAAATGCAATATCTTTTGAGTATATTCTTTTTATACTCTCTATTTTATCACATGTACTTGCTAATGTATGGTGAATATCCAGTACAACCTCAGCAACAATTTTTAAATCATATTTACTAAATGAATTAATTGTGTCAGTTACTATACCATTTGAAGAGTTTTCAATAGGAACTACCCCAAACTTTGCTTTTTTAGTACTAACTTCTCTAAAGATACCTTTTATAGATGAGATAGAAACATAAGAACTCATAGCACCAAATCTTCCCTCTGCTGCTTGATGAGTAAAGCTTCCCTCTGGGCCTAGATACGCAACATTTTCTGGTAATTCTAAGTTTCTTGAAATTGCAAAAATTTCTAAAAACAGAGCTTCTATTGCAGTTCTATTTAACTTACCAGTATTGATTTTCTCTAATCTATCAATAATAGCTTTTTCTCTTTCAGGTCTATAAATAGCTCCACCACTCTTTGCTTTTAGTAATCCAACTTGATGAACTACTTCCATTCTTTCATTTACTAGTTTCAATAGTTCTGTATCTATTGAATCTAGCTTATCTCTTAACTCATCTAATCCAGCTTCACTCATTTGTATCCTTTTTGAAAAATAGACTATTTATTTTATGAACTCTTCTTCTAGTGCAATTAAGTCCTCAAACTCTTCTCTTTTTCTAATTAACCTATCGCTTCCATTTTCGTATGCAATCTCTGCAACTCTACCTCTTGTATTGTAGTTACTTGCCATTGTAAAACAGTATGCTCCGGCACTATAAATAGCAATTAAGTCATTATGTTGTGTTTTTGGTAACTCTATATTTTTAGCAAAAAAGTCTCCACTTTCACAAACAGGCCCAACTAAATTACAAGAAGTTTTATCCTCAGTTTTATCTAATACTTCTATCTTATGATATGCATCATAAAGTGATGGCCTAATTAAATCATTCATAGCTCCATCAACAATTACAAATCTCTTTTCACCATTAATCTTTTCATAAAGCACTTTTGTTACAAATACTCCTGAATTACCAACTAAAAATCTTCCTGGCTCACATACTACAGTAATATCTAATCCAAAAAGTACTTCTAAAATAGACTGAGCATACTCATTTGTATCTATAAGTTCCTCATCATCATAAACAATACCTAATCCACCACCAACATCAAAGAACTTTAACTCAATTTTTAGTGCATTTAAGTTTTTAACTAAATCAGCTACAATTCTAACTGATTCTTTTATTGGTTCCAATTGTGTTAATTGTGAACCAATATGACAATGAATTCCAACTGGCTCTAAATTTTCACTATTTTTACACTGAATATACATTCTTTTTGCAGTGTCTAAATCCACACCAAATTTATTCTCATGTAAACCTGTTGAAATATATGGATGTGTTTGAGGGTCAATATTTGGATTTACTCTAACTGAGATTCTTGCTGTTTTATTCAACTCTTTTGCTATTAACTCTACTCTATCTAACTCTGCTGCACTTTCAACATTTATCATTAAAATGCCAAGTTCTAAAGCCTCGTTTATTTCAGAATCACTTTTTCCTACTCCTGAGAAAATGATATTATAAGGTTTAATACCTACTTTTAACGCTCTTTTAACCTCTCCAATTGAAACACAATCAGCACCTGCTCCTAAGCTTGCTAAGTGTTTAATAACAGAAAGATTTGAATTCGCTTTTACTGCATATGCAATTAATGATTTTCTAGCTTTAAATGCACCTTTTAACTCATTGTACTGGTTTGTAATATGATCAAAATCATATACATAATAAGGTGTTTTATATTTTTGTGCTAATTCTTTGAAATTTATACTCATACTCTTTAATTCCCATTCCCTTTAAAAATCTTAATTCTAAATTTTTTTAAATTTAAAAGTAAAATTTTCTTAACGATGCTGTCTTGGACACAGTGGCTTCACTTCGTTCCGACCACCGCCTCGTACAGACCTAAAAAAGCAAAACTGATTGCTTTTTCTTAACGGTCTGTACCATTCCAAGCGATTTTTGGTTTATCTCCTGTAAAGTCAACTGCAGGCATACCCATGATACTATATCCACAATCAACATAATGAATTTCACCTGTAACAGCACTACTTAAATCTGATAATAAATACATACCAGAGTTTCCAACCTCATCAATAGTTACATTCTTTTTTAATGGTGCATGGGCTTCATTCCATCTTAACATAAACTTAAAGTCACTGATTCCAGCTGCAGCTAAAGTTTTGATTGGACCTGCACTAATTGCATTTACTCTAACTCCATCTTTTCCTAAGTCTTCTGCTAGATATTTAGTAGTCATCTCTAAACCAGCCTTTGCTATTCCCATTAAGTTATAGTTTGGAATATATTTTGCTCCTCCATAATATGATAAAGTTAAGATAGAAGAGTTTTCTGACAATAGTGGTTTTAATTCTCTTGTAATTTCTATTAAAGAGTAAACAGAGATATCCATAGCAACATCAAAAGCCTCTTTTGAAATATCATAAATTCTTCCAGAAAGACCCTCTTTTGGTGCAAATGCAATAGAGTGAACAATAAAATCAATCTCTCCTAAATCTTTTTCTAATGACTCTTTTAAAGCTTTAATCTCTTCAGGTTTAGAAACATCACAAGGATAAACAAGTTCATCGCTTCCAAACTCTTTTGCAATTGGTTCAACTCTTTTTTTTAAAGAGTCATTTAAATAAGTAAATGCAATTTGGGCACCTTGTGCTGCACACTGCTTTGCAATTCCATAAGCAATTGACTTATTATTTGCAACTCCTAAAATTACCCCTTTTTTACCCTTCATAAACATTATATATCCTTTGTATTATCAATAATTTGTATAAAATCCTCTACAATCCATGAAGCAGTACCTATTAATGCTCCATCCACACCATCTAAAGAACAGATATCTCTTACATTGTTAACTTTAACACTACCACCATATAAAAGTGGATTTTTTATCTTTGATTTAATTGCCAAGTGGATTTTTGATATATCTTCATTTGTTGCTGTAACACCAGTTCCTATTGCCCAAACAGGTTCATAAGCTAATATAAGATTTTCATAATTTGTATCAATTCCCTCAAACTGGGCATAAATATACTCTAATGTTTGCTCTAACCCTTGCTCTTTTACTTCCAATGGCTCACCAATACAGTAGATTATTTTATAACCTAACTCTTTATAAAATTGATACTTTTTTACGATTTCATCTTGTGATTCATTTAAAATATGTCTTCTCTCACTATGTCCTATTAAAACTGTTTTTATACCAAACTCATCTAGTTGCTCTACACCAATTTCACCTGTAAATGAACCTTTTTGAGCTGGGTATGCATTTTGTGCACCAATTGCTAGGTTATTTTTTGTGTCAAATGAATCTAATGCAGTAAATGTAGGGAAAATATAAACATCATTTCCAATATCATTCTCTTTTAAATAACCATCAACTTTTTTCACAAAATCGTTTGTTGATTTTCTTGTATGGTTTGTTTTAAAGTTACTAGCAATAATTGCCATTTATTTCCTTTGTTTTAACTTTTAAAGATTTACTCTTCTATAAGAAGTGCCTTTACTCCTGGTAATACTTTACCTTCAATTAGTTCAAGTGAAGCCCCTCCACCTGTACTTATAAATGTCATCTCATCTTCATCACCAGTAACTCTAACTAAATCAGCGGTATCACCACCACCAACTACAGTTGTTGCATAAGAGTTAGCTATTGCGTGTGAGATTTTTGTACTACCTTTTGCAAACTTATCCATTTCATAAACACCCATAGGACCATTCCATAAAATTGTATGAGCATCTTCTAAAGCTTGTGAAAATAGAAGTGAAGTTGCAGGACCAATATCTAATCCCATCCAACCTTTTGGTATTTCTTGAATAGTTGTAGGCTTAGCAAATGCTTCTGCATCAAATGCCTCTGCTGCAACAACATCAACAGGTAGATATAATTTAACACCTAAAGACTTAGCTTCATCCATGATTTTAATAGCTTCATCTATTAAATCATCTTCAACTAATGAGTTTCCAACATCATGTCCTAAAGCTTTTAAGAAAGTAAATGCCATACCTCCACCAATGATTATTTTATCAACCTTTGGTACTAAGTTATAAAGTGCTTCAAGTTTTCCAGAAACTTTTGAACCACCAACAACTGATACAAATGGTCTTTTTGGTTCATTTACTATATGATGAAAGAAAGTAATCTCTTTTGAAAGTAAGAAACCAGCTGCTTTGTTTTCAATATCAAAATGTCTAGCAACACCCTCTACAGATGCATGAGCTCTATGTGATACACCAAATGCATCATTTATATAAATATCAGCCATTGAAGCTAGTTTTTCACTTAGTTGCTCATCATTTTTTGTTTCACCTGACTCAAATCTCATATTTTCTAAAAGCATTATTTCACCTGCTTTTAATGATGAAGCCATGGCAACTGTGTCATCACAAACTATCCCAGGTGCCATTTTTATATCTTGCTTTAAAAGAGTATGTAATCTTTTCGCAATAGGTTTTAAAGAGAACTTCTCTTCAAAACCATTTTTTGGTCTACCAAAGTGACTTGCTAAAATAATTGAACAATCATTATCAATACAGTATCTAATTGTATTTAATGCACTTTTAATTCTTCTGTCGTCTGTAATGTTATTGTACTCATCCATTGGTACATTAAAATCACATCTAATAAAAACTCTTTTACCTGCAATATCAATATTTTTAATTTCTTGTAATTTCAATATATTTCCTTCTTAGTTTGTTGCTACGTGTACACCCATATCAACTAATCTTGTTGAGTAACCCCACTCATTATCGTACCACGATAACACCTTAACCATATTTCCCTCAATTACTTGTAATGTATCTAAAGGAACAACTGTAGATAAAGACTCACCTATAAAATCAGAGCTTACTCTATACTCTTCATCAACACCTAAGATACCTTTTAGTTCATTTTCTGATGCATCTTTAAACGCTTTTGTAACCTCTTCTAATGTTACTTCTTTATTTAATGTAACTGTTAAATCAACTAAAGAAACATTTGGAGTAGGTACTCTAATTGCTTGACCATTTAATTTTCCATTTAAATGAGGCATAACTTTTCCAATAGCTTTTGCTGCCCCTGTACTTGCAGGTGTTAAGTTTGTAGCACCAGCTCTACCTTTTCTTGGATCTTTTTTATGTTTTGCATCTAATATTGGTTGAGAACTTGTGTATGAGTGAATAGTTGTCATCAAACCTTTTTCAATTCCAAATTTATCATCTAATACTTTTGCAACTGGTGCTAAACCATTTGTTGTACAAGATGCATTTGAAACAATAGTTTGCCCCTCATAACTTTTCTCATTTGCACCAATTACAAATGTTGGTGTATCATCTTTTGCAGGAGCACTCATCACAACTTTTTTAATTCCATTGTCTATGTATGCCTGACAAGATTCAGTTGTTAAAAATGCACCAGTACACTCTAAAACAACCTCTGCTCCATAATCTACAAAATTAAGTTTTGCAGGATCTCTTTGGCTTAATAATTTAGCTTTATCATTTCCAATACACACAAAACCATCTTTTACAGTTACTTCTCCATTTCCATGAACTGTGTCATATTTCAAGTTATATTGAATCATCTCTTCACTTCCACTTGCATTTACAGCTACTAATTCAACATCATCTCTACTTGCTACAATTTTAGCAACACATCTTCCAATTCTACCTAGTCCATTAATTGCAACCTTAACAGCCATATTTTCCCTTTTCTTATCATATTTGTTAGATATTTTATCTAAAAGTTGCTATAATAATATTTAAGTATATTTAAAAAGGTTTGTAGCAGGTGCATTTAGGGATTTTTGGTGGCAGTTTCGACCCTGTTCATATAGCTCATAAAAAGATAGTTATTGAAGCATTAGAAAACTTAGAAATTGATAGGCTAGAGATTGTACCTACATATTTAAACCCTTTTAAAAAAAGTTTTAAATTATCTCCTAAAAAAAGATATGAACTACTTAGAAAAACATTTAACTCTTATGAAAAAGTAAATGTTTGTGACTTTGAGATAAATCAAAATAGAAAAATTCCTTCTATTGAAACAGTTTTACATCTTAAAAAACTGTACAATCCAGAAAAAATCTATTTAATAATTGGTGAAGATAACCTTGAAAGTTTACATAAATGGCATAAAATAGATGAACTTAAAAAGTTAGTTGAGTTTGTAATAGCTACAAGAAATGGATATGATTTAAAAGTAGATGAAAAGTTTAAAGTTTTAAATGTTAATATTAACATTAGTTCAACAAAACTTAGAGATAAGATTGATTTAGATTTTATCCCTAAAGAAATTAAAAATGAATTTAGATAAAAGGTAAATTTTGAGTAATAGATTAGAAGAAATTGAAAAAATCCTAATTGAGAAAAAAGCAGAAGATGTTGAAATTGTAGATTTAACATCAAAAGACTACATTGTAGATTATGTTGTAATTGCTACAACATTAAATGCAAAACATGCAACCTCTTTATTGGACTACTTAAAAAAAGGTCTTAAGCCATTTGGTGAAGAGTTTTTAAGAGTTGATGAAGATGATAATTGGACAATTTGTGACTTAGGTGATATGTTTATCAACCTTATGAGTCAAGAAGCTAGAGAAAAATACTCACTTGAAGAATTTTTAAGTGAAGTTGGAACAAAATAATTAAGAGGGAGAAAAGTTTACTCTCCTCTCATTATTTTATTGTAGTTACTAGTAGCATCTTTTGCACCACCAGTGTATCCTGTAATTATTGCTATACCAATAACTAAAGCAAAAATAACTATAAACCATTTCATTACATTTTCTCCTTAGCATCAATACCTAATAGTGATAAACCAACACTAATAGTCAATTTAGCCATACTAAGTACTTTTAAATATCTGTTTTGTTCAGTACTTCCTAAAACTTTATGCTCATTGTAAAACTTATGAACACTTGAAGCTAACGAATATAAATACTCTGTAATTTTTTGCATATCTCTTTTTATAAATGCTTCTTTTAAAACATTTTGAAGAAGTAGTGACTCATAAACTAAGTTTAGCGAATCTTCATTTAAATTACTTAATTTCTCACTTTCTATTTCTTCTTTTGTTACTTCTGATTTTGTTAAAACTTGACAAATTCTTGCATGCGCATAATTTATATAGAAAATTGGGTTACTAGAGTCATGGTTTTTTAACATATCAATATCAAAATCTAAGTGTGTGTCACTCTTCTTTGTTAAGAAAATAAATCTTAATGCATCAGCTCCAATCTCTTCAACTATATCAGACATCAATATCACATTTCCTGCTCTTTTTGACATCTTATAAGGCTCACCACCTTTTAATAGTTGAACCATTTGAGATAAAATTATCTCTAATTTTGAAGAGTCATTACCTAAAAATTCAACTGACGATTTAACTCTTTTGATATATCCATGGTGATCTGCACCCCATATATTTATATATTTATCATAGCTTCTATCGTATTTGTCTTTATGGTAAATAATATCACCTGCTAAATATGTAGGAACTTTATTATCTCTTACTACAACTCTGTCATTATCATCTCCATGAGTTGTAGACTTTAAAAATAGTTTTCCCTCTTTTTCATATAAGCTGTCATTTTTATCTAAAATAGCTTTTACATCATCCCAATCTTTGTATAAAGATTTTTCAGAAACAAAATTTTCAAATTCTACTTTTAAATCTTTTAAGTCTTTAACTATGATATCCATAACTAAATCTTTAGCAAAAAAAGCTATCTCTTTATATTTTGATTCATCATAAATCACATCTTTTCCAAACTTATCAACAACTACTTTAGCAATATCAATTAAATAGTCACCTCTATAGTAAGTTTCAGGATAATTTACATCTTCATCAAATAAAAAGTCTCTGGCAGCTAAAGCAACAGATAGTCCTAATAGATCCATTTGAGCACCTGCGTCATTCACATAATACTCTGTTGTAATATCATAACCTAAGTAAGAACCTACTCTATTAATTGTATCACCTAAGATAGCTCCTCTTGCATGTCCAATATGTAATGGACCAGTAGGATTTGCAGATACATACTCTAAAAGTATTTTCTCATTTTGCTCTTCATCTTTAGCAAATTGTGTACCTTGATTTAAAGATTTGTTCACTAAATCGTTTAAAAAATCTTTTGAAAGTTTGAAATTGATAAAACCTTTTACAGCACTAACCTCTTCAAACATTTCAGACTCTTTAAATTTTGATGCTAAATCTTCAGCTATTAGCATAGGTGATTTCCTATACTCTTTAGCAAGTGAAAAACACACTGGTGTAGCAAAATGTCCAAGTGATAAATCTTTTGGTTTTTCTAAAACAACTTCTAGTTCTAATACCTCTTCTATATGCTTTTTAACTAATTTTTGCAATTTTCTCTCTTATTATACTGTTTTTGTTTTGTCTTTATCTTCTTCGTTTGTAGCTTCATCTTTTTTTTCTATTTCATCAGCTTTTTTTGTATCAGCTACTTCATCATCCTCTTTAACTGCATTTTTGAAGTTTTTAATCCCTGAACCTAAACCTTTAGCTAACTCTGGTATTTTTTTACCTCCAAAAAGTAATAAAACAACTAATGCTATTAAAATCCATTCCATACCACCTGGCATACCCATGATAATTTCCTTCTACTAATAAATTTGTAAATATTATAACTTTTTAATCCTTAAATTTTTTTACTTACCGAATTAAGCTAGTAAACAATTTATAACCACTTGCTGCTGCTAAGATAGTACCAAAAAGATTTAATACCATATTTAGTAATGCTAGAAAAATTGATGTGTGCAATAAAAAGTAAGATTCAATTGCAAAAGTAGAATATGTAGTAAGTGCCCCTAAAAAACCAGTAGTTAAAAAAAGTTTAGTAGTTTCTTGCATACTGTAGTGGTTTATATATGCAAATGCTAATCCAATTAAAAAAGATCCAATAATATTAACCAGCAAAATACCAAGTGGTAACTCAAGTGGTATATACTTATTTGTAAAGTGTACAGTATATGCTCTTAATACTGCACCTAAAAAACCACCAAATCCTATAGCTAATACAGCCTGCCAACTAAAGGCCATTTTTTAGTTCTTGTTGAAATTCTTCATTCATTTTCTCTTCCAAATCTTCAAACCAAGTACTTTTTTTATCTGCTTGTACTGGTTCTAAAAATTTAACCTTTACAACACCTGGCGTACTTTCTAATTTTTTAGAGTCTAAAACATCTCTTGTTTTAAAAATAAGTGCTGGTTGAACTCTTAACTTATGTTTATTAGCAACCATTTTAGCACCAGGTCTAAATTTTAAAAGTTTTGTTCCATCAGATCTTGTTCCCTCTGGAAACATTGCAATAGGTCTACCTTTTTCTAGTCTATCTTTTGTCTCTTTTAATAAATGAATGATACCTGCTTTATTCTCTCTATCTATTGATATCATTCTAGGAGCTTTAATAATATGTCCAAAGAAGAATAAGTCAGTTATCTCTTTTTTTGCTACCCAGGCTAAATCTCTTGAATGAATATATTCCATTACAATAATATCAAGTAAACTTTGATGATTCATTAGAACCATATCACAACTCTCATCTAATTCACCCTCAATCTCTAGTTTTATTCTTAAAACTTTCATTTGAAAGTTCATCCAGATTTTTATTACTTTATGTGTATGATTTCTAAATAAATACATACTAACAACTGTAATAGCAACAGTAATTGAGAACTGAATTAAAACTAAAATACCTCTAATTTTCTTCAAAATTATCTTCCTTGACCCAACCAATAAATTTATTTTCTGTTCCCATGATTTTTATAAACTCATTCTTTTCATTTAAAACTTCAACTTTTTGTTTTTCATCCAATTTGAAAAATATAGTTGAATTTTTAGTAGGTAAAATATAAACAAAAGAGTCTTTTTTCACCACTCCTGTACTATTTGGTTTTAGATAAACAGCTGCAATTATAAAAAGTACTATTGTAATAAAAAGTAATATCTTACCTCTTTTAATAATATATAAAATCAAAAATATAAAAAACAGCACTGCCACAGCTATTTTTTTATACTTCTCAAAACTAGAATCATTTGGATTTAAATCTGTTTGAGTACTTACAAGTTCATTTTGTAGAACTAAAGGAACTGTAACTGTAGTTAAACTTTTTGTTTTTGTATTGTAGTAATTAAAAACAACTTTTTTTTCATGTACAGGTGTTACAAAATAGTAAATAAGATTTTGAATAGAGTCTTTCTCTTTTAACTCATAAACTCCTTGCTCTTCAATACCTTTGATATTAAAATCTTCTAAGTTGGCCTCTTTTGCATCAAGATCTATAATTGTAAGTGACTCTTTATTATTATACTGCTTTGTTTTATAAGCTTTAAGTTTTAACTCTTTAGCAATAATATTTGAAAACTTTTCATCACCTCTTGCAATATCTGAATACTGAATTTCATCTGCTACAAGGGTTGTGCTATCCACAATTTCATCTTGATTTTTCAAAACTACTTTAATATTTGGCAATTTAAAATCACTTTTATCAGCTTTGAAAAAATATGTATTTTCATACACATTATTATCTTTTTCTTGCCACTCATTTTCTGGATTGATTGGTTCTATATTACCCTGTTCAAAAAGTGTTTGTAAATTGTCAAAATTTTTAGTTGTAATTAATGCTTTAACTTTTACTTTGAATCTTTGATTTTTATAAACAAGAGATGGTTTTTCTATAAATGAAAGATATAAATTCTTTGCTGCGTTGGCATTAAGTAAAAAAAGAATATTTATTAATAAAAATATATGTAGTAATTTTCTCATATTAACTCTTTAAAGAAATAGCCGAAGCTATTCCTTTTATTGTAAAAAACCTTTTAGCATTCTAACTCCATCATCACAACCAAGAAGTTTTTCAATTGCTCTTTCAGGATGAGGCATAAGTCCAAATACATTTTTTTCTTTATTACAAATACCAGCAATATTTGCAACTGAACCATTTAAGTTAATTACTTTTCCATTCTCGTCACAATATTTTAATAATATTTGTTCATTCTCTTCAAGCTGTTTATAGCCTTCTTCATCAATAAAATAGTTACCATCATGGTGAGCAACTGGAATATTAACAACTTCATCTTTTCTTAGTAAACCTAAAAACTTATTATCATTGTTTATAACTTTTAAGTTATTGTATTTTGAGATAAAATGTAATGAATCATTTCTTTTCATTGCGCCAGGTAACAACCCTGCTTCTAAAAGTATTTGAAAACCATTACAAATACCAAGAACCTTACCTCCATTGTTAGCAAACTCTTTTACAGAATCCATAATATTAGCAAATCTTGCAATAGCACCTGATCTTAAATAGTCACCATAAGAGAAACCACCTGGAATAACAAGAAGATCAGTATCTTCTGGTAACTTTGTATCTTTATGCCAAACTATTTCAACATCAGCACCAATTTTCTCAAAAGCATATTGAGTATCATACTCACAGTTTGTTCCTGGAAATTGTAGTACAGAAATTTTCATATTAACCCACTATCTTAATGTCATAATCTTCAATTACAGTATTTGCTAAAAGCTTTTCACACATTAAAGCAACTTCTTTTTCTGCATCCTCTTCATTTGAAGAATTTAATTCCATAATTATCTGTTTCCCAATTCTTACATCTTTTACAATTTCTTTAAAACCTAATGTATCTAATGCATGGTGTGTTGCCTTACCTTGATCGTCTAAAACACCTTGTTTTAATGCCACATTTACTATTGCTTTCAATTTATTCTCCTACTTTAGTTATTTAAAATTCTTTCTAATACTTGTTCATAGGCAACTTTTAATCCGCCTTTACCTTGTCTAAATCTATCTTTGTCAAAAGATTCACCTGAATCCACATCCCAGAATCTACAGTTATCAGGGCTTAATTCATCAATTAAGATAATATTTCCTTCTGCATCTTTCCCGAATTCTAATTTGAAATCAACTAAATTTAAACCTTTTTCTAAGAAGTAAGGTTTTAAAATATCATTAATTTCTCTTGCAACTCTTCTTAATTTGTCAAGTTCATCTTGGTAATCAACTAGTCCTAAAATTAAGGCATGTTGGTCATTTAATTTTGGATCACCTAAATCATCATTTTTATAATCAAATTCAACTAATGTAAATGGTAAAACCTTACCATCTTCAATACCAAAGTTTTTACTTAAAGATCCTGTAGCTATATTTCTTACTATAACTTCTATACGAATTACTTCACAAGCTTTATGTAACATATGATTATCATCAATCATTTTTACATAGTGAGTTTTTATACCTTTTTGATTTAAAAGCTTAAATAATTCAGTTGATATTTTATTGTTAAGTGCCCCTTTACCAACTTCATTAGCTTTTTTTTCTCCATTAAATGCTGTTAATGAATCTTTAAACTCAGAGATTAAAAGTGTTTCATCACTTGTCTTCCAAATCTTTTTTGCCTTACCTTCATATAGAAGTTCAGTCTTTTCCATAAATCCTATTCCTTTCGTTAAGTTAAAACTCTATTTATTCATTATAATCAAACTCTTTAATATACCAATTGAAGTATTTAATTGATTATCTTTTGCTATGTCCTCTTTTGATATAAACTTATCTTTATCTTGTGTATCTTCTTTCTTCTCTTGCTTATCTTCTACTTTTTCTAGTTCACCCTCTAAATGCTTTTTTAAATCAGCCTCTTTAATCTTTAAATCTGCATTCTTTTCAGGTATAACTTCTCCTGCATGTGAAATAACATCAGGAGTTACACCTTTTGCTTGGATTGTTCTTCCACTTGGTAAATAGTATTTTGCTATTGTTAACTTGATATTTTCACTTCTGTCTTTTGTAATAGGAAGTACTGCTTGAACTGAACCTTTTCCAAATGTTTTTTCACCAACAACAATAGCTCTTTTATGATCTTGTAAGGCCCCACTTACAATTTCTGAAGCTGATGCAGAACCTCCATTTACTAAAACAACTAATGGGTGGTTACTTAAAGTATTTGAAGAGTTTGCAGTAAAAATCTCTTCACTTCTTTCATCTCTTCCTCGTTGAGAAACAACTGTTCCCTCATCAACAAAAACATCCACTGCTCCTATAGCTTGAGATAGTAACCCTCCTGGATTATTTCTTAAATCAAGTAAAATACCATCTACATTTTTATTTTCTTTAATTGCTTTTCTAATCCCTTTTACAACTTTAGAATCAAAGCTTGTAACTCTAATGTATAACAAGTTTTCATCTTCAATTTTCTTTGCAAAAACAGATTGAATCTCAATAATATCTCTTGTAATCTTTATAGTTATTGGCTTTCTTTCACCCTCTCTTACTACAGTTAAAACTATGTCAGTTTTAGGTTTACCTCTCATTAAAGATACTGCCTCTTCTAGGCTCATATTTAAAGTAGCTTTATCATCAATCTTTAAAATGATATCAGAAGCTTGTACACCTGCTTTATACGCAGGAGTATTATCAATAGGTGAGATAACTGTCAAAGCACCATCTCTAATTCCAACTGTGATACCTAAACCACCAAACTCACCTTTTGTTTGTATCTTCATCTCTTTTGATGAACTTTTATCTAAAAAACTAGAGTGAGCATCTAACTCTTTCATTAAACCTTTTAATGATTTATCAACTATTTCTTGTAACTCAATGTCATCAACATAATATTTTTCTACTGTTCCAAGAACTTTAGTCATCTTTGATAATGACTCAAACCTTGAAGACTGCTCTTCTTGATCAATATTTTCATTATTTGCTACTAGTGATTGTGTAATTGTTAAGAATAATACGCTTATTAATAATATCTTTCTCATATGATAAAACCTCTTTAATAAATAAAGATAAATTATACAAAAAAAATTATAAAAGTAAGATTTTATATAAAATTTTGTACTATATTGTATATTTTTTAAGAGGTAATAGTAATGAGCATGAAAGAAAATGTTGACTACGTAAAGGGTGAACTTAATAATCAAGAGAAGTTCCTAGAAGGATTTGTAAAACTTGAAAGAGTTTACAAGAAATATAAATTTGCAATTATTGGTGTGGTAGTCCTACTTATAGCATTAGCTATTGGATATAATGTAAAAAGCTACATGGACGAACAAGATAGAATCAAAGCTAATTTAGCTTTTGAGAAAGTTTTAAATAATCCATCAGATAAAGCTTCATTAGAAGAGCTAAAGAAAACAAATAAAAGACTTTATGAAGTTGCAATTTATTTAAATGACAAAAATCAAGTACCAAATGTCAAATATTTAAAAGAGTTAGCACTTTATAATAAAGCGTTAAAAGAAAATGATGCTAATTCATTAAATGAACTTTCAATGCAAAATGATTTTTTATTAAAAGAGTTTGCTATTTTTAACAGAGCACTTCTTTTAACTAAAGAAGGTAAATATGATGAAGCTAAAATAGCTTTAAAGCTTATTCCTCAAGATTCAAAAGCTTATGAATTAGCCAAGCTTTTGAAACATCATTTATTAACAAAGTAAGGTAGAAAATGAAATTCTTTTTATACACAACACTTATAGTATTAATTTTTAGTGGTTGTTCAACAAAAAAATATTTTGAACCAGAAGATGTGGATAATGATCTTGTATCATCTTATGGTTCCTTACCATCTGAAATTAAATCAATCAACCGAGCAGGTGCAACACTAGACTCTTCTCACGTGGTTTCAAAACTTGGTGTTTCAAACTCTAAACTACCTAATGGATATGAGTTTTTAAATATATCAAATAATGGAAAAATTATAGCTACAAATAAAAAAGATAAAATTTTAATTGGAACAAAAGAGATTAAACTTGATGATGTAGTAGTTGCAGCTTCATTAAAAGATAATCTTTTAGCTATTTTATACTCAAATAACTCAATAGAATTATTTGATATAAATAACAATAAAACTCTATTTAAAGAGTATTTACCAAACTCACTTGCAAACGATACAAGACTTGTAAATCCATATTTTATGGGTAACTTGCTTTTATTTCCTACATTAAATGGAAAGATAATAATTGTATCAACAATCAATAATCAAGCTGTTAAAAATATCTCAGTTGATCCAGATGGTCAATTTAATAATATTATTTTCTTAGAAGTTGATAACAAATCTCAAACATTAATAACTGCAACTGCAAATAAAATTGTATCAATCTCACCTCAAGAAGTTTTATCAGAAGATTATGAAATTAGAGACTTGATATTAGAAGATCAAAATATTTATTTAGCAACTATTGATGGTAGAATTATCAAATTATCACTAGACTTAAATGAACTAGCAAGTAAGAAGTTTAAATACTCTAAAATTCACTCTTTAGGTTTTAATAATGGTAGTATTTATGCTATTGAATCACAAGGCTATGCAATAAAATTAAGTGAAGACTTTAAAAAAGAAGATGTACTAGAGTTTGATTTTGATAATAGTGATAGAATGATTACAATAGAAGATAAACTTTACTTTTCAGATGAATATATTACTCTTCCATAAACTTAACTTTTTAAGTTTATGAAGAGAAATTCTTATTTGCAATTGCTTCAATTAAAACTGTTGCATATGATCCTTTAGGCAAAATAAAACTCAAAGTACACTTCTCTTCATCTTTATTATATTTACACTCAATATTTTTAGGATAAACAATAGCTTCTCGCCTATATCCTTTTTCTTGGATATATTCATCATCATACTTTTTTTCTATCTCTCTTGCTTTACTAATAGCTCTAAATGCTCTTCTTCCTGGTAATAACCCAGTAGGAACAATCTCTTTTAAGCTATAACTTTCAAAAATATGACTTGATAAGGATTTAGGAGTAAAATATTTAACTCTTCTAATATCATAAAAAACATCCCCTTCCATTAAATCAAAAAAGTTGTCATTTGATAATTTAAACCTATTCACAAGCCACGAATTGAAGAAACTACTTTGATAAGCCATTATAAGCATTTTCTTCAACTTTCTATCTTTTATAAAAAGATCCCCCTCAATTAGTCTTTTTGCCTTTTCTAAGTTCTCTTCTATATCTATACCAAAACGTTGAAATCCAAAATAATTAAGCAAACCTGTTTTTGATACTTTTTTTAATCTTCTTTGAATATAAGTTAAATCTGTTGGTGAAACTTTATAAAGGTTTATTTTAAAGTGGTTACCTTTTAAGTCACCTATATTTAAACTTTTATTGTGTAAAAAAGAGTCCAAGATTTCAATTTTGTTATGACTAAATTCTTTAATCTTTTTTGTAAAACGCTTAGGTACAGAGATATATTGAGTAGTAGTTGCTTTCTTATCTTTTAAACCTGCATATCCTATTTCATTGCTGTATATATTTAGATACTTAGCTAATATATCTATCAAATCCCAGGTATCCATATTGATTTTTTTAACTTTTAAAACTAAAAAATTTCC
>JASMTK010000077.1:0-14520 GCA_041694355.1 Arcobacteraceae bacterium | reverse complement strand
AATCAAGACAAGGATTTTAAAAAGGCTTTAGAACAGTCATATTTTAAGTTTGAAGCAATTTTTCAAGAAGCCTTAGATAGGGCAGTACAAAATGGTGAAATAAAAAAGGATACAGATACAAAAGCTGTAGGGATGTTTATTTTAGCAACAATTCAAGGTGGTTTAACAACTGCAAAAAAATCATCTGATTCTAAATATTATGATATATGTATAGAGCAATTATATAATTATCTTAATCTTTTAAAGAACTAGAAAGAAAAGTTTGAATAGGAAATTGTGACTTCCTGTTCAGACTATATTAAATTTAACTCTTCACTAATATCTTTTATCAGTTTTGAAAGAGGTCGTTTGTGTAAATCATCAGATATATAGACTCCAAATAAATCTTGTTTTATTTCTTCTTCTGTTTTTTGTGTTAGTTTGGATAACTCTTTTATTCTTGAATCCGGATACTCTTTTCTTTTTTTAATTATTTCTAAAACTTTGTATTTATGATAATCATATCTATTGTTTAAATTTAAACTTTTTATATAGTTATCATATTTATTTGAATAGGTTTCAATAAGTTTTATATTAAAATCTTCCTCTTTTTTTATTTGTAGGTCTAAACTTGCAATAAATGATTTAAACTTTACTTTTTCACTAAAATCAAAAATTTGATTTGTAGGAGAGAATTTAACAAATGAGATTTTGGAATCTTTCACTTTGCTATTGCATACATAACAAGAAGGAACTAAGTTATACAAACTTAATGCCAAATATGGATAGTCTGCTTTTTCTAAAACATGGTCTAGTGTAAAAGCATTTTTTATCTCGGCTCCTTTTTTAAAAGTATTTATAAAATCAATATTGCAATAATAGCAAGTATGTACTTCTATATTTTCTTGGAAAAAATTAGATATTTTTGGTTGTAGTTTTGAGATTAAAGCAGAAGAATGATTTATTTTTGATTTATCATAATTAAAAAAGCTTTTGATTTTATTATCACTTTTTTTACCAAGCTCATTTTTTATTTCTATGAGCTTTTCAAAATCTCCACAAAGAATATCTTTTAGTTCATATTTAAGAATATGTTTATAGTTCTGATTATAATACTTTTCAAAAGTTAAACCATTGAATTTTTTAGCTTTACTTTTTGATATTTTTTCATAGTAAATGTCTTTTAAATTTGATGTATACTTTATTTTTAACATTTTATTTTCTCAGTTGCTTTATTTGAGCTTCTAATCTTTTTATCTCTTCTTCTTTTGCTTCATCAGCACCTAAAAGTATTTTTTCTATTTCAACTAAATGATTTTTAATCACTTGTTTTAAATAATCATCTCCAATAATAGATTGAATTTGCCAAAACTCTTTTTTTAATTCTTCTTCATATTTTTCTTTTTCTTCATCTCTTTCTCTTTTGTTTTCTTCTTTTGTTAATTCTTTTTCTAAAAGTTTTTCATGATATTTTATTATTGATTGAATTTTACTTTTAGCAAATTCTCCCATAAGTCCATCTTTCATAAAAAAACCATGAGAAAGTAAAGTATGAATATTTGCACCAAAAGTATTAAAATCTTTCATTTTTTTAGTTGCATTTATACAGTTCCCAGTCTCTTCATCTTTTTCTAAAAATATTACATTATCTTTTGGAATATCTGAAAGTATAAATGGTGAATGTGAAGTAACTATAAGGTGTAATGAATCAAAATTTTTCTTAATATATTTATTAATAATTATCATAAACTCTTTTATAATTGATTTTTGCCATTGAGGATGTAAAAATACATCAGGTTCGTCAAAAGTTAAAAGAACTTTATTGATTCCTTCATCTTTTTGTTCCAATAATTCTTTACTCAACTGTCCTAATTGAACCATTTTTTGCTGTTCTCCATCTGATAAATCATTAAATTTAAGGTTTTCATCTGTTATGTAATCAATTTCTAAAAACTTTTGATTAAAATTGTTGTTTGTAAAATGATGAAACAATTTAAATAAATCATCTTTAATAATTTTTTCAATTTCTACAGAATCTATTGTATTACTTTTATCGTTTAAACTTTTAAGTTGTTCTTTATTCTTATCAAAATTTATCAATATATTTAAATCTTTTGAATAACCTTTTTTAAAATCTTTTAAATCAATTATTTCTATAAAATTTAGATAATTCTCTTTTGTAAAATTAGTAGCTAATGTTAAAAGTTTTGCTTTATAATCGACATTATTGCTTAAATTTTTATCTTGTAATGTAAATTGTAAAAGTTTTACTGCTACTATTGTAAATATTGATAGATAATAATTATCATCAAAAGTTCTAGTATTGATAATTGATTCATGTAATGGGTTTTCAAATATTTTATCAAGCTTTTCTATTCCACTATTTAATTTAAAATTGTAAGGTAAAGGTAACAAGTAAAATTTATATTTTGTAAATTTATACTTTTCATTGATAAAATCAAAAGCTTTATTATCCTTTTCAAAAATAGAGGGTAGAATTGATTCCCCGTCTTCTCTATCTTTATAATTTGTTTCTGAAATTGATAAATTCTTTTCTATAAAATAATCTAATTTATCTCCAATATCTTTATATATGTTAATATTAAATTGATTTGGTACTATTAATTGTTTTTTTGAAAGATTTGTGTGGATTTCTTTATTATCAATTAAAAGATAAATACTTGTTGTATTATGCATATCAATAAAATTTAATTTATTTATTTCTGCTAATAAATTACTTTTGCCACTCCCATTCTCACCAACAATAGCTGTGATATTTATATTTCTTCCAAAAAAATCTTTCAAAGGATTTTTCTTAGAAGTTATTTTCAATTTACTTTTATCTGATAATTTATCACCTTCATAAATAGGTGTGAACTCACACTCAAAATTTGGAGAAAAGTTAAAACCTTGTTTTTTTATATTTTTATACTCTTCTACCCATAAATAAACCAATTCCATCAATAACTCTTTAAATATAATTTTTAAAACATATTACAAGAATATTATTTAAAAGTTGAAATTTTATATCGTATTATATTTTATAATATTCATTCATCCACACATAACTCAAGCTATGATACTATCACAAGATGAATACAAAATATAAAATACTAAAAGATATATTTGGACATGATAATTTTAGAAGTTTTCAAGAAGATGTAGTTGATACGATTATTGGTGGGCAAGATGTTTTAACTATTTTGCCAACTGGTGGTGGAAAATCACTTTGTTATCAGCTTCCAACACTACTCATGCCTGGACTTACAGTTGTAATTTCTCCACTTATTGCTCTTATGCAAGACCAGGTAAAAGCTCTTAATGATTTAAATATAGAAGCAGATATGATTAGTTCACTTCAAAGCAGTGATGAAAACAGTTTCACTCTTCAAAAACTTTTGCAGGGTGAACTAAAGTTTTTATATGTAGCTCCTGAGAGATTTACTTCAAATGAGTTTGTAGGAGTACTTCAAAGAATAAATATAAACTACTTTGTAATCGATGAAGCTCACTGTGTTTCTGCTTGGGGTCATGAGTTTAGAGCTGAGTATAGAAACCTTGATAGATTAAAGCAGTTTTTTCCGCAAACTCCCATATGTGCATTTACAGCAACTGCTACAAAAAAAGTAGAAGCTGATATAGCAAATAGTTTAAGACTAAATAATCCAAAACATTTTAGAGCAAAAACAAAAAGAGATAATCTTGATATAAAAGTTGAACCAAGAGTTTCAAATGGAAAAAGACAAATACTAAATTTCCTAAAAACTCACAGAGGAATGTGTGGAATAATCTATACTTTTACAAGAAAAGAGGCTGAGAGTATTGCTAAATTTTTATGTGATGAAAACTATAAAGCAGCAGCTTATCACGCAGGACTTAGTGTAGATATAAAAACACAAGTTTTTGAAGACTTTGTATATGAGAGAGTTGATATAGTTGTTGCTACTATTGCCTTTGGTATGGGAATTGATAAATCAAATATTAGATTTGTAGTACACACTTCTATGCCTAAAACTTTAGAAAACTATTATCAAGAAATAGGTCGAGCAGGGCGTGATGGTGAGATGTCTTATGTATATTTACTTTATTCAAAAGCTGATGAGGTAAAAAGAAAAATACAAATAGAAGAAGCAATTGATGATGGGTACAAATCTACATCTTTAGAAAAGCTTGAATTCATGTATAGATATTGTGTTTCAAATAATTGTAGGCATAAAATCATAGCTTCATATTTTGAAGATGAAATACCTAGTTGTGAAACTTTATGTGATAACTGTACTAAAGGTGAGGTTGAGCAAGTTGATGTAAGTGTCGATGCTCAAAAACTGCTTTCTGCTATTTTTAGATGTGAGCAAAGATTTGGTATCAATCATATAGTTGATGTTTTAAGAGGTTCGAAAAATCAAAAGCTTTTAGAGTTTGGTCATGATAAGTTAAGTGTTTATAATATTGGAGCTTTAAAAAGTAAAAATGAATGGATAGCTATTTGTGATAAGTTAATAGATATACAAGCTTTAGAATTAGGTGAGTTTAGAAGCTTAAAGATTACTAATTTAGGAATGAAAATACTAAAAGGAAAAGAGAAACTTTTTATAGATAGTGATAAACTTGGACTTTTAGTAAAACAAGAAGAGGAAGAGTTAGAACTTAGTTTTGATGATAAAATATTTGAGGAGTTTAAAACTCTAAGAAGAAAAATTGCAAATGAAAATGAAGTTCCTGCATATGTAATCTTTGGAGATAAAACTCTAAAAGAGTTAAGTCAAAAACTTCCTATTACAAAAGAAGAGTTTCTTGAAATAAATGGAGTTGGAAAAGTAAGGTTTGAAAAGTATGGAAATACTTTTTTACAAGCTTGTCAAAAAATAAAAGAAGAAAACAAAGAAGAGATAGAAAATAAAGCTCCTTCAAAAAAATTAACAAAGACATATTTAGATACTTTAGAGTTAATTGAAAATGAAAAAACAGTAGAAGAAATAGCACAAATTCGTGATTTAGGGATTAGTTCGATATTAAGCCATATATCACTATTATACGAACATAAAAAGCTTTCAAAAAACAAAAAACAAGAGTTATTAGAACCTATTAAAATTCCAGATGAAATAAGACAATGGATAGAAGAGGGTTTAAAGTATGAAAGTTTAAAAGAACTAAGAAAATATTTGTATTTGTATGAGTATTTAAAGAAGGAAAGTAATTGAGACAGTATTTAGATTTATTACAACATATTTTAGATAAGGGTGTGAAAAAAGAGGATAGAACAGGTACAGGAACTACTTCTGTATTTGGTTATCAAATGAGATTTGATTTAAGTGAAGGATTCCCTTTAGTAACTACTAAAAAGACTCATTTAAAAGCTATTATTAGTGAGCTTTTATGGTTTATTGAGGGAAGTACTGATGAGAGAAGACTTGCAGAGATTCATTTTGGAGATAAGGCAGAAAATCTTATAGGTAAAAAAACTGTATGGACTGCAAATGCAGATGCTCAAGGAAAAGACTTAGGTTATGAAAATAGTGATACAGTAAAAGAGTTAGGACCTGTATATGGATCTCAGTGGAGATCTTGGATGGGGGCCAATGGAAAAGCTCACGACCAACTAGCAACTGTAATAAATCAAATCAAAAACAATCCAGATAGTAGAAGAATTATTTTAAATGCTTGGAATGTGGCAGAGATTGATAATATGGCACTACCTCCTTGTCATACTTTCTTTCAGTTTTATGTAGCAAATGGAAAATTATCTTGTCAACTGTATCAAAGAAGTGCAGATGTATTTTTAGGAGTTCCTTTTAATATTGCTTCATACGCACTTTTAACTATGATGATAGCACAAGTATGTGAACTTGAAGTGGGAGATTTTGTACATACATTTGGAGATGCACATATTTACTCAAATCATATGGAGCAAGTAAAGCTGCAACTTTCAAGAACACCACATAAAAAACCAACTATGAAAATAAATCCAGATATTAAAGATATAAATGACTTTAAAATGGAAGACTTTGAGCTAGTTGATTATGTATGTGATGAACCAATCAAAGCTGTTATGGCAGTGTAAATAAAAGGTAAAGGATAAAGTATGAAAATATCAATGATAGTAGCTTATGGAAAAAATTGGAAAATTGGTATTAATAACCAAATGCCTTGGCATATAAGTGAAGATTTTAAAAATTTTAAAGCAATTACTTCAGGACATCATATCTTAATGGGAAGAAAGACTTTTGAAAGTATCGGAAAACCTCTTCCAAATAGAACTTCACTTGTTTTAACAAGAGGTGACTTCTGTCATGATGGAGTTGAAACTTTCAATGACGTTCAAAAAGCTTTTGACTTTGCAAGGGCAAATGGTGAAGAGGAACTATTTATCATAGGTGGAGCAAATATCTATGAGTCATTGTTTGATTATGTTGATAAAATGTACTTATCTGAGGTGGATTATGATGGGCAAGCAGATGCTTACTTAAAGCCTATAGACTTTTCAAATTGGGATTTACAAGAGCAAAGAGAGTATGAAGCTATAAAAAATGAAAATGGTGAGATAAAATCTCCTGCTTGGAGTTTTAAAGTTTGGGTAAAGAAAGATTAGAAAATGAAATATGAAGATATAGATTTCAATGAACTTTATATAAAACAAAAAGAGCTTACCTCTTTTAAAGCAAAAGGAAAAGAGGCTTGGGATGAAAAAGCACCCTCTATGAATAAAAGAGTGCATAAATCCATTTATAATGAGCAATTTTTAGAAAAGCTTGATTTAGAAGAAATAAATAGTTTACTTGATGTTGGTTGTGGAGTTGGAAACTTATCTTTAAGGCTTGCAGGTAAACTTGATGAGGTTTATTGTTTAGATTACTCATCTAAAATGCTTGATATTTTAAAGCAAAATGCAAAAGAGAAAAATATATCAAATATAAACACTATAAACAAATCTTGGTATGACTCTTGGGATGATGTTCCAAATGCAGATTTAGTAATAGCATCTAGGTCTATGGAAGTAAAAGATATGAAAGAAGCACTTACAAAGTTAAATAATAAAGCAAATAAAAAAGTAGTGATTTCATATAAAAAGGGTGGTTCTTTTGTCTCAGATGAGATACTAGAGGTACTACAAAGAGATATAATAAAAAAACCTGATTATATTTATGTGTTAAATATACTTTATCAAATGGGTATTAATGCCTCAGTCAATTTTATACAAAGTGAGGGAAGAAGTACAATATATACTTCAAAAGAGAAGTTTATTCAATCAGTTTCTTGGAGTATAGATGGATTTAGTAATGAAGAGGTAAAAAGACTTGAAAACTATTATGATAGTGTTGATTTATCTAAAAAAAGAGGTGAAGAGTTTGCTCAATGGGCTATGATTTCTTGGGATAAAGAAGAGTTGTAAACTCTTCTTATAGGATATTTAGTTGATGAGCAAAATCAGCTGCGATTCTTTCATAATTTCTTACATCAAGTAGTCTTTTTTGACCATTCACTCCAACTTGGGCTACCTCTTCTTTGCTTAAAGAGATTATATATTTAACTTTTTGTTTTATTTCATCTTTTGAAAACTCACACAACCAAGCACTTTCATCATCTTTAAATATTGAAGTATTATTTTCATTTTTTGTCATAAGACAAGGTACTGCACTACTATAATAGTCTAAAACTTTCATAGGAGTTGAACTATTAAACAGTGGTATATTTGGTAGTGCTGCTAATCCTATATCTGCTTTTGCAATTAGTTCAAGAAGTTCTTTTTTTGTTTGTGCATTATATATCTCAATATTATCTTTGATTACACTAAATTTCTCAACCATATTTTTTGTATACTCAGGATCTTTTGATGATATCATTATTTTATAACTATCTATTCCAATTTCATTAAAAGCTTGCAATACAGTCTCAAATTCTCTTAATTTATCAAGTGTTCCTGCGTAGAAAAATCTTTTCTCCTCTCCTTGATGTTGAATATTTTCTCTTAAGATATCAGGATCAATAGCAGATGGAATAACAAAGGTTCTTGTCTTTACATCTTTGAAGTAGTCATTTTTCATCTGAATTGAAGTGGGAAGAAAGATATCACACTCATTTATAAGAGTAGTTTCACTATATGTTTTAATCTTATTATTTATCACATCTAAGAAATTAATCTTTTTATTGGCTTCATCTGTTTGAATTTTGGCAATTCTTTTAGGAAATGATAGTCTAAATGCTAGTTTAAAGTGATTTTTTGCTTTCTCTTTTAGTACCTCTTTTAAAATAGCTGTATCATTTCTAACTGCTACGTAATCATAATGATTTAATCCATAGCCATTTTTTTCTAACTCAATTAATGGATTTTTTCTATATTTATTTGGAAGAATTAGTTTGTTTTCATCTTTTGTTTCAAACTCTACTGCAAACTTTGAGAAATATACTATTTGAATATCAAAGTGCTTATTTAAATATTTTTCAAATAAAGGCCCTATAAAACTATGCTCTTGATACTCTTCTTGATCAGTTATATATAAAAACTTATTCACTTGTTACTCCTTTTTTATAACATAGTAGCAAGTAAAAATCGCATTAGAAAAGCAAATTTTTAATTTGATAGTTTTTTGCATATGTCAATTCAAAGGGTTGAATTAATACTATTTTTTATACAATTTATATATATAAAATACGACTTTTTTGCATATAATATGCACTTAATGTAAGTTTAATACTATTTTCAGTAACATTTAAGTTTTCAATTTTAAAAAGAGGCAATATATGAGTGAAAACATAATATCAATGAAAAACATAAACAAATACTTCGATGATTTCCATGTTCTAAAGGACATTAACTTTAGTGTAAAGCAAGGTGAAATCGTTGTGATTTGTGGTCCCTCAGGTTCAGGAAAATCTACTTTAATTAGATGTATAAATGGACTAGAAGAGATAGATGAAGGAAGTATTATAGTAGATGAAATAGATATTCATGCTAGTAAAAAGAATCTAAAAGAGATAAGAAGTGAAGTAGGGATGGTTTTTCAACATTTCAATTTATTCCCTCATTTAACTATTTTAGAAAATATTACTATTGCTCCTACATTAGTTAAAAATATGACAAGTGCCGAAGCCTCAAAAATTGCCATGGGACTACTTGAGAAAGTAAGATTAGAACATAAAGCAGATGCCTATCCAAGTGATTTAAGTGGTGGACAAAAGCAAAGGGTTGCTATTGCTAGAAGTTTGGCAATGAAACCAAAGGTTATACTATTTGATGAGCCTACTTCAGCTTTAGATCCTGAGACAATTGGGGATGTTTTATCAGTTATGAAAGATTTAGCAAAAGAGAATTTCACATTAGTTTGTGTTACTCATGAAATGGGTTTTGCTAAAGAAGTAGGTGATAGGATTGTTTTTATGGATCATGGTTCAATAGTAGAGGAGAATTGTCCAAATGAATTCTTTAATAATCCAGAATCTCCAAGAGCTAAAAAATTCTTAAATGAAATATTAGTTCATTAAAAACTTAAATAATTAAATGAAAGAGAGAGTATGTTAAAAAAAATTTTATTAACACTATTTTTACTATTAAATACTGCATTATTTGCAGACGATATTAATCTTTGGAAAAAATCCACATTAAATGAGATTTTACAAAGAGGTGAATTAAGAGTAGGTTTAGAACCTGGGTATATGCCTTTTGAGATGAAAGATAAAAGAGGTAGAGTTATAGGATATGATGTTGATATAGCAAAAGCTATGGCAAAATCAATGGGTGTAAGACTTAAGATAGTTGAAACAGCTTTTGATGGGATTATTGCTGGATTGATTACAAACAAGTTTGATATTATTATTTCAGGTATGACTATTACTCAGCAAAGAAATCTGAAGATTAATTTCTCTCAACCATACATCGTAGTTGGTCAGACAATACTATTAAATAAAGACTTTAAAGATGAGATTAAAACTTCAAAAGACTTAGATGATAAAAAGTACACAATAACAGCAGTTCTAGGTCAAACAGGAGAAATCGCAGCTAGAAAGTTTTTCAAAAAAGCAAAGGTAGTTACATTTGAAACTGAAAGTGAAGCTGTATCTGAAGTGTTAAATGGAAGAGCAGCTGCATTTATCAATGACCAACCATATAATACAGTATTTATGGATGGAAAAGGTAAAAATACTTTAATACATATGGATAAGCCTTTAACATACGAGCCATTAGCTTTTGGTATTAGAAAGGGTGATCCTGATTTCTTAAATTGGTTGAATAACTTTTTAAGACAAATAAAAGAAGACAAAGTAGTGAACTTACATGAAAAACTTTATAAAAAATGGTTTGTTGATACTAGGTGGCTAAACAAAGTTCAATAAACTTTAATTCTAAACTAAGGAGAGAGAAGAATGAAAAATTTATTTAAAAGGTTATTTACAACACTGTTTGTTGTAAGTTCACTAGTTGGTACTGCTTTTGCAGATGATATTAATCTTTGGAAAAAGTCTACACTAAACAAAATCTTACAAGAGGGTGAGATGAGAGTTTGTATGGAGCCTGGTTATATGCCTTTTGAGATGAAAGACAAAAGGGGTAGAATTATAGGTTATGATGTGGATATGGCTAAAAGAATGGCTAAAGAAATGGGTGTTAAACTTAAGCTTTTACCTACAGCTTGGGATGGTATTATTGCTGCACTTGTAACAGGTAAGTGTGATATTATTATGTCAGGTATGACAATTACACAACAAAGAAACTTAAAGATAAACTTTGCAGATCCATACGTGGTAGTTGGTCAAACTATTTTAATGAGTAAAGATTTAGAAGGTAAGATTAAAACTGCTAAAGATTTAGACAAAAAAGAGTATACAATTGTTACAAAGCTTGGTGTTACAGGTGAAGTGGCAACTAGAAAGTTCTTTAAAAATGCAAAAATTATTACATTTGAAACAGAATCAGATGCTGCAAGTGAAGTATTAAATGGAAGAGCAGATGCTTTTGTTTATGATCAACCTTACAATATACTATTTATGAGTGATAAAGGAAAAGGTAAATTAATTCATTTAGATCAACCTTTAACTTATGAACCGTTAGGTTGGGCAATTAGAAAAGGTGACCCTGACTTCTTAAACTGGTTAAATAACTTTTTAAGACAAGTAAAAGAAGATAAGGTTGTTGATTTTTATAATAAATTAAACCAGAAGTGGTTGAAAGATACTGCTTGGTTGAAAAGAGTTCAGTAAGATATGAGTAAAAGAGAGTCGTGGACACAAAACAGAAAGCTAGGGCATTTAATTGCACTAGCTTTTTATATTGCAGTGGGATATTTTTTCTATATTGCTGCTACAAATATGAATTATGTTTGGAAATGGAACTCTGTTCCTAAGTATTTTGTATATGACCAAACAATAAGTATAGAAGCTCCTGTAGATGGAAAACTAGTATTAGAAGATGGCAAATACTATATTGATGGAAACCAAAAGGTAGAAGTTGAAGGTTTAGATAGTAGTTTTTTATTTGATTATAAAGTAGGTGAGTATGTATATCAATATGATTATATTGCATCAAAGACTGAAACAAAAGCAGGACCTATTTTAAATGGACTTTGGGTAACTTTAAAAATATCCTTTTTTGCAGCTATATTGACTTTTATTATAGGTGTAATAGTCGCTATGATGAAGATGTCAGCAGTAGTTTTCTTAAGAGATATTGCTACAGTTTATATCACAGTTGTAAGAGGTACACCTCTTTTAGTTCAGATATTTTTATTCTATTTTATTGTAGCAAATATCTTTGAACTTGAAAGATTCATAGCTGGGGTTTTATCACTTGGTATTTTCTTTGGTGCTTATATGGCAGAGATTTTAAGAGGTGCTATTCAATCAATAGATAAGGGACAGTTAGAAGCCGCTAACTCACTTGGTATCTCTAAATATCAAGCAATGAGATATATCATACTACCTCAAGCTTTTAAAAGAGCATTACCTACACTTGTTGGTGAGATGATTGCACTTATAAAAGACTCATCTTTAGTATCAGTTATTTCTATTACTGATTTAACAAAAGTTGGTAAAGAAATAGTTGCAAATACTTTCTCACCATTTGAAACATGGATAGTTGTAGCACTACTTTATTTATGTATAACTTCATCATTAAGTTTAATAGGACATAGATTAGAGGTTAAGATGAAAGCAAAAGGTGGAATGAGTTAAATTGGATTTTTTCTCAAACTTCTTACAACAATCAATAACGCTATTTGCAATTATGGATCCAATAGGAATAAGTGCAATGGCGTTATCACTTCTTAGTACTAATATCACAAAAAGTCAAATATCAAAGGTTGCTTTTAAATCAACTGTAACTATTGTAGTTGCATTTATAGTTGTAATTATTACAGGTGAAGCTATTTTAAAACTTTTTGGAATAGAAGAGAACTCTTTAAAAGTAATGGGTGGATTAGTCTTGATTCTTATGGCTATGTCAATGGTAATGGGACCTGCAAAAAAAGATGAAAAAAACCAAGATAAGAAAAATGATGAAGAGCTAGCTGTAATACCTATTGGTATTCCAATAGCATTTGGTACAGGACTTTTTACTACAATAATTATTTTCAAGCACCAAGCACACACCTTCTTGGATTTAGTATCAATAACACTAGCCTTTTTACTAAATGCACTATTGTTTTATTTGATACTTAGAAACTCAATTTATATAAAAAAATATCTAGGTGTAACAGGACAAAATATTATTACTAAACTTATGGGATTGATTGTGGGTGCAATAGCAGTTCAGTTTATAGTAAGTGGAATTGTGAGTTTAGTAAAAGGATACTGGGGTGCTTGATATTTATCTAAAAGGTTTTATTGTAACTATATCATTAATAGTTGCTATTGGAGCACAAAATGCTTACGTACTAAAGCTTGGACTTTTAAGACAATATGTTTGCGTAGCAGTTCTAATATGTGTAGTATCTGACTTCTTGCTAATAACAGCAGGAGTTTTAGGACTTGGTTTCTTTATAAAAGGAAATCAAATACTTATAAACTCAATAGCAATTTTTGGTATAGTGTTTCTAACTGGCTATGCACTTTTATCTTTTAAGTCTGCATTAAAAAATGAGAGTATAAAAATAGATGATGAGGTAAAAACAAATCCATTAAAAAAAGTGGTTACTATGCTTTTAGTATTTACTTTTTTAAATCCTCATACCTATTTAGACACTGTACTTTTAATAGGTGGAATTGGTGCTAGTGTACAAAATGAGATGAAGCTATACTTTTTACTTGGTGCTATTAGTGCTTCGCTTACTTGGTTTACACTTTTAGGTTATGGTGCAAGGGCGTTGATACCTCTATTTAAAAAACCACTAACTTGGAAAATCTTAGATATTTGTATAGGATTTTTGATGTTATTTATAGCTTACTCTTTGATAGATTTAATTGTATTTTAGTTATTATAATAGCTCAAAGGGTATAATTTATGAAGAATACAAGTGTAGAAGAAATAGGCTGTTTTACTACAGTTTTAGATCCATACAATGGAATAACAATAGATAAAGAAAATCTACCTAAAACAACATCAGAGTTTGAAGTAAATTTAGATTTTTTAATAGATGATGTTAAAAGTAGAAGAAATTTAATATGGATTTATATTGGTATAGAAAATTCACATTTTGTACCAATAGCTACAAAAAAAGGCTTTTTCTTTCATTCATGTGATGAAGACTATATCCTTGTTGTAAAAAGACTTTTTCCAAGTGCAATTGTTCCAACAGCAGCTAATCATACATTAGGTGTGGGTGCAGTTGTAATAAATGAAAATAGTGAACTACTAGTGATAAAAGAGAAAATCTCAAATCTTGGGTTTAAACTTCCAGGGGGACATATAGATAATGGCGAGATGATTTCAACTGCTGTACAAAGAGAGGTTTTAGAAGAGACTGGAATAGAGGTCTGTTTTGATTCTATTATCTCTTTAGGACACTTCTATCCCCATCAATTTCATAAATCAAATCTATACGTTTTGTGTTTGGCAACGCCTAAAAGTTTTCATATAGATATTCAAGATACTGATGAAATTTTAGAAGCAAAGTGGATGAAAATAGATGAGTATTTAAAAGATGAATCTGTTTTAGCATATTCAAAAGCAGTTGTTCTAGCAGCTTTGGAGTATAAAGGATTTAAGCTAGCTAATCATGAGACTCTATGTCATATAAAAAGAGATTTTGAGCTTTTTTTCCCAATAGAAAAATAAATAAAAGAAGGATTTTAAATGAAAAGTATAATAAAAACACAGAAAGCACCAAGTGCAATAGGACCATACAACCAAGGTACAGCTTTTGGTGATTTAGTATTTATCTCAGGACAAATTCCATTAGTTCCAGAAACTATGCAATTAGTGGAAGGTGGAATAAAAGAGCAGTCAAAACAAGTAATGGAGAACTTAAAAGAGGTGTTAAAAGAAGCAAACTCTTCTTATGATAATGTTTTAAAAACAACTTGTTACTTATCTGATATGGATAATTTTGCAGCATTTAATGAAATATATGGTGAGTATTTTAATGCAGAAGATTCACCAGCAAGAGCTACAGT
>JASMTK010000076.1:0-24937 GCA_041694355.1 Arcobacteraceae bacterium | reverse complement strand
AAGGATTATTAAATGTTTGGAACGATTTCAAATGCTCAGTTAGAAATAATAGATAGTTATTTCAAGCAGTTTGTAGAACTTGTACAATATAAAAAGAACAAGTTTGATTATATAGAGTCAACAGGAAATGCAAAAGTAGATAGAATGTTTAAAGAGTGGAATAACCTAATATCAACTACAGAAACAAATATGAAAGAAGATATGAAAGTATTAGGAGAGACAATTCTAACTTTAGACAAGATTGAGCAAGGTACATATAGATGTAGAATAAATAGTGAGACTACAAATCCTATGATACACACTTTAAGAAGTGGTATTAATAGTATGCTTGATACAGTAGAGAAAGATATGAAAAGATTAGGTGAAGCAATGGATGCTTACTCTAATGATGACTATACAAAAAAAGTACATATAAGTCCTAGAGTTAAA
The DNA here is from genome assembly GCA_041694355.1 of Arcobacteraceae bacterium. GTDB lineage: Bacteria > Campylobacterota > Campylobacteria > Campylobacterales > Arcobacteraceae > Arcobacter_B. The sequence continues at coordinate 24,508 of JASMTK010000076.1, read as the reverse complement.
GATAGAATGTTAGCAGTGATGGAGAGTGCTAATAAGCTAGGAGATACATTAGCACAAAATGCAAAAGCAAATTATGAAAATGGACAGACCTTACAAAACAACTCTTCAACAATGAAAACATCAATGCAAAACCTAGCAACAAAAGCGAATGAACAAGCAGCATCTTTAGAGCAAACATCAGCATCACTAGAAGAGATAACATCAATTACAAGAAATACAACAGAGAATGCATCAAAGATGGCAACATTGGGACAAACAGTAAGTAGTGCAGTATCAAACGGAAGAACATTAGCAAGTCAAACAGCCTCTTCAATGGAAGAGATAAATGATAAAGTAACATCAATCAATGAAGCAATAACAATAATCGATCAAATAGCATTCCAAACAAATATATTAAGTTTAAACGCAGCAGTAGAGGCAGCAACAGCAGGTGAAGCAGGGAAAGGGTTTGCAGTAGTAGCCCAAGAAGTAAGAAACTTAGCAAATAGAAGTTCAGATGCAGCGAATGAGATAAAAGCATTAGTAGAAGATGCAAATGTAAAAACAAGTGAAGGTAAGAAAGTATCAGATGAGATGATACAAGGGTATGAGACATTAGATAATCATATCAAAGAGACAATCCATATTATTGAAGATGTAAGTAGTTCATCAAAAGAGCAGATAAGTGGAATTGAGCAGATAAATGATGCAGTAACAATGCTTGATAGAGTAACTCAAGAGAATGCTAATGAGGCTAATCATATTACAAATATTTCAAATGAAGTATCTCAAATGGCAAACTTATTAGTTAATGATGCACAAAATAAGAAGTTTTAAAAGAGGGATAAAAGATGGCAGCAGGACAAGAGACAGTATTAGATGATTATGCATTTTTAGTAAGTGAGACAGATGCAAAAGGGATAATAAGGTTTGCGAATAATGATTTTTGTAGTATAGCAGAGTATACTATTGATGAGTTAGTGGGACAACCACATAGTATGGTAAGACATAAGGATATGCCAAAAAAAGCATTTAAATCATTGTGGGAGACAGTACAATCAGGACAGACATGGACAGGATATGTAAAGAATGCCACAAAATCTGGTGGGTACTATTGGGTATATGCTACAGTTTATCCATTTGAGTCTTGTGATGGTTCAAAGGGTTATATGTCTTGTAGAAGAAAGGCTAGTCCTCAAGAAATATCTGAAGCTGAAGCTTTATATGCTACTTGGCTTAAGGAAGAAGGTAGGTAGGTTTAACCCTACCCTTTAAATCTCCACTTTGCTCTCAATAGCTTTTGAAAGTGATAAAATATCAACATTTTCTAAACTCACACCTGTTGGAACTCCTTGTGCTATTTTAGAAAACTTAATATCTCTATTTTTTAGTTTATCTTCAATAAAAAGTATAAATGCATCATTTGCAATAGATGGTGTAATTGCAAATAGTACCATTTGAACTTCATTTTCATCAACAAATGTTGTTAATGCATCAATAGACTCTTGATCTAACTCCTCTATTACAAAGTATTTACCATCAAACTGTTTAGAATCTTCAATAATAAAAATATCCTTTGCACTTTGAACAATACAAACTTTTCTATTGTCCCTACTCTCATCTAAACAAAATTCACAGATTTCATGTTCACTCATTGAACCGCATTTTACACATCTTGTTATATTTTTTAGTGCATTTTCTATGCTATGTGCAATTTTGATTCCACAGTAGTTATCATTCATTACAACATGATAAGCAAGTCTTAAAGCAGATTTTTTTCCAATAGTAGGTAAAGACTCAAAAGCCTCAACTAATTCATAAAATTTTTCTAATCCTTTTTTCATTTTGGAATTATAGCTTATTTTTATAATATTTTAGATAAAATCGCGAAATATTGTAAATACAAAAAATTATTTAGGAGATATTTAATTGACTGAATTAGATTATTACGAAGTTTTAGAAATAGACAGAAATGCGCAAAAAAGTGAAATTAAAAAAGCGTATAGAAAAATGGCAATGAAATATCACCCGGATAAAAATCCAGATGATAAAGAGGCAGAAAATAGGTTTAAAGCAGTAAATGAAGCATATCAAGTATTAAGTGATGAAGAAAAAAGAGCTATTTATGACAGATATGGTAAAGCTGGTTTAGAGGGTCATGGACAAGGTGGAGGTTTCTCTGCTGGTGGTTTTGATGACTTAAGCTCGATTTTTGAGGAGATGTTTGGTTCTGCTTTTGGTGGCGGTGGTGCTAGAAGACAAAGAAAAACTTATAATTACAACTTAGATTTAGCAGTTGAAGTTAATCTTGAGTTCAACGAAGCAATCTTTGGTTGTAATAAAGAGGTAAAATACAAGTATAAAAAAGCTTGTGACTCTTGTAAGGGTACTGGTGCAAAAGACGGTAAGCTATCTACTTGTCAAACTTGTCAAGGTCAAGGTCAGGTTCACACAAGACAAGGTTTTATGACATTTGCTCAAACTTGTCCATCATGTCAAGGTACAGGTCAAGCTGCAAGTGATTCTTGTAATAAATGTACTGGTACGGGATATGATGAAGTTGAAGATACTTTTAAAGTAGATATTCCTGAGGGTGTTGATGATGGTATGAGAATTAGAGTATCAAACAAGGGTAATATAGCACCAGATGGAATGAGAGGTGATTTATACTTACAAATGTCAGTAAAACAAGACTCACATTTTGTTAGAAATGACGATGATATTTATTTAGAAGTTCCTATCTTCTTTACTCAAGTTGCACTTGGAGCAAATATAAAGGTTCCTAGTTTAAAAGGTGAATTAGAACTAGAAATACCAGCAGGAGCTAAAGATAAACAACAGTTTAAATTTAGAGGTGAAGGTGTTAAATCTGTACAAGGTTATGGAAAAGGTGATTTTATTGTACAAATTAAGATTGAATATCCAAAAACTTTAAATGAAGAACAAACAGAACTTTTAGAGAAACTTCAAGAGAGTTTTGGGGTTGAGAGTAAACCACACGAATCAAGTTTTGAAAATATGTTTGAAAAAGTAAAGAAGTGGTTTTCTTAAGAAATTATTAGTTTGTAACTCTTAATATAGTAAACTATTGCATTACTATATTAAGGGAACTAATGAATAAAATAATACTTATTTTAATTTTTATAGTTATAAACAGTGCCTTTGCTAATTTAGAACATATCGAAAACTACTCAAAAAAATTAGAACTAACACAAAAAGAGAAACTTTTCTTAGAAAATAATCCTATAATTAAAGTAGGAGTAGAAACAAATTGGCCTCCTTTTGACTTTGTAGAGAATAATACTTATCAAGGTGTTGCAAAAGATTATCTTGATTTAATTGAGAAAAAATCAGGAATTAAGTTTAAATACCTTAAAAGTTCATCTTGGGATAAGCTTTTAACTTATGTAAAAGATAAAGAAGTTGATTTATTGCCTATCTTATCTAAATCAAAAAAAAGAGAAGAGTTTTTAAACTTTACAAATACAAATTATTTAAATATTAGATCTTATATATTTAGCAAATCAGATGTAACATATAAATCATTTGATGATTTAAAAGGGAAAACTTTAGCCTTACCAAAAGGTTATATTCAAGCTGAATTTTTCAAAAAAAACTACCCTTCTATAAAGATTCATTATGTTAAAGATATTTTAGGTGCTATAGATGCTGTTCTTACAAATAAAGCAGATTTTTTCACTTCAAATATTGCATTAGTTCAATACCTTAAAAAGAAAAATAATATTACAGGAATAAAGGCAAATTTCTATACTTCTGAAAACTCAAAGCTCTATATGGCTACAAGAAAAGACTTTCCTTTACTAAAATCAATTTTAGATAAAACATTTAGGATTATTACTTTAGAAGAGAAAAATAGAATATTTTCAAAATGGTTTATTAATGAAAAAGAGGAGTTTAAAGGTCTTACAAAAGAAGAACAAAAATATATAAAAAATAACCCTGATGTATATATTGCAAATGAATTAAACTGGATGCCAATTGATTTTAATGAAAATGGTAAAGCAAAAGGTTATGCTGTTGAGTATATGAAATTACTTTTATCAAAGGTGGATTTAAATCCTGTATTTATATCAAATAACTGGAATAATCTATATAAGAAATTTAAGGATAAACAAATTGATATACTTCCTGTAATTGCTTATGATATAAAACGTGAAAACCTTTTGAATTATTTAGAAAAACCAATATATAAACAAAAGTTTGTAATAGTAACAAATGATTTAGATAAGGCTTACTTTGGTATAGATGATTTATCTTATATGAAAGTTGGTATGCTTAAAAACTGGAATTTAACAAAATATGTAAAAAACAAATACAAAAATATTGATATTATTGAGTATGAAAATATTACTAAACTTTTTAAAGATATACAAAATAAGAAAATTGATGCAACTATTCAAAGTTACTTTGTCTCTAAATATTTTATAAACAGATATTTTCCTTTTGGATTAAAAATAAATCATATAATAGACTCAAACTCTTTTAATAATCACTTATACGTAGGTGTTCAAAAAGATAATAGCAAATTAACCTCTATTTTAGAAAAAGCACAAAATAAGGTTACAGATAGTGAAATAACTGATTTAGAAAATAGATGGCTTAGCTCTTCAAAGGAGATAAATTTCACAGAAGAGGAGTTAAAGTTTATTAAAGAAAAAGTTGTAAATGTTGCATATACAGATAACTGGGAACCTATGAGTTTTGAGCAAAATGGTCAACCTTATGGCTTAGGGTTTGATTTTTGGAATTATGTGGAGAAGAAAACAGGACTTAAATCAAATTTTGTTTTTAAAAGTAATTTTTCAAAAGCTTTAGATGATATTAGAAATAAAAGAGATGATATAATAATCACAACTTCTAAAACAGCTGATAGAAAAAAGTATGCAATATTTTCAAATACATATTTTGAAGCACCTATTGGAATAGCTACATTACAAGATAAAAACTATATTGCAGGTGCAACTGAACTTTTTGACAAAAGAGTTGGAGTGGGCGAAAACTATACTGCTCATAAACTATTAAAAGAGAAATATCCTCAAATGAAATTTGTCACAGTTAAAAATGTACAAGAGGGATTAAAACTATTATCAAATAATGAAATATATGCATTTGTAGATAGTATGCCTATTTTGGTTCACAATATCCAAAAACATTCATATAATAATATTAAAATTGCAGGTGACACTAAAGTAAACTTTAATTTACAAATGATGATAAGAGATGATTATGAGGTTTTAAGAAGTATTATAAATAAAGTTTTAGCAAAAATGGGACCTGAAACAAAAAAACGTATTTATAATAAATGGAGTAAGATTGAGTATACTCAAAAATTTGATTACTCGGTTTTGTGGAAATATTTTTTACCTCTTTTTATAATTATAATAGTAATTCTATATAAAAACAGACAACTTATCTCATATCAAAAAAATTTAAAAAAGACACAGTTTGATCTACAAAATAGTGTTAATAGTTTTAAAACTTTGATTAATTTAACAATTGAGGGAATTGTAATTATAAAAGATAAGAAGATTCTGTTTTATAATGATGAGTTTTTAAAGATGTTTCATCTAAATATAAAAAATATAGATAGTATAAATATCTCTTCTTTAATAGACTCTTCTTCTAATCATACTTTAGGAGAGATTTTAAAAAGATCAAAATTGGAAACTTATGAGGCAATGGGAGTAAAACAATCAAACAAAAGATTCCCTATAATGATAAAATCGAAAAGTATTATGTATGATAGTAAAGAGTGTGATATTATAACAATCATTGATATGAGTGATATCAAAAATAAAGAAAATCTACTAATACAACAATCAAAAATGGCAAGTTTAGGTGAAATGATTGGTAATATAGCTCACCAATGGAGACAACCTCTTAGCTTTATTTCAACTGCTGCATCTGGAATGAAACTACAAAAACAATTTGATCAATTAGATGATAAATCTTTTAATAATACTATTGATGATATTACAAAAACTACAAGATTTTTATCTCAAACAATTGATGATTTTCAAAACTATCTTAAAACAGATAAAGAAAAGAAAGAGTTTTATGTAGAAAAAAGTATCGACAAGGTTTTAAATATAGTAAAAAGTTCGTTTGCCAATAATTCAATACAGATTTTAAAAAGTATAAATAATATCTCTATAAAATCTTATGAAAATGAATTAAATCAAGTTTTATTAAATATTTTAAATAACTCAAAAGATGCATTAAAAGAGCAAGAAGTAAAGAATAAATATATACAAATCAATACTTATGTGACAAATAACAGTCTATATATACAAATAGTTGATAATGGTGGCGGAATAAAACCAAAAGTTTTAGAAAGAGTATTTGATCCATATTTTACAACAAAACATCAAAGTCAAGGTACAGGACTTGGATTATATATGACACATAAGATAATAAATGAGAGTTTAAATGGACAAATAGAGATATCAAATATTACTTATGAGTTTGAGAATAAAAAGTATGATAAGTGTACAGAAGTAAAAATAAAAATACCACTTTCATAGTATATTAACTAGTTATTTATTATAATAAAAGCTTTATATACGGTTATTAAAGAGTAAAGGAAGCAATTTTATGGGTAAATCATATTTACAATCACATCCAGACAAAGATGGTTATTTTGGGAGATTTGGAGGTTCATTTATACCACCAGTTTTAGAAAAGCCATTTCAAGAAATTACAAAAGCATACGAAGAGATTAAAAATACTAAAGAGTTTATTGATGAGCTAAAGTATGTTAGAAAGCATTATCAAGGTAGACCAACACCTATTTCATATGCAAAAAACTTAACAGAGTTTTGTGGTGGAGCAAAGATATATTTAAAAAGAGAAGATTTAAATCATACAGGAGCCCACAAGTTAAATCACTGTATGGCAGAGGTTATTTTAGCAAAACATTTAGGTAAGAAAAAAGTAATCGCAGAGACGGGTGCAGGACAACACGGAGTTGCTTTAGCTACAGCTGCTGCGTACTTTAACTTAGAGTGTGAAATTCACATGGGAGAAGTTGATATTGCTAAAGAGCACCCAAATGTAGTAAGAATGAAAATCTTAGGAGCAAATGTAATTCCTGCTACACATGGATTAAAAACATTAAAAGAGGCAGTTGATAGTGCCTTTGAATCTTACTTGAAAGACCCAGAAAACTCTATTTATTGTATTGGTTCTGTTGTAGGTCCTCATCCTTTCCCTATGATGGTTAGAGATTTTCAAAGTGTTATAGGATTTGAGTCAAAAGAGCAGTTTTTAGAGCATGAAGATAAACTTCCAGATAATGTTGTAGCTTGTGTTGGCGGTGGTTCTAATGCTATGGGTATTTTTGCTGGATTTATTGATGAAAAAAATGTTGATTTATATGGTGTTGAGCCTATGGGTAAAGGTGAAAATATAGGAGAACACTCAGCTTCTTTAACATATGGAGAAGAAGGTATTATGCATGGGTTTAATTCAATTATGCTAAAGGATAAAGAAGGTGAGCCAGCACCTGTTTACTCTATTGGTTCAGGAATTGACTATCCATCTGTTGGACCAGAACAAGCACACTTAAAAGATATTGGAAGAACAAAAGTTGGGCTTTGTAATGATGAAGAAGCTGTAAATGCTTTTTATAAACTATCTCAATTAGAGGGAATCATCCCTGCTTTAGAATCAGCACATGCAGTTGGTTTTGCTATGAAATTAGCAAAAGAACTTCCAAATGATAAAACTATTTTAGTTAACTTAAGTGGTAGAGGTGATAAAGATATTGACTTTATTGTTGAGAACCACCCTATTCCAGACGTAAAATTCTAATATAAATAGTTAGAAAAGAACAAAAGCTAAGAAGTTTGTAATAGTACAAACTTCTACTGCATTTTGGCAACTTTTCTTTCATGTCTTATCAAATAAATACCTGAGAAAATAACAATAATTGAACCTATTATAGTTAATGAATCAGGAATATCTTTAAAAATAATCCACCCTAAAAAACTTGCACTTATGATCTCAAGATATTGAAATGATGCTAAAGAGGAAGCTTTAGCATGAGTAAAAGCTTGTGATACAAGAAGCTGTACAATAGTTGTAATTATTCCTAAAAGTATAAATAGCCACCAATGTTCACTTAAATTCAGTTGGTTAAAACCAAATGAGTCAAAACCAAAATATGTAGCAACTAATAGAACTATACCTATAAATAGTGATGAAAAAAGACCTATATAAAACTGTAAACTTTTAGAGTCTATTCCACTAGAAAAGTGTCTAATTGACATTAGATATAGTGCATAAAAAAATGCTGAACCTATAGGAAAAAGTGCTGCAATACCGTATGCTGACCAGTTTGGTCTGATTATAATCATAGTACCAATTAAACCTATTACTATAGCTATTATATGATTTTTTTGTAACTTCTCTTTTAGAAAAACAACACTTAATAGACTTAAAATAAGTGGTTCTATAAAAAATAGTGCAATATTATTAGCCATAGGTAAGTATTTTAACCCCCAAAATAGTAAAACAATAGTTAGGGTTATAAAGATACTACTATATAAATAGACTAATTTAAACTTTTTAATTTTTTCTTTAAATATATAAACCAAAGAAAAAATAATCAATGACTGAATAGTAAACCTAATGAAACTTATTTGAATTACTGTGTAACTACTAGTAAGCCATTTCGCAATTGCATCACTAAATGGCAGTAGTAATACAGCACTAATCATTAGAATAATACCTTTAGAACTTTCTGAAATTTTTGTATAATTTTTTAGCATGTGGAATTATAACAGAATTATTTTTTAGTAAGCTTTTATCTTTGTGTGTTAAAATAATAACCTAAGGAGTTTTTATGAAACTAGAGTATGCAGGACTAAAACCTATTATTAGTGAACATGGAATAAGTTTTAAAGATGGGAAAGAAGATAAATATAAATATCTAAAATACGCAGCTGAAGTTTTAGAGGCTATAAATCATGAGTATGAGAGAAAAGAGAAATATTCTCATAGATTAAAAGATAAAAGAATGACTTCAAATGAAATTTTAGAGTTACTTTTAAGATTTCATCCAAATTTAGAAGATACAATGAATGAGGAAATAAAAGATTATTATAAACATTTAGATGAAGAGGAAGAGGAAGTAAGACAAAGAGTAAATTTAAAAGATATTGAAAAAGAGGCTTATATAAATAACCTAAAATTAATGAGAAATTATAAGAGTCAAAGAGCTAAAAACAAGATTTTTTATTTTCATTGTATAGAAACAATTGTAGAAACAATAATAAAACATGAGATTAAAGAGATAGATACACCTTTTAATGAAAGATTCTGGCACGTTTTACAGACTGTTCAAGGTGAATTATCTAATCATAAAGTTTCAAGTGATTTAAAAACTTTAAAAGAGAATGAATCTATAAAAGCAATGCTTACGATAAATATTTATTCGCCTAAATAGAATATTTAGCATATTAACTAACATCAAAAAAATACAAAAGCTTAAATTAAAAAGCTAAACTTACGGTAATAATTAAGAATAAGGATTCGTCATGAAGACTATTTTATCTATTGCTGGAAGTGATAGTGGTGGTGGAGCAGGTATTCAAGCTGATATAAAAAGTGCAGAGTATCATAATGTATTCGCTACTACAGTTATTACAGCTTTAACAGCTCAAAATACAAAAGGTGTACAAGCTGTGATGCCTATTGATATTGATTTTATCTCTAAACAATTAGATAGTGTTTTAGATGATTTTGATATAAAAGCCATAAAGATTGGAATGCTTGGAAATAAAGAGCTAGTTAAATTAGTTAAAACTAAACTTGAAAATAGAAATATTCCTATTATCTTAGACCCGGTTGCTATTTCAAGAGCTGGTTCAAAGCTTATTGAAGATGACTGTATTGAAGAGTTAAAAAAACTATTTCCTTTAAGTAAAGTTGTTACTCCAAACAAATATGAAGCCAAAGAGTTTTTTGGTGTGGAATCAATAGAAGATATTTTATTGTGTGAAGATTTTAATACTAATATCTTGTTTAAAGACATTGATGATAACCCTGATTATGCAGTTGATGTTTTAAAAACTATTGATGGGAAGCTAGAGTATTTTCAAGAACCAAGAGCAAATGAGTCAAATACACACGGAACAGGCTGTAGCTTTAGTACCTCAATAGCAGCTTGTATAAGCAAAGACTTTACTCTACTAGAATCAATTGAAACTTCAAAAAAATATATTTACGAAGCTATTAGTAAAGCTCCAAACTTAGGTAGTGGTAACGGTCCAATAAAACACAACTTAAAGGATGATTAATGCTAAAGGGTTTATATGTAATTAGTGATGATGAGTTAACACCTCAAAATCAACTTATATCAAAAATCGAACAAGCATTAAAAGGTGGAGCAAAGATAGTTCAACTAAGAGATAAAAAAAGTAGTGATGATAAGCTGGTTGAGACTATAAAAAAGCTTCAAAAGCTATGTGTATACTATAACGCTACTTTTATTTTAAATGACAGAGTTGATTTGGCTATTGAAACTCAATGTGATGGGTTACATATAGGAAAGAGTGATTATAGTCAGCTAAGTAAAATTAGAAAAAAGTTTAAAGGTATTATTGGAGTTTCTTGCTATGGAAGTATTGAAACTGCTTTAAATATGCAAGATAAAGGGGCTGATTATATAGCTTTTGGCTCTTTTTTTAAATCAAAGACTAAACCAAACTCAAAAATAGTACCTGTAGATATTTTAAAAAAAGCGAAAGAGCAATTAGATATTCCTGTTTGTGCGATTGGTGGAATAAATAACAATAGTGTAAAAACATTAATACAATTTAATCCAGATATGGTCGCAGTAATAAATGATATTTGGAGTAGTAAAGATATTTTAACAAAAGCAACTTTTTACTCTAATTTGTTTAAGTAAGGTGTTTTTATGAGAAAAAATGTACTTATTATTGGATGTAGCAGCGGAATAGGATATGAACTTTTAAAAATAATGTTAGAAAATGACTATAAAGTTTATGCTTGTTCAAGAACTGCAAAAACAAATGACAACTTATTAAAGTTGTTAGATAAATACAATAATTTGTATATTGATAATATTGATGTTACTAATCAAAATAGTATTGCTAATACACTAAAAAATGCAAATAATAAGCTTGAAAAAATAGATTTACTAGTTTTTAATGCAGGAGTTTATGAGGTAACATCAGTTGATGACTTTAAAGTTGAAGATTACGAAGCTATGGTAAACACAAATTTTTTAGGAGCTATTAGAGTCACTAAAGAGGTATTACCTTACTTTGAAAAGCAAGGCTATGGAAAATGTCTTTATAATGCAAGTTTATCAAGCTATTTTGGACTACCTTATGCAGGTGGTTATGGATCAAGTAAAGCTGGACTTGTAAGTTTTTTAGAATCAATTCAACCTCAAATGAAACTTAAGAACATTGATATTCAAGTAGTTAACCATGGATTTGTTAAAACAAGACTTACTAAAAAAAATGATTTTGTTATGCCTCAATTAATGATGCCAAAAGATACAGCTAAACTTATATTTGAAGGAATGCAAAAAGATAGTTTCGAGATAAGGTTTCCATTTAAATTATCTTTATTTTTAAGAGTATTAAGAGTTCTTCCATATAAGTTATCGCTTTATATTACTAAAGGGTTATTAAAATGAATCAAGTAAATTATATTCAAAACTATGCTCTATTTTTTGAAAATCTTACAAGTAAAACTTCAAAAGAAAATTATTTAAAAATATTCTCTAAAAATGTATACTTTGAAGATCCATTTCAAAAAGTAAGAGGTATTGAAAATGTATGTAAAATTTTTGATCATATGTTTGAAAATTTAGATGAACCAAGGTTTATAGTAAAAGAGATAATATCAAATAATAACATTGCCTATATACAATGGAGTTTTATGTATAAATATAAAAATGGCAAGCAAGTAAACAGTTTCACAGGTGTTAGTAGAGTTGAATTTGATGAAGAACAAAAAGTTGTATCACACATAGATTATTGGGATAGTTCAACTAATGTTTTTGAAAAAATACCTGTTTTAAGAAGTATTATCAAATATATAAAAAATAAAATAAAAGCATAATTTTATTAACTTACAATTTTTTACTATTAAAAATTTATTCTAATTGTTATCATACAATAACTAAATTATTTAGGTGCTAGCAATAGTGTAAAACTATTATATTAGCTATGTTCTCATTATTACAATCTAAGCCTTTAAAGTCAGTCAGAATGTAAATTGTTAGCCCTAAATTTTTTAGTTACTTTTATTTTAGCATTTTTAGTTGAATACTAATTAAAAAATACAAACATTTATAAAGTATTTAACTTACAAATGCAAAGGTTAATTGGTGGTGATTTTAAATTACTTAAGTAACACAAGTGTAGTTTTTGTATTTGTGACTTGTTGTATGTATAACTAAATTTACATACCAATTAGATTTAATTTAGCGACATGACAACTCCATATTAAATTAAAGGATTAAAGATGAAAATAGCAGTACTAGGTGCAGGTATTAGTGGTTTAGGTAGTGCATACATCTTAAGTCAAAAACATCATGTTGATCTTTATGAAAAAGAGGATCGATTTGGAGGACATGCAAGAACTACACAAGTTAAAGAAGATGGTAAAACATTCGGTGTTGATACAGGATTTTTAGTATTCAATAATGAAACTTACCCATTACTAACTAAACTATTCAAACAACTTAATGTAGAAATTGAAAATAGTGATATGAGTTTTGGTTTTTGGGATAAAAAAACAAATATTGCTTACAATGGAGAATCATTAAGTGGACTATTTTTTCAAAAGAAAAATCTGTTTTCACCCTCTCATTACAAAATGATAAATGATATAATTAAGTTTAACAAAAAAGCTAACAAAGATTTAGAAAATAATAGTTTTGAATTAGATATGAGTTTAGGAGAGTATATACAAAACTTTTCAACACCATTCAAAAAAAGATACCTTATTCCAATGGGTGCTTCTATATGGTCAACTCCAAGTAATAAAATGAATCAATTTCCAGCAAGAACTTTTTTGAATTTTTTTAAAAATCATGGGTTATTAGGTGTAAATACTCACCACCAATGGTTAACCGTATCTAATGGTAGTGTAAACTACGTGAATAAAATACTAGATAAGATATCTGGTAAAATTATTAAAAACAGTGGTGTCAAGAAAATAAGAAGAGTAAAAACAGGCGTTGAACTAATCTTCGAAAATGAAAAAGTTTTAAAATATGATAAAGTTGTTTTAGCAATGCATGCACCAGATGCATTAAATATACTAAGTGACCCTACAAGCAACGAAAAAGAGATATTAAGTGCTTTTAAATATAAAAAAAATAGCGCACTTCTTCACAACGACAATAAAATTATGTACCCAAAAAAAGATATTTATGCAGCTTGGAATTATAAAAGTAATGACTTTGATGAAAGTGTTACATTAACATATTGGATTAATAGATTACAAAATCTCAAATCCAAAAAAGATTACTTTGTTTCGTTAAATGAATTAGATAAGATAGAAAATGAGATTGAGAAAATAGAATATTCTCACCCACAATTTGATACAAAAGCTATAAATATGCAAAAAAGAAGAGAAGAGATAAATGGTGCAAACCATACCTATTATGCAGGAGCTTACTGGAGATATGGATTTCATGAAGATGGTCTTTATAGTGCAGTTACTATTGGACAACTTTTAGGATGTGAACTATGAGTGCCCATAGATTTTATGATGGAAAGATTTATCATAAAAGATTCTCGCCTAAAATTCATGACTTTAAATATAAATATTTTATGTTAGATATTGACATAGATAATATAGAGAAATTAAATGATAATGCCCTATTTTCAACTAAGAGATTTAACCTTTTTTGCTTCAAGGCTAAAGATCACTTTGGTAAAAATAAAGACTTTAAAAAAAACGTAGAAGAGTTATTAGAAAATTTTGAGATAAAGGATTATGGAAAATTAAGATTTATTACCCTACCAAGAATCTTAAATTTTGTTTTTAATCCAATAAGTTTACTTTTGATATATGATACAAACGGCTCTTTAAAATATTTATTAGCAGAAGTTCACAATTATAATGGGGGAAGAGTAATTTATCCTGTAAAATTAGAAGCTAGGGGATACAACTTATTTAGAGGTGAAATACCTAAGGATATGTATGTATCCCCTTTTTTTAAGCGTTATGGTGATTATAGTTTTTTATTTAGATATGATGAAAGTAATGTAGCTTTAAAAATAGATTTGTATGAAGATAAAAAGAAAGTACTAACTGCTAGCTTCTCTGGAACACCTATAGAGTTTAGTACAAAAAATATATTTAAACTATTTTTAAAGCATACATTTTTGACTTTTTTTGTTGTTACAAGAACTTTATATCAGGCCTTTAAACTTTATAAAAAAGGTTTAAAATTTAACGAAGTTGAGCATAAAGATACACTTAGGAGATATTAGATGAAAATAGTTTTACACAACTTTGCCAATAAGATTTTATCTAAGATAGAAAAAGGAAGAATAAAAGTAAAGTTTCCAAATGGTGAAATTAAATATTTTGGTCAATCATTAACAAACCAACAAGTATATTTAGAGTTAAATAACTATAAACTTTTTTATAAAATCTTACTTCATGGGGACATAGGATTTGCAGAAAGCTATATGCAAAAAGATTTTGAGGTTGATAATCTAACTGGTTTAATAGAGATAGCTTTAGTAAACTCTGCAAATTTAGGTATAAAAAGTGAGGATGAAAAGAGCAATTTACTAGTTAATTTTCTACCTTATTTTAATAGAATAAACCATTATTTAAGAAAGAATTCCAAAAAAAATTCTAAGAAAAATATTTCACAACACTATGATTTATCAAATGATTTTTATAAGCTTTTTTTAGATGATACTATGATGTACTCTTCTGCTATATTTGATAAAAAGAATGAGGATTTATATGCAGCCCAAAAAAGAAAAATTTCTCATCTTGCAAATAAATTAAATGTAAAAGAAGGTGATAAGGTTTTAGAAATTGGTTCAGGTTGGGGTTCTATGGCTATTCATTTAGCTAAAGAGAAAAAGTGTAAAGTTACTACAGTTACATTAAGTCAAGAACAAAAAAGATTATGTCTTGATAGATTTAGAGAAAATGATGTAGAATCAATGATTGATATTTTTTTAGAGGATTATAGAGATTTAGAGGGAAAATATGATGCAATTATTGCTGTTGAAATGTTTGAAGCAGTTGGAAAAGAGTATTTTGAGATTTTTTTCAAAAAGTGTGAGAAACTTCTAAAACCAAATGGTGTGTTAGTTTTACAAGTAATTACTATGCCAGATAACAGATATAAGTATTATGCAAAAAGTACTGATTTTATTCAAAAATATATTTTTCCAGGAGGTCACTTACCAAGTGTATCAAAGATTTTAGAAGTAACAAGCAATAATACAAGATTTAATTTACACAATTTAGAAGAGTTTACAGAGGACTATGCTAAAACATTAAATGTATGGTTTGAAAACTTTAAAGAAAAAATAAATGAGGTTAAAAAGTTAGGTTTTGATGAGTATTTTATAAGAATGTGGCAAATGTATCTTAACTATTGTGAAGCAGCATTTATCACAAGAAATGTAAATCTTGTACAGCTTGTATTTACAAGAGATCAAAATATGTATCTAAATAAAGGTTTAACAAATGCTTAATTTAAAGAGAATGAGACAAGAGTATATGACAAAGGGTTTGCATAAAGAAGATTTAGATTCATCCCCTTTTAAACAGTTTGAAAAATGGTTTAATGAAGCAATAGATGCAAAACTTTGTGAACCAAATGCGATGACTCTAGCAACTGTTGGAAATGATATGATTCCTTCACTAAGAACAGTTTTACTTAAAACTTTCGATGAAGAAGGTTTTGTATTTTTCTCAAATTATAAAAGTAAAAAAGCAAGACAAGTTGAAGAAAATGGAAATGCAGCTATTCATTTTGCTTGGTTAGAACTAGAAAGACAGGTAAAGGTTGAGGGTACTATCGAAAAAATAAGCAAAGCTGACTCTATGAAATATTTTTTGTCAAGACCAAAAGGTAGCCAAATTGGTGCTTGGGTTTCACACCAAAGTGAAGTTATAAGTTCAAGAAGTTTACTAGAAGCAAAATTTGATGAAATAAAGAAAAAATTTGTAAAAGGTGAAGTTCCATTTCCATCTTTTTGGGGTGGATATATTGTAAAGCCTAAAGTAATAGAGTTTTGGCAAGGTGGTAGAGATAGATTACATGATAGATTTGAATATAAAATTCAAGCTGATAATTCATGGACTATAGAGAGATTAGCACCCTAAATAAAAAGGAGAAATTATGAGTTGTAAATGTCAAGAAAACTTTTGTATATGTGCCGATGAGGGATTGATTCATTTTATATCTATTGTGCCAGAGTTAAACCTAAAGATTAAATCTGTACTATTAAATTTTAAAGATAAAGTAGAGTCAAAAGAGAATATAAACACAATATATAGTAAAAACTGTAAAAGATTTTTTGAAAAGAATTATGATTTTTTTAAGGAGAAGTTTACACAGTTTGAACAAGATGAAATAAAAGTATTTATTGAAAATGATAAACACATATTAAACCTAAGTACAATCTTAAAAGCTAAACCTTTAAGTATTTACTTAAACTATATTGATGATAGAAGTTTTTTTGATATTTTAGAAAATGAGACTTTAACTACACACTTCCAGCCTATAATTGATTTAAATGACAACTCTATTTATGCCTATGAAGCACTTACAAGAGGTGTATTTCCTGATGGTTCTTTGATGTCACCTGGTGAGTTATTTTATAAATCAACAAGAAATGATACTAACTTTAAACTTGATAGGCTTTGTAGAGAGTCTGCTTTAAAAACATCAGCAGTAAAAAAGATAAATACAAAAGTGTTTATCAACTTTTTACCCACATCTATTTATGATCCAAAATTTTGTTTAGAAGCAACAGTTAAATGGGCAAAACAACTTGACCATGACCCTAAAAACATTGTTTTTGAGGTTGTAGAGACTGAAAAAGTAGAAGATAAGGAGCATTTAAAAGTTATATTAAATTACTATAGAGATCAAGGCTTTTTAATCGCTTTAGATGATGTAGGAGAGGGATATTCATCTTTGAATATGCTAGTTGATTTGAAACCTGATATTATCAAAGTTGATAGAAATATTATTGATTCTATACATAAAGATACTATGAAGCAGTCAGTTTATAAAGCATTAAGAACTATAAGTAGTGATAACAACATAAAACTTTTGGCTGAGGGAGTTGAAAATATAGATGAGTTAAATAAAGTTAAAGAGCTTGGAGCTGACTATGCACAGGGGTATTTTTATGCTAAGCCTACTGCTGAACCAGTAAGAAGTATTTAAAATGACCATTTTCATTGTTTTTCCTCATCAACTATTTAAAAATATTGATGCTTTAAAAGGCAAAAGAGTTCTTCTTATTGAAGAGCCTTTGTTTTTCACTCAATATAAGTTTCATATCCAAAAGCTTATACTACATAGAGCTTCTATGAAGTTCTATGAAAAGTATCTTCAAGATAACTCTATTGAGGTTGAGTATTTTGAAAATGAAAACTACTTTGATAAATATAAAAATGAGAAGATATATGTTTATGAACTTTTTGATAATTATTTAGAGAAAAAAGTTTTCAAAAAGTTTAAAGATATAACTACTATAAAAAATCCAAACTTTATACATCCAAATGATAAATCTAAATTTCTTCATCATTTTTATATGAATAGAAGAAAAGAGCTTGATTTGTTTATGGAAAATGGAAAACCTTTATATGGAAAGTATAGTTTTGATAGTGATAACAGAAAGAAGCTACCAAAAGATATTTTTATCCCAACTACCCTATCTTATGATAACAGTTATATAGATGAAGCAAAAAATTATTGTAAAAAATTTGATACAATTGGAAGCTGCGAATCTTTTAACTACCCTATTACATTTGATGAGGCTTCTTTACAACTTGACTATTTTATAAATGACAAGTTTGAAAATTTTGGTAATTATCAAGATGCAATTACAAAGGATATATCGCAAACATATCTTTTTCACTCAAATATTTCAAGTAGTTTAAATATAGGATTATTAGACTTAAACCAAGTGATAGAAAAAATTGCAAATGCAACTGCTCCATATAATGCCAAAGAGGGTTTTATAAGACAGATTATTGGTTGGCGAGAATTTATGTTGAAAGTATATGAAGATGATGGAGTTAGACTTAGAAACTCAAACTTTTTTAACTTTCAAAATAGTATGCCAAAAGCAATATTAGAAGCAAAAAGTGGAATAAAAATATTAGATGATGTAATAAAAAAAGTAGATAAAACAGCTTATGCTCATCATATAGAGCGACTTATGATTTTAGGAAATATATTTTTGCTGTTAGAGATAAAACCAAATGATGTTTATGAATACTTTATGAAAAATTATATAGATGCTTATGATTGGGTGATGGTTGGAAATGTATATGGTATGAGTGGGTTTAGTGATGGTGGGAGTATAACTACTAAACCCTATATAAGTAGTTCTAACTACTTAATTAAGATGAGTGATTATAGTAAAAAAGAGGACTGGTGTGAGATTATAGATGCTTTATACTGGAGGTTTTTATACAAGTATTCATCTAAATTTTCAAATAATCCTAGAATGAAAATGCAAATTTCTCTTTTAAATAGAATGTCAAAAGAAAAACTAGAAAAGCATCTAAAAGTTGCTGAAGATTATATGCAAGATTTATATTGCAATATGTAATATTTTTAGCTTACTATTTTTATTTTTTATAAAATACTAATATGAAAAAAGATGTTTATGAAAAAATGCAAATACTTGCAGACTCGGCAAAATATGATGTATCTTGTAGTTCTAGTGGTAGTGATAGTAACTATAAAACTGGTGAATTAGGTGCAACTCATAAAAGTGGTATTTGTCATACATATACAGCTGATGGAAGGTGTGTATCCCTACTAAAAGTTTTGCTTACAAATTTTTGTATATATGACTGTGCTTATTGTATAAATAGAAAATCAAATGATATAAAAAGAGCTGCCTTTTCTCCACGTCAATTAGCAGATATAACTATAAATTTTTATAAAAGAAACTATATAGAGGGGCTGTTTCTTAGTTCTGGTATTATTCAAGATGAAGATCACACTATGAATTTAATATATAGAGCTTTAAAGATTTTAAGATATGAGTATAGGTTTAATGGCTATATTCATGTAAAACTTATACCAGGCTCGCAAGATCATCTAGTACAAAAAGTTGTAGAGTTAGCTAATAGAGTAAGTTCAAATATCGAACTTCCTAGTAATAAGTCACTTAAACTTTTAGCACCTAATAAAACAAAAGAGCAAGTTTTACAGCCCTTGAAATATGCTAGAGATATCACACTTGAAAAAGATAATAAACCAATAGGTATGAGCACTCAACTAATAGTAGGTGCAACTCCTGAAAGTGATAAGGATATATTAAAACTAAGTTCAGTTTTATATGATAAAGCCTTATTAAAAAGAGTCTATTATAGTGCATATATTCCAGTAAATGATGATAAAAATTTACCCTCAATAATCACAAAACCACCTTTACTACGAGAACATAGACTCTATCAAGCTGATTGGCTTCTAAGATTTTATGACTTTACTTGGGATGAGATTGTAGATGACCAAACACCAAACTTGGATGAAGAAGTTGATCCTAAAACTTTTTGGGCATTACAAAACTTACAATATTTTCCTATGGAAATAAACAAAGCAAGTAAAGAGGAGCTTTTAAGAATACCAGGTATTGGAATAAAAAGTGTCTATAAGATATTAAGAGCAAGAAGATATAAAAGTTTAGATTTTTATGATTTATTAAAATTACGAATATCTTTAAAAAGAGCCCAGTTTTTCATCACTTGTAAAGGTAAATATAAAAGCAAGATACCTTTTTATAAGGAAGATATTAAACAAGCTATAATAGAACCACCAAAGAAAAAGATAATTACTGTAAAACAGCCAAGTTTGTTCGATGTGGATTATAGCGCTATTACAGGTGAGATATGACTGTTGTTTATGATAATAGTTTTGAGGGCTTTTTGACACTTGTTTATGAGGTGTATTATAAAAAATTAAAAATAGAAAAGATAGAAAAATCGATGCCAAATACGTTGTTTGATGATGAAATCTATGAAGTAAAAACAGATAAGTTAAATGCTCAAAAAGTTTTTGAAGCTATAAAAGAAAGGTTTCCTAAAAAAGCAATAAGTTTAATACTTAATACATTTATGTGTGATACAAGAGAGTTTGAACTGGATTTGCTTAGATATATAATCATTGGGTTTAAAAACAGAAGAGAGTTATTTAATATAAATGATAGTTCAGTTTTTTATCTTAGTACTTTAGAAAAAGAGTTTTTTAGACATCATCACAAGATGACTGCTTTTGTAAGGTTTAAAGAGTTGGAAGATGGAACTCTTTATGCAAAGATTAATTCAAAATTTAATGTTGTGTATCATCTAGGAAAACATTTTTTCAAAAGATTAAACAATCAAAACTATATAATTCATGATATAAATAGAAAAATTGCTTTTGTCAAAAATGGTACTAATCTCTCTATAGAAAATGTTGCAGCTTTTGAAGAACCATCTTATTCAAAAGAGGAAAAGAAGTTTGAAAAACTTTGGTGTACTTTCTTTGAAGCAGTTAGTATAAAAGAGAGAAGAAATGAAAAAGTGCAAAAAAACTATGTACCTTTAATATATAGAGAATTTATGACAGAATTTCTTTAAAATATACTATAAAAATATAGTAAATCTTCATATTTTGAAAATATGGCTTTTTTTAAGTTTTGAGTGTACTATCTGACCTAAAAAACAAACCTCGTCCAAATATAGAACTAAGTTAATATTAAATTACCAATTAACATTTACAGGATACAAAATAATAAAAATTGTATATATAATTCAAAAAACAAAAGGAACATTATGAAATATCTATTAGTCTTAGTATCATTAATATTTTTCACAGCATGTAGTTCTAAAAACCCTCCTTTAAATACAGTTGAAAAAGTTGATTTAAATAAGTATTTAGGAAAGTGGTATGAAATTGCTAGATATGAACATAGTTTTGAAGAAAATTGTAAAAATGTATCTGCAACCTATTCTTTAAATAATGATGAAAAAATAAAAGTTATTAATAGATGTACAGATATAACTACAAATGAAAAATCGAAAGCAACAGGAATTGCTTATGCAACTAATAAAACAAATAGTAAATTAAAAGTTAGTTTTTTTAGACCCTTTTATGGGGATTACTGGATTTTAATGTTAGCAGATGATTATAGCTATGCAGTTGTAGGAAGTCCTTCACGTGAGTATTTATGGATTTTATCAAGAGATAAAAGTTTAGAGCCAAATATTAAAAATATGATATTAGAGAAACTACCTAAATTAGGTTTTCCAACTGAAAAATTAATCTGGACAATTCAGGAGTAAATATTGAATTATAAAAAACTTCAAAAACCAAAAAAGATAAAAAAACTTGACGAACAGATGCAAGAGTTTGATGAAAATCGATTAATTCAAATGGCTTGGCAAGATAGAACAACTTTTGATGCTATTTATTTACAATATGGTTTAACAGAAAATCAGGTAAAAAAGCTGATGAAAAAACTTCTTAGCCCTAAAGCTTTTAAAAGATGGAGAAGAAGAGTTCAAGGTCGAAGTACAAAACATAAAAACAAGACATATCATAAGCCTACAAGATTTAAAGGTCCATGGTAAAACCAATTGACAAATAAGTCATACAAAAGGATATAAATATGTAATAAAATAAAGAAAAAAAGGAAATAAAATGATTAAAGATTTGATTTTCACTGGACTAGGTGCAGGTGTTATGGTAAAAGAAAAAGTTGAAGATGAGTTAAAAAAACTAGAAGAAAAAGGGAAAATTGACTCTTCTGATATTAAAGGCTTTATAGAATCTTTAGAGAAAAAGGGACAAGACGAAGAAGAGAGATTAAAACAACATATTAAAGATAGTGTTAAAGAGTCTATAAAAGAGTTAGGTCTTGTAACTAAAGATGACCTTGAAGAGTTAAAAAAGGATTTAAAATAAAAACTTTATTTAATCATTTAAGGTTATACTCACCTAAAAGGGTCTATAAAGTCTTTAGGTTCTTAATGACTGTTTTTATGGTTATTAAGAAAAAAGAGAGTTTTTTGTGGATCAAACCTCTTGGTCCTAAAGGCTTAAAAACTACTACTATACATTTAGGCGCAAGCTTCATTAAATTGGCTCAAGTTTTAGCAACTAGAGCAGACTTTTTTAGTGAAGAGTATTTAGTTGAATTAAGACAACTACATGACAAACTTCCTACGATGTCAAATGACAGTTTCCTTAGGGTATTTGCAAGAGCATTTGCAAATACCCCTTTTAAAGAGTTTGATAATACTGCTATAGCCTCTGCTTCTATTGGACAAGTTCATATTGCATATTTAAAAACAGGTGAAAAGGTTGCTGTTAAATTAAGACGTGAGGGAATAAAGCAAAGAGTAATTGCTGATATCAAGATAATCTCATTTTTCAATAAGATATTTAAACCACTATTTTCTCACTATACAAAAAACTCTATTGAAGCAGTTATTGATGAGTTTTCTTCAATGATTAGACAAGAAGTTAGCTTAACAACTGAGTTACAAAACTTACAAAAGTTTAGTGAAACATATAAAGAACAAAATATAAACTTTCCTAAACCATACCCACAATACTGTAGTGATGATGCTCTTGTTATGAGCTATGAAGAGGGATATAGATTCGATGATAAAGAGTCTATTTTAAAACACAATATAGATTTTAATAAGATCATCTCAAATTTAGTAGACTTTTACACAACACAGATGCTTATAAATGGTTATTTTCATGCAGATCCTCATCCAGGTAATCTGTTAATCTCAAAAGAAGGTGAGATAACTATGCTTGATTTTGGTATGGTAAAAACTGTACCAAATGATAAAAGAATTGCAATAATAGAACTTATCAAAGCTGCAAATGAGCAAAACTATGAGCTTTATATAAGTGCTAGTAAAAGACTTGGAACTATTGCTTATGAAGCCCCTACTAGTAAACTTGCCCAGTTTACAAGTAAAATGTTTGATATATTTTCAAATGATAATCTTGATAGTGAATCTATGCAAAAATTAGCTTTTGAAGTATTGGAGAGTACTAGAAATATGCCTTTTAAACTTCCAAGTGATGCTATATATATTTTAAGAGTTAGTGCAATCATCGAAGGACTTGGAACTACATATATTGAAAATTTCAACGGTGTAAAAGATATACTACCAATACTAAAAAATAACCTTCCAAAAGCCTTAGGAGCAAAAGACTCAATAGTTGAGACTATAATAGATGAGATAAAAGATATTCCTTTTACAATCAAAGATTTAAAGTCAACTTTAAAACAAGCAAGTGAAGGTGATCTTGAAGTACAAGTTTCACAAAATCAACTAGAGTATTTGACAAAAGAAGTAAAAGATTATTTAAGACCTAAGTTTATATCTTTATCTTTAATGATAAGTTCTATTTTCTTATTACTTTTAGACAAAGAGTATAAAGAAATAGCAATAGGTCTTTTTGTTTTTGCACTTGCAAGAATAATATATAAATAAGGGAGTATTTATGAACATAGCTATAATTGGTGCAGGTTTTAGTGGATGCTACTTATATAATAGATTTAAAAATGAAAATGATGACATCAAAATCTTTGAGAAATCAAGAGGTTGTGGTGGAAGATTGAGTACTAAATATATAGATGATAAATTTGTAGACCATGGTACACCCTACTTTGAGACTAAAGAGCCTCATTTTATCTATTTTGCAAATAAGTTTGAAAGAAAAGGTATCTTAAGAAAAGAAAAAAACAGATACTTCCCAACAAATGGTATAAATAAATTTTGCTCTTCTATGATAGATAAAAAAGATTTAGTAAAACAAACAAAAATAATAAAG
The DNA here is from genome assembly GCA_041694355.1 of Arcobacteraceae bacterium. GTDB lineage: Bacteria > Campylobacterota > Campylobacteria > Campylobacterales > Arcobacteraceae > Arcobacter_B. The sequence goes on along the minus strand of JASMTK010000076.1, from coordinate 450 downwards.
TGTATAAAAAAAGAGTCAAAATGGTACTTGTATGATGAAAAGTCAAAGTGTTATGAAGGTTTTGATTTACTTGTTATAACTATTCCAGCACCACAAATTTTAGAAATGGATATACAAATAGATGAAAAAATAGCTCAAGATTTAGCAGACGTAAAATACAACTCAATAGCAACACTTATACTTTATGATGATAAAGAGTTTAAAGTAAATGAAGATTTATTTAGCTCACAGTTTTTCAAAAAAGTAGTAGATAATAGTGCTAAATATGATTATAAAGATTTTTCAAGTTATGTATTTCATGCAAATGAAAGCTTTTCTACAAACAATAATCATAAAAATAAAGAAGATTTAGGAGTACAAATATACAACTATATAGACTATTTCCAAAAAACAAAACTGCCTAAATCTATATACCATATCGCTCATCTTTGGAAATATGCAACTGTGAAA
>JASMTK010000075.1:0-4179 GCA_041694355.1 Arcobacteraceae bacterium | reverse complement strand
AGCAAAGTAATGGTAGCCATTAGTACTAGACTAAGGTTAGTAGTGGTAACCATTAGTACACTAACCATAGTGGTCACCAGTGGTTACCCTAATGGTCACCAGTACTTAAGTTTAATATAAGGTTATCAGTACTATAATATAGTACTGATAACCTTATATTAAACTTAAGTACTGGTGACCATTAGGGTAACCACTGGTGACCACTATGGTTAGTGTACTAATGGTTACCACTACTAACCTTAGTCTAGTACTAATGGCTACCATTACTTTGCTTAAATTCTCCTTATATAAAATGGTGACCATTAGTTTATAAAAATTATTTTTTTAACTTTTAGAATGGTATATGTTTTTCAAAAACAAAACTCATTCCACTTGTTTTTCTTTTGTATTCAATTTTCCAATCATTTCTTTTCTTAAAGTAATTCTCTAAGTCAGTTTTAAAAGTGTTTATATTTGGTAATTTAAAACCATTTTCCAAACAATAGTCTTTAAAGTCTGAATATAATTTTTTTCTTGTTTCTGAAAACTCAACAATTTCCCCGTTATCTTCTGTTTCTAAAAGTTCGCATACAAAATTATGAATATTATCTGTTTCCTCAACTATTGATTTTGTAAATTCTGCTACCTGTACTGGTGCAGTAAATTTAAAATTATTCGTTGCTAATTCTCTCGCTCTATTCAAAAGATACATAAAAACGGCACTTCCCCCATCTTTTAATATTTTTTCTTCTAAATCTGCAACCCTATTTTTTTCAGGAACTATAACTGTAAACTGTAAAACTTCGGGTCTTCTTAAAACAGCTGGGTCTTTGCTCTTAAAATAAGGCATTTGGTTTACTGAAAAAACAAGCTTTCCATAATAAGTCATTTCAAATGGGTCTTTACCAATAACTCTAACCATCATATTATCGCCCCCCGTTGCACTCTTAAAAGTACCTATGTGTAATTGGTCTTTAGGGTCATTGTCAGGGCTGAAATTAACAAGTTTATTCCTTAAATGAGGCATTTCATAGCTAGATACATTAATTTGAGGGATAGTTAAAGAACTTGTATTATCTTTTCCTAATATTGTAGTCATTAATCTTGTTAGTACACCCTTACCATTCGACCCATCTCCCATTAAAAAAAGTGCTTTTTGTCTTGGATTAGATGGAATAAGCATATAAGCCAACCAATTTATTAAAAATTCCCTATTCTCTTTTACGGGCTGAATTTGCTCTAAAAAGTCTAAAAACATCTTTGGTTGTTCTACCCCCTCTTTATACTCAAAAGGTAGCGTATACCTATTATATATTCGTTTATCAGGCTTTTTAAAATCTAAAGTTTTTAAATCAATATATCCATTTTTTAAAGGGATATAATCAGGAGTTTTAATATTTGTCATTTTAGGAATAATTGAAGTAATAGCAATAACTATTTTTTTAAATCTATCAAAAGTTAATGCAAAAAAATAGTTTGTTTTGCTTTTTGACTCTTTATATAGCTCACTCCTAAAGGGAATTAATTCTTCTATACTTTGACTAAATGCCTTATATAAATATCCTGCAAATTCCATTACCTCTAAAGACTTCCAATATAGCTCTACATTATCGTAAAAATATATTCTTTTTTCGTTAGTGTCATAAGCTATTGAAAAGTCATCTTCTTTGAAGCTATTTAGAATTAATCTTATAATTTCAATTTCTGTTGCTTGTGTGGTCTTATCATTGATAAAACCTTTTATTTTTTCTTTTTTTATTGATAGATACATACTTAACCTTTACAATTTATCTTTAAGTATGTATAATACGGGAATCAAATGAGGTATTATACATACACAAAAAGCTTAGTTTCGCCAAAAAACTAAGCTTTATTTACTGCAAGTCAAAATATTTGACTCTTGTTCCACTAATTTTTCCATTAATTTTTCTATCACTTGTGCTTTTTTCCATCTTTTATGTTTGCATAAAGCATTAAATTTATCCAATAAATCAGGATTAATTGAATATGTAGCCTTTTTTTTATGCTTAGTTTTTAAATCAAATTCAAATTCCATTTTTCTTACCTTTAAAAAAATTATTTTTCTTAATAAATATTGTATCTTTTAGAAAATAAAAACAAGCTTAAAGTATTGCTTTTTTTTATTGAAATATGTAGTTTAAGCTATTCTTTATGTAGTTCTACATTCAAACTACATAGCAACTACATAGTAACTACATAGCAAAAAAACTCTGTAAGCCCCATAAAAAGGGAGTTTATGAAAAAACAATGTAGTTATGTAGGTAGTTAGTCGAATGTGAGGGCATCTTTTATATTTTTATACCTTATATAAAAAATTATTTTTTTAGTATGTAGTTTTATGTAGTTGCTATGTAGTTACTATGTATTTACTATGTAGTTGCTATGTAGTTACTATGTAGTTTTATAGTATTTTACTTATATATAGCTTAATTTTTTTTACACTTTCCCTTATTTATGGGCTTTAATGCCCCCCCTATTTCTGCGACTTCTATATACTACATACTTTTTTACATTTTTCGCATTTCGCATTTTCGTAATCGCACACGCCAACCCAACCCCAAACGCAAAGCCAAATTGTACAAGCCGTTTGAGAACCCGTAAAGGGTGCTACGCAACTGCTCCGCAGTCAAACCCTTGACGGAACCTCAAGCCGTTTGTAAAATTCGTTTTGTCCTTTGGGGAGGGTACGCCGTGTTTGGAATTGTTTAAAAGTATCATTATAAAGGGGTATTTAAAAGGGTAAATAAGCCATATATGAGCCGAAAAACAATTAGGAGTACCACGGATAGGGCAAAGAAAACAATTAAAATTAACACCACTGGATAAGAAGAGAATAGAAGAGAGTATAAAAGGTAATAAAAAGAGTATAATAGAAGTATAATAAGTGTATAATCAAAGTATAATTAATGTATAAAAACTGTATAAATGAGTATAAAAATAGAGGTCAAATAATCAAAATAAGAGCCAAGAACGAACGAAAACAGTCAAAGCAATAGAAATATCAAATAAGAAAAGAAAAATAAACCTCGTACAAATATGAAGCGAATTAGCTATAAGATAACTCACTTCATTTATATTTTTTAAACTGCTTTTGTTTTTCTGTAATAATCAGTAGCACTCATAACAGTTTCAGCGTGACTTAAAACCAATCTTCTAAATATCTCTTTGTCTAAGTTATCTTTATTTTGTGTTTCTACTGCAATTTCTGAATACATACTTCTAATTACAGAGTAAGAAACCTTTTTATCATCTAAAATATACTTAGCAAATTTATTCCAAGTTTGTTGAACGCCTTGATTAAATTTTTTATTATCCATATCTTTATCACTATAATATTTTCTAACATTTTCTAAACATTTTTTTAAGAAGTGATAATCTTCATCAAGTGGAAAAGCAATAAATTCAACCTCTTCATTGTCTCTTTTTTTTGCAAGTCCTTTATAATAAACAGTCTTACCAACTTTTGAAATCTCAACAGTTTGAAAAATTTCCCAAGGTCTTCGCCCCGTAGCCATAGCAAAATATAAAGCACTTAAATTAGCTAATAGATAATCATTTTTTTGTCTGTTTACCCTGATAGTATCAAAGTCTTTATTAACTATTATATTTTTAACCTTTTGCATATTTTCTAAGTAACTATCTTTTGAAAATTCCAAAGAGTCATTTATCCTATTTTTCATATTTTCATTTTGTACTTTAAGTAAGTATTTATAGGTATTAGGGTGTATTTTAAACACTTCTAAAAACTTATCTTTTCTAGCTTTACCAATCGTTGAGTGTTCAATAGCATTTCTTAAACTAGCATATTTATTTTTTACACTAAAGATACTATCATTACCCCAAAGCCAAGGCATAATATAATTATACAACTCAAACAAATCACAATCTTTGTGTCTTAATTTTTTTACAATATCTTCTAAGAGTTCATCTGAATTTTTAAACTCTTCATCTTGATATAATTTAACTATCTCAATCATTACTAATCCTTTTTTTGTTTTACTAATTGTATCAGTACTTTACTTAAATGTTGCTTAACCATTTTATTAATGGTAACCATTACTTGTAAGCATATTTTAAGGTTAGTAGTGGTAACCATTAGTACACTAACCATAGTGGTCACCAGTGGTTACCCTAATGGTCACCAGTACTTAAGTTTAGTATAAGGTTATCAGTACTATA
>JASMTK010000074.1:0-5741 GCA_041694355.1 Arcobacteraceae bacterium | reverse complement strand
ACCCCTGTTAGTCCAATTAATGCAGCTGGAATTGGTTCTAAAATCAATCCAACTATCACTCCTATAAACACTGCAAAAAAGTAATGAGCATTTACACTTAATCCCTCTGGTGTTGGAAATAGTGCAACAACCACAGCGACAATAACTGGTAAAAGAAATTTTAATTTACCGTTCATAATAACCCTTTAAAAGAAGATATACAATTATAAATTTATATAAATAAAACAATTCTTTATTGAGATTATTAATTAATAATAAAATAGTTATATATTATGAGTTAAAGTTGAGTTAAAGAAGGAGATTAAGTCATTATCTCCTTCTATGCAATATTGATATTTAAAAAAACTTAATTCTTTGCGTAGAATTTATTGTCAACAATATATATTGACTTATGATAGTATAGTAAAACAAACTTAAGTAAGTATTATTTAAAATTACTTTTAAATAATTAACTAATTATTATAGAATATACATTTTTTAGTAATTATAATGATGCAAGTTTAAAGTTATTAGAATAGATATAGTCCTTATCAATCATTAATATCATTTTTTATTTTTTCCCTTAAAAACCCTATATTAAAGGCTTTTCAAATTTTATAAATTTTCTTAGATAGTCAAAAACTACCCAAAATCTACCCTTATGGATAAATCTGGGTATATTATACCTTGATTCGTGTATTTTTTGAATTAAATCTACCCTTAGTATTTTCAACATTCAACATTTTAATTTAGCTTCGTATTAAAGGAAGTAGTGTGTTGAGAGAAGGTATTCAACAAATTTCAACACTTTAAATGTTGAAACTGTTGAAAGCATGCAAAGAAACACTCAAAAGCCAAATTTAAAGGCTTTTGAGCATTTGTTGATTGTTGACTTAGAGAGTGTAATATTCACTCTCTTTTTTTATTTTTTCAATAGAAACTAGGTCATCAAGTATCTGTAGTAATCCATCTTTTTGAGTTACTTTTGAAGATTGTGTAATTTCTCGAATTGTACAACGCCTGTTTTTCTCACATAATCTTTGAATCGCTTCAAAAACTTTTTGTGAGGTAGATTTTTTACTATTTTGATTTGCAACATCTAATATCTTAAATGTATGCTCCTTTTTTACATAGTCCAAAAAATCTATTGCACACTGCATTGTCTCTTTTGATATTAAAACTACTTCCCTATCAAAACTCATTGTTTTATCTAGTATAGCTTCAATATTTTCATCAGACTCAGTGAAACAGTTTTGAGCTATATGAAAGATGATAGCAATTCTGTAAAGCATCGTAATACTTCTTATGCTAAACCCAGATGTTTCATCCCCTATGGAATATTTTGTTCGAAACTCTTTGCTGATTTTTGTATTAAACTTCATAGCTTCTTGCTTTGCCTCTTCACTTAAAAGTAAATTATGTTTAGAGGCATAAACATAGAATTTTTTAGCAAAAACAACAAACTCTTTTAGCTCTTCCTTACTCAAATACTTTTCAAAAGGTATATCTTTATTAATCTCTTGCTGAAATACAATCAAAAATCGATTTAAAAGTCCATCTTCAAGACCCTCTTGAATCATTTTTGACGATAACCCAGAGTTTCCTAAAGTAGATGCAGCATAAAGTCCTAAACCACCTATTTTGATATTTTGAGTTCTACCTTGCGAGACTGTTCTATTGGTTGAACAGTTTGCACTGTCATATATCTCATCAACTATTTTAAGAAGTTGCCCCACATGCTCATTTCTTTTTGAAATAGCAATCATTTTACCCAGATTATCTAAGGTAATTAAGGGAGTAGAGCCATTTTTTAAACTCTCCTTTAATCCTGCTTCTGTTGCATTAGGTATAAAGACATCTACACCATTTTTTAAAGCATTGAGCTTTTTAATTAGAAGCTTTTTTTCTTGAATATCTTTACAAACTTCTAACTCTTTTTCAAATTCCTCTTTTAACTTTTCATTTGTCTCATATTTTTTCGCATAATACTCATCGATCCAACCTAAAAAAGCATCTTTTAAAAGATTTACTGCACTTGTTTTCCCACCTCCACTTCTAAAAAATGAAGCAACATATACAACTACTCTATCTCCATCTATATCATCAAGATTTCGAAAAAGTTTGATACCATTGCAAAGTGTTGCTAAAACACTCAGTGAGGTAATAGCTAAAACATCCGTTGAAACAAACGTTTTTTTATCTGCAATCTGTATTAACTTTACTAAACTTGATGGAACTTTTGATAAAATAGGTATTGTATTTATAATAATAGGCTCTGCTTTGAGCCAGTTTTCTGACTGACTCATGAAGCAAAACCTTTTTCATTGTTCATAGTATTTTCAATATACTCGGCAACACCACGAACTGGAAAACGATACTGTCGCCCTACTTTTTGATAGGGTGGTAAAGTATCACCTCCCAAAGATAGTCTTCTGTTAACAGTAGAAAGACTCACTCCAAGTACTTCGGCTAAATCTTTCTTAGTTAACATGTACCCATAGTCTAGATATAACGTATGGCTTAGATTATTCATTTTTACTCCTTTGATTTTAAAGGAGCTGAAAAACTAGTTACTAATTTCCATACTTTCCATCTTTACATTTTAGGCACTTTGATTAAGCTGATGGGTTAGGACTGAACCTTTGCTTGAATCAAAGGTGGATCATTCATCAGCGATCCATACTGTTTCCATATTTCCATAACATTAACAGTGCACTGTTTATTTATCCATTTAGCAAATCTAACTAGTATTTTGATTTACTTTTACATTCAATACATCTTAAATATCATATTGACAAAAGGCAACCCATCAAAAATCCTTATGTCACAAGTACACTAGCTTTATCAGCTCGTGTTACTGGTGATCACTATGTATCACCAGTATTGAAATTTTAAAGTATGTTTTTTTAGATTTTACTTAAATTTATGTCTTGAAAAATCTAAATTTCTTTAATTTTTTTTGAATGTCAATACCGTTATTGACAACCTTTTTATACTTTTTTCTTTTGTTCATCTAAAACTTTTTTAGGATCCTCAATTACTTCAAAAGATAAGTCATTTGGAACATTTGTAAATCCTACACTTACATTATTATCTTTACAGAAAATCGCATAATGAAAACCCAAAACCTTTTTAACTTTGTCAAGATTTTTATCAGTTACATTTTTATTATCATTTAGATGTGGAATCCATCTTTGAAAATATATCTTTTCTTCATCTGGTATTGCTTTTTTAGTTGTTGTAAAATATTCCGTCTTGGTTGTTTTTTTAAATTTAACATTTTCTTTTAAGTGATTATCTAACGCCAATAAAAAATCAAATGGATTATATGGCTTTTTAGGATCAAATGGCTGGTCTTTACACACTTTTAATTGATCGTATGCATCTTTATTTATTCTGTCAGTAATTTTATACCAATCTAAAAATAAAATAAAAACTATCTGCGTTCCTCTTTTGGCAATATAAAAAGCATTTTGTTCAATAGAGTATATAATTTTAAACTCACATTTTTCATAAACAAAATCAAAAGTGGCTATCTTGATGTCTTGTGACTTTAACTGATCTCTAAAAGCTTTCCAGTTTTTAAATTGAAAATTCATCTCGCTTTTTGCTCCTAACACTTTAAAATATATCTATTTCCTCATTTTCTTCTTCTCTTAAAAAGGTCAAACATAGATCTATTAAAGATAACATTCTAAAAAAGAAGTAGTTTGTGTGTACTTGAGTCAATTCTTGTTTATCCATTTCATGATGTCTGATTCTATAGTTATTTCCAATCTTTGTAAGCTTAGTAAACTCTTCATCGATAAACTCTTTATTAAAGTGTTCAGAAATAATGGTCGTAATCTTATCGGCAGATTGATTTTTCTTCAAACCCTCTTGTGAAAAATATGTTTTAAGTCTCTCAAAAGCATCCCAAAGTTTTTCTAAAGCCACCTGTTTATCATTTGGATTTAAAAATCTTTCTTTTGCTTCCTCTATTAATTTGTTTAGTTCTATATCTTGCGTATTTGCAACATTATCAAATAATAGTTCTACATTTACATTCATATCTAATACACTTGACAGATCAAACGCTTCATTTGCTGTTATAGAGTTTTGAATAAACTCTTTGAATTCTTTTGCTGCGCCCTTAAACAGTTCATTATGATTTAGATCTTTTTCTTTTGCAAAGTCAATGAAATATTTTTTACGAAAAAGACCTGTACTAACCAATGCATGGATCTCTTTGATATTAAGTTCATCTAAAATATCTTTTACCCAATATTTTCGTGTTTCTCCAGAGTGGATGTAGTTGTATCCTAAATTTTGAAAGAACTCCGTTAAATACTTTGACGATCTATATGGAAACTTCGTATTGTCACCACAAATCATTTCGGCTAACTGCATTTCAAAATCTATATTTTCTTCTCTTGCTTTCAAAAGCTTTAAAATTTCGATGTTTTCTTTTGATTTTTTATCAGCATTTATTTTAAAAGCAGTGTCTCTTAAAACTGTTTCTACGATTTTTTTCTCGTGCTCATCTTTGTCCATCGTAAAAGCATAAGAACTCTGTGGAAATCTAATAACTTCAACCCTGCTAACTTTGATTTTTGCACTACCAAATAATTTTGGTACAACATCAGCTTTCCATTTATTAATATTGTCTGGTGATGGGTTTTTATCGTAAATATGATTTAATGCTTTATATGCTTCTGTTAAAAATTTAATTTCTGGATTTTCTTTCATCTTATCATCTCAAATTTAAATTGTTTTGGATCTTCATCATGAGGATAAAAAGCTTTTATTTTATAAACTGTAGTGATAAAAGGTTTAGAGATTTGTATTTGATTTTTCATTTCAAACCCCATAAGCCAATTGCACTCAACTTTTAATTTATCTTTATATTTTATTGCAAATAAGTTATCTTCATCAACAATTTCTAAAATATCATCATTTTTAACTATACTTCTAAGATAATCAAAAAAACTTTTGTCTATAAAAAAGTTGTTACCATCTATTCCTTGATTAGAGCCAAGACTTTCAATAATATAAGACTTAGATAAAGCCGTATTCATCTGTAATTGTCTTGGATTATGCATTAAAGTATAATCACCAGTATTTAAAGCTAACTGCAATTTTGCCTTTTTATCTTTTTTTGTATAGTTATATACTAAGTCATCTACTGTAATTTCATCTAAAAAACTATTAAATCGTTCTCCATAAGACAAAACTGTTCTTGCTCCAATATTATCGTCTCTATTTACATTAACATGCGAAATAACAATATTTCTAATCCACATTGAAACCTCTAACAGCTGATTAATTATTGTAGTGTCTTTCCAAACTAATGGTATTGTTCTCACAATTCCATCATTTAAAATAAAAATGTACTCATTTAAGGAAGAAAAATTGAGATAATGCTGTCGATAAAAGTTTTTTAATCTTAAATCAATTTGTTGCCATTGTTCTTGGTTTAACTCCCATTGATTTTTATAAAAGTCTTTCCCAAATCCTAATAAGTCACTCCAAATTGTCAAATTTTTAACTATCTCAAATTGTGTATTTTGAGATTTTTTATCTTTTTCATCTAGTCCTGAAAAATATTTCATTATTTAGCATCTTTTAATTTTTCTATATTTTCATTGTATTTCTCAAAACTTTTTTCTTCTACATATTGAGCTAGCTGAATTACTTTATCATAGGGCATTTCATTTAATATTTCCTCATTTGTTTTAAAAATTATATTTTTGAATGCTTTATTGAATTTTTCTTTTGGAGCT
>JASMTK010000073.1:0-42856 GCA_041694355.1 Arcobacteraceae bacterium | reverse complement strand
ATAAAGAGAACTCTATAAAAGGTGGATTTGGTATTGGGCTTAATATAGTTAAAAATATATGTATAAAAAATAGTATAGAAATAGAGTGTAACTCTAAACTAAATAAAGGCTCAACATTTACATATTACTTTCCAATTTCTTAATAAAAGCTTAAAATCACATTTTAAAAACTAACTTTGTTTTTACACTTACTTGTTAATATTACCTCAAATAAACAAGGAGTAACCCATGAAAAGAAACATTCTATTAGTAGCTTTAGCTTCATCTTTAGTTTTTGCGCAACTACCTGATGCACCAAAAGAGTATCCTAAAGGAGAACTTGGAAAACTAGTAAAAGTTGGTGAGGATATTATGAACAATACAGATACTCATCCTCTTACAAAAGATTTCGTAGGAAATAAACTACAGTGTAAAAGCTGTCACTTAAAAGGTGCAGATGGAAAACCAGGAACTGCAAAGGGTATCTCAAGTTGGATTGGAACAGCAGCAGCATTTCCTGCTTGGTCAAAAAGAGAAAAAACTATACAAACACTTCAAGATAGATCGAATAACTGTTTTATGAGAAGTATGAATGGTAAAAGACCTATTATTGATAGTAAAGCAAGTGTTGCTATGGCTGCTTATATAACATGGCTATCTGAGGGGACAAAAATAAAAATGAACGACAAAGGTCCTTGGAGTGCCCATAATACTAAGTTATATCCAAAAGCTGTAAAGAAATTCAAAAAAATACAAAAAAATGCAACTCATGAAAACTATTTAGCTGGAAAAGAGGTTTACAAAAATAGATGTGCTTCATGTCACGGAGCAAATGGTCAAGGTGTAGGAACATTTCCTCCTTTATGGGGTAAAGACTCAAATGGAAATTGGCTTAGTTATAACACAGGTGCAGGTATGAGTAAACTTGATAAAGGTGCTGCTTGGGTAAAATCAAATATGCCACTTGGTCAAGGTAATAGTATGAAAGATCAAGATGTTGCAGATGTTGTTTTATATATGAATGCACAAGAAAGAGCATCTTTTGATCTTAAAAAAAGACTACTGCCAAAAGAAGAGATGGGATATTATAACTCAAAAGTTTTAGAAGAAAAACACACAGTTGAAAGTAATTTCAAAGCCTTAGGGCTTGATTTAAACCAAATCAAAAATGGTAAATAGTAAGAATCTCTTACTGTTTACTCCTCAAAGAAACTAGATACTTTTCTAAAGTATCTCTCTATTCCATCAAAAGAGTGATTACCACCCTCCTCTATGATAACATTTGTATCTTCAAGCTTTTCATTTGCCTCATTAAAGTCTAAAACCTCATCACCTGTTTGCAATAAAGTCATAAAGTTTTCTGGACTTTTTAAGCACTCAACTTCATAGTTTTTTAAAGATGCAATATGCTCGTATGCAAACTCAAATCGTGTATTATCATAATAATTCTCTACAAACTCTACTTCTTCATACCTATCAAGAGTATTCATAGGATCAACTGCTGGATTTATCAAAACAGCTTTCAAGTCATATTTATTAGCTAAATATAGAGCATAATATCCACCAAGAGATGAACCTATTATGTGTACTTTCTCATCCTTATTCAAAAAAGCTTCAATAATTTGCTCTAAGGTATTAATAGCTAAGTTTGGGACATTTGATAAACTTGGAGCAATTATATCTTCCTCAAAATACTCTAAAAATTTTAATGCTTTTGAACCAAAACCACTACTTGCAAAACCATGTATATAAATAACCATACTGTAAAGTTTCCTTTATTTTAATTTCTTTAACTCTTTAGCTGCTAATGCATAGCCACCATTAGAACCATCTATAAAATGTACATGTTTCCCATGTCTTTCAAAAATCAAACAAGTCATCAAAGAGGAGTCTGATTTATGAATTCCATAAACTATTTTTTTCTCTTCCCTTTGCTTTGACAAATACTCTTCAAGTTTTTTACTTTGTTGTTTTGTAACTGCAACAACCATTCTTAACATATCATCAAATTTTTCATTATCTGTTGTTGATACTATTCTATCTTTATAAAAAGCCCAATTTGAAACTTTGTTTTCCATAAGAAACTTTCCTAGTAGATTTATCAATTTTAATTTTTGTAAAATAAAAAATCTACCTATTTTACTCTTTGACATAATTGCAGCCTCTTTTTCTAAATCACTATTTTTAAAGCTCAACTTCAAATTATCTTTTATAACTGGACTTCTTAAAGAGTTACTGCCTAAAATACTCTCTAAATCATCTAATATTTTTTTATAATTACTCTCATCATATGCTTCTAGTAAAATTGTGATATTTTCATCTTTTGGTGACTTTACACTCTCCCATCTACACTCTAAACCCGAAATATCAAGCTCAAAAGATTTGTCTTCTTTATCTTTTACAAAGTATGCTTCATCTCTTTTAAGCAAGAAGTCTGCATAGCTTAAGCCTCCACCTTTTACCATTGCTTGGGTACAATCTTTTGATATCTTATACTTAGATATTAAAATCTCTTTATTTTTCTTATATATTTCCCTTACAGGAATAATTCCCACTCTTAAATCTAAAGAGTAAGACTCTTTTGCCATCTTTTTTATTTTGATTAATGCCTGTTTTGATTTTTGTAAAATATCATTTGGTATTAGTAAAAAAGAGCCATCCCCTCCAAAAATATAAGGTATGTCAATCTCTTTGTTTATATTTAGAATTGATATAATGCTCATAGCTGCTACAAGATTTATCTCTTTATATTTTCCATTTTCTATTAATGTTGTAGAATCAACCACGTCAGTTGCAATTACATACCAATTACTAGGAACTGCTTTATAGTTTGAATCTTTAAAAATATTTGAAAACTCCTCTATAGAGTCTAACTCTTTATAAAAATTTTTATTACTCATTTTTTTCCTAGTTTTTCTTTTAATATAACATTATTTAAATTACAATTTGTTATTTTTTTCATCACAAATAGATTTTTATGATAAGATTACAAAAAAAATTTTATATAAATGATACTTTAGGAATTTTAATGGCGAAGAAGAAAAAGACTTTATTTGAGTGTCAACACTGTGGGGAACAAGCAACAAAATGGCTAGGAAAATGCCCCAATTGTGGAGGTTGGGACAGCTTTGTAGAGTTAAATCAGGAACAACAAGAAATTTTAAAACAAACCACAAAAGTTGTAAATAGTAGCTCAAAAGCAAAACCTATTACTCAAATTCAACAAGATGATATTAGTAGATTTAGTTCTTATAATGATGAGTTTGATTTAGTCCTTGGTGGAGGTATTGTACCTGGATCACTAACTTTAATAGGTGGAAGTCCTGGTGTTGGTAAGTCTACACTATTATTAAAAGTTGCAGGTAGTATTGCAAAATCAGGAAAAAAGGTTTTATATGTATCAGGAGAAGAGAGTGCTGGACAAATAAAGCTAAGAGCAAATAGGTTAGATGCAAATAATGAAAATATGCTACTTCTAAATGAGATAAAGCTTGAAGAGATTCAAGATGAATTTTTAAGACAAGATTACGATGTTGCTATTATTGACTCAATTCAAACTATTTATTCATCAAACCTTACTAGTGCCCCTGGAAGTGTAAGTCAAGTAAGAGAGATAACTTTTGAACTTATGAGAAAAGCAAAAGAGTCAGATATAGCTATGTTTATTATTGGTCATATTACAAAAGATGGCTCTATTGCAGGGCCTAGAGTTTTAGAACATATGGTTGATACGGTTTTATATTTTGAGGGAGAAGCCTCAAAAGAGCTTAGAATGTTAAGAGGCTTTAAGAATAGATTTGGAAGTACTTCTGAAATTGGTATTTTTGAGATGACAGGAGAGGGATTAGTAAGTGCAAAAGATATAGCTTCTAAATTTTTTGATAAAAGTAAAGCTCAAAGTGGCTCGGCTTTAACTGTATCTATGGAGGGAAGTCGTGCTTTAATACTTGAAGTTCAAGCATTAGTTACAGAATCAACTCATCCTAACCCCAAAAGAAGTGCTACAGGGTTTGATGTAAATAGATTAAATATGCTATTAGCACTACTTGAAAAGAAAATAGATTTACCTCTTAATCACTATGATGTATTTGTTAATATAAGTGGAGGTATAAAAATCAAAGAAAGTTCAGCAGATTTAGCTGTAATAGCAGCAATAATCTCCTCTTTTAGAGATAGACCAATCTCTAAAGAGTCAACTTTTATAGGAGAAGTATCATTAACAGGAGAAGTTAAAGATGTGTATTCAATAGATATGAGACTAAAAGAGGCACAAGCCCAAGGTATAAAAAAAGCAATAATAGCGCAGAAACCATCACTTAATTTAAAAATAAAATGCTTTGCTGTAGATGATGTACCAAAGATGATTGAACTATTTTAGCTATAAATTTGCAAAACTTAGATACAATCGCGTAATTTAAAGGGTAGATTATGATTGATATTGAAAATAACTCATCTTTGTGTATTGATGAAGAATTGCTAAATAAAATTGCAACCGCAATTACAACTAAAGATATAGAACTAGTAATTACAAATAATGAAGAGATTCATAACCTAAATAAAGAGCATAGAGGTATGGATAAACCAACTGACGTATTAAGTTTTCCATTGGAGTTTGACTTACCAAATATGCCAGCTGGTTCTATAGTGATTAGTGAAGAGTTTGTAAAAGAAAAAGCCAAAGAGTATAGTCATACAAATCAAGAAGAGTTTTTTTTACTTTTTATACACGGTGCTTTGCATTTAGTTGGGTTTGACCATGAAGTTGATAATGGTGAACATAGAGATAAAGAAGAAGAGTTAATCAACCAATTTGATCTACCAAAAAGTTTGATTGTGAGGAATTCATAGATGGATTTTATTATATTTACAGTAGCTATGGCTGCACTAATTTATGGTGCTGATTTTATTATTGAACAAAGTGAGAAAATAGCTTTACACTATAATATTTCTCACTTTGTTATTGGTGCAACTCTTATTGCACTTGGAACTTCCTTACCTGAAATGGCTGTATCAATATCAGCTTCTATAAAAGGAAGTGCAGATATAGCTGTAGCCAATGTAGTAGGAAGTACTATCTTTAATATTGCATTAGTTCTAGGTGCAGTTTTCTTAGTTGCTAAAAAAATATCACCTAAAAGAGACCTTTTTGCAAAAGATTCTGCTTGGGCACTATTCCCTATATTAGTTTTTATTTTAATGGGATTAGATGGAAAACTAAATCTTGTAGACGGTATATTTTTTGTACTTTTAATGGCAGCATATTTAATCTTTCTTATTAACTC
This sequence comes from Arcobacteraceae bacterium, assembly GCA_041694355.1. Classification (GTDB taxonomy): domain Bacteria; phylum Campylobacterota; class Campylobacteria; order Campylobacterales; family Arcobacteraceae; genus Arcobacter_B. The sequence goes on along the minus strand of JASMTK010000073.1, from coordinate 37,595 downwards.
TAATCAAGTTGAAGATATTGATGAGGAGTTAGCAAAAGAGAAATTTGGATGGGGTAAGACTATTTTACTTTTATTAGTTGGATTTGTTTTTGTTGTTGGAGGTGCTGATTTTGCTATAGATAGTGCTGGAAATATTGCTAGAAACTTTGGAATTAGTGAATGGATTATCGGACTATTTTTAGTTGCATTTGGAACATCACTTCCTGAATTAACAATCTCAATAAAATCAGCAATGAAAGATAATGCAGACTTAGCAATCGGAAATATTATTGGTTCAAATGTGGCAAACTTTACAATGGTTTTAGGAGTAACATCTATAATAAATCCATTAAATGTAAACTTTAGTGTTAATTTCTTTGATGTGGCTGCTGCTGTAATTCTATCTTTAATGCTAGTATTTATAACTGCAAACAGACTTTATAATAAAAGCGCAGGAATTGTACTAATGGTAGTTTTAGGGTTAGTCATCCAAAATAGTTTAGCCTAGGCTAAACTATTTCGAACATTTTTTACATAGTCCAGTGAAAACTATATCTGAACTATCAATTTCAAAGCCACTTTTAGTAGCTGCCTCATTTGATATTGAAGCAGTGTCGATAATTACATCCTCTATTGTATTACAAGTAGAACATACTAAGTGAGCATGCTCTTCTTTAACAAGTTCATATACTGATTTTGTATTTGGTATTTTAACCTCTGAAAGGAAAACTTTCTCTACCATAGCATTAATATTTTTATAAATTGTTGCTAATGAAATAGATGGAAATTTTTCCAATAGTTTTTTATACAAATCATCTATATTCATATGTCCGTGAGTATATAATTGTTCAACTATGGCTACTCTTTGAGGTGTGACTTTTAAATCATAGTCTTTAAGTAAATTCGCATAATTCATCATAACTCTTTTCCTTTCGTGAAATGATACAATATAAAACTTTTAATTTCACATAAATACCTAACATTTATTAATATTTGTACCACAAAGAGAATTATATCATATTTTTTATCAAACGTAAATAATTTTCCTTTAAGGTTAACTATTCTATAATTCTTTCAACGGAAAAAAATTTTCCATAAATAAAAAATATTTAAAGGATGACTATTATGAGACAATACGAAACTTACAAGTGTAACAAATGTGGATGTGAAGTAGAAGTACAAGAAACAGGAACAAATGCAACACTATCTTGCTGTGGTGAAGAGATGGAAATGATTACAGAAAACTTAACAGCTGTAAACTTGATGAAAGCATTTGCAGGTGAATCACAAGCTAGAAATAAATATGAGTTTTTTGCCGATGTTGCTTTTGAAGAGGGACTACACAGAATATCTAGATTTTTCCAAGAAGCAGCCGATAATGAGAAATACCATGCGATGGCTGAGTTTAAAGCATATAACAAACTAGTAAATGATGTTGAACTTGATACAACAAAGAAAAATATCCAGTATGCAGCAGATGGTGAAAAGTATGAGCATGAAGAGATGTATCCAAACTTTGAAGCAATAGCTAAAGAAGAAGGTTTAAAAGAGATTGCTAGAATGTTTAAAGCTATTGGAAAAGTAGAAGTAGAACACGAAAAAGAGTACTTAGAACTAAAACAAGAGCTTATTGATGAAGGGTTCTTAGAATCAGAAGATGAAGAAGAATGGGTATGTGAAGTATGTGGTCATGTTCATAGAGGTAAAAAGCCACCAAAACAGTGTCCACTTTGTAGAGTAGAAAAAGAGTATTTCAAAAAAAGAAGTAAAGATGTTACAGTCGGTTAATAAATAATTAAATTTTTATTGTTACAATAGTTCTAATAATTATCAAAAGGAGTTTCAATGAGACAATATGAAAGTTATAAGTGTAGTGTATGTGGTAATGAAGTTGAGTTGTCTAAAGTTGGTGGAGGAGAACTTCACTGCTGTGGTAAAAAAATGGACTGTATTACTGAGGATTTAACTTCAGTTGTCTTAATGAAAGCCTTTGCTGGGGAATCAATGGCAAGAAACAAGTATGAATACTTTGCAAAAATTGCCCAAAAAGAGGGATATAGAGATATTGCTGAACATTTCCAAAGAGCTGCAAACAATGAGAAAAAACATGCTCAATTAGAGTTAAAAGCATACAATGTTTTAAACTATGATAAAGAGTTTGGAGATACAGTTGAGAACCTTCAAATTGCAATTGATGGAGAGAGTTATGAAAATGTAACTATGTATCCAGACTTCTCAAAAGTTGCAAAAGATGAGGGACACAAGGATATTTCAAGAATGCTACATCTAATTGGAAATGTAGAAATTGAACATGAAAATATGTATAAAAGATTGAAAGATAGACTTGAAAGTGGTAAAGAGTTTGAAAGTGATGATGATGAAGAAGAGTGGATTTGTGAAGTATGTGGACACGTACATAGAGGTAAAAAAGCCTTAAAAGTATGTCCTGTATGTAAACACCCACAAGAATACCAATCAAGACTTAATACTCAAAAATAGTCTTACCCTATAAAGTTTAAGAAGCAATTTTTGCTTCTTTTAACTTTTAGACATAATTATTTTGATAATATATCCAAAAAATTTTGGAGATATTTTGTTTAGACTTCTTTTTATAAGTACCCTACTTTTTAATCTTCTATATTCAAAAAACTTCACAGTTATGTCTTACAATGTTGAAAACCTATTTGATTTAAAGAATGACAAAACTGAATATTTTGAATATAAGGTTAACAATAAAACAAATTGGAATAAAAAAAACTTTTCTATAAAATTTAATAATATTGTAAATACTATTAAAAAAATTGATGCAAATATTATAGCTTTACAAGAGATTGAAAATCAAAATATATTAAGACAACTTCAAAAACAACTGCCACAATACAAATATAGTGCATTTTCTAAATATAACAACTCAGCAATAGGACTTGGTTTTTTATCAAAAATCAAAATAGTTTCAAATCAAAATATCGATGTAAAATTTTATAAAAGAGTATATAGGCCAATTCTTGAAACCACATTTAAACTTGAGAATATTGAATTTAAGATATTTAATAATCATTGGCCCTCAAAAAGAGTTGATGAGAGCTTTAGAATTAAATATGCAAAAAGACTATTTGATAGAGTTAGTAAACTTCCTAAAGACTACGATTATATAATACTTGGAGATTTAAACTCAAACTACAATGAATCTCAAACTTTTAAATTTGATAAAAGGTTAAATACAACAGATGGAATAACAGGAATAAATCAGGTTTTAAATACAAAATTAGAAAATGAGTTTAATACATATATTGATTTAATGGAAAAAGATAAAAAGGCCCATTATAATTTATGGTTAGATTTAAATATAAACAATAGATTTTCAAGTACGTATAGGAATCAGTACATAACCCCTGATAATATCATTTTACCAACTGCGCTGTTTGATAATAAGAAATTATCATATATAAAAAACTCTTTTTTTGTATACAAAGATAAAAGTCTATTCAAAAATAATAAAATCTTTAGATGGCAAACAAATAGAAAAAATAGTAGATTTTATCATATAGGTGCTGGTTACTCTGATCACCTACCACTTATAGCAAAGTTCTCAACTAACACAGAATACCAAAACAGCCTAAAAAATACTAGTTCTACAAATCTTGATAAGGAGATGATATCTGATTTATATCACAAAGAAAAACTAGTAAACAGTACAATTTTAGAAGATGTTGTGGTTATCTATAAAAACAGTAATAGTGCAATAATAAAGCAACAAAATAATCGAGCAATTTTCTTATATAAAAATGCAAAGGATTTAAAGCTTGGACATATTTATGATTTAAGTGTTAAAAAAATAAAAGATTTCAATGGATTAAAAGAGATTGAAAGTTTTAATATAGTAAAACAAAAAGGAAAATATAAAGATTATAAAAATCTTTTTTTAGATGGAAACAAAGTAGATATTACTAAACCAAAATACCAAAATGAAATAGTCTCAAATTTAAAAGTTAAGGTTAAAAGAAAAAGACTATATCTAAATAAAAAAGATTTTATTTATATGTATTCAAAAAACAAAAATATACTTCCAAAAAATAATACAACTATAAATATAAACAAAGGTCACTTAGGTGTTTATAAAGGAAGAATTCAAATAGTTTTTTATGATAAAACAGATTATGAAACAAAAGAGAACTAATGCTACTAAAATCAATTTTTACAAATAGTACTGGAATATTAACTTCAAGAATTTTAGGATTTTTAAGAGATTTATTAACAGCTTCAATTTTAGGTGCAAACATATATTCAGATATTTTTTTTGTTGCATTTAAACTTCCAAATCTTTTTAGAAGAGTATTTGCAGAGGGAGCATTTACACAAGCATTTATTCCTGCTTATGCTAAATCTAAATATAAAATACGTTTTTCATCTATTGTTTTTTTACAAATATTTGCTTTTTTAATAGTATTATCTCTTTTTGTGACTTTTTTTTCACATCTTGTAGCAAAAGCAATAGCCTTGGGTTTTGATGCTAAAACCATTGATTTAGCGGCCCCACTTTTTGCTATAAACTTCTACTACTTACCTATGATTTTTATTGTTACTTTTATGGCCGCACTACTTCAATATAAGAACCATTTTGCTACTAGTGCTTACTCCACATCACTTCTAAATATAAGTTTAATTGGTGCATTATTAATTTCACAAAACCTAGAAAAGTATGATATTACATTTTACTTATCATATGGAGTATTAATAGGTGGACTACTTCAAATATTAGTACACTTAATAGCAATAAAAAAATTTAATCTTTGTAAGGTTTTTCATTTTAAAAAACACAAGAAAAAAGAAGAGAATAAATTTTATAAAAACTTTATGTCTGCAACCTTAGGTTCATCAACTGCACATATATCTGCATTTTTAGATACTTGGTTAGCCTCTTTTTTAGTTAGTGGTTCAATCTCTTACTTATATTATGGAAATAGAGTTTTTCAACTACCACTTGCCCTATTTGCCATTGCCACATCAGTAGCTCTTTTTCCAATGGTAGCAAAAGCAATAAAGAATAAAGATGAAAACAGAGCACTTCATCTAATGAAAAAATCTTCAATAATACTATTTGCATTATTAAGTATTGCTACTTTTATAGGTATTATTTTTGATGAGTTTATTATATGGTTACTATTTGAAAGAGGTGCATTTAGCCAAACTGATACTTTAAATACAGCACTTATTCTTTCAATGTATCTAATTGGTCTTTTACCTTATGGCCTAGCTAAAATTTTCTCTTTATGGTTATATGCAAAAGAGAAGCAGTTTATTGCAGCTAAAATTTCTATGAAAAGTTTAGGGTTTAATATCATCTTCTCACTACTTTTAATTAAACCTTATGGGGCAGCTGGACTTGCTTTTGCTTCCACGTTAAGTGGTTTTATTCTATTTTTTCTAACTATTAAAGAGTTTGGATTTAATAACTTTATTGGTATGTATAAAAAGTAGTTTCAACTTATTTAATTTTTTGTTAGGTATAATAATAGATTATACTTAACTGATAGGATTTAAATGAAAGAGTTTTACAAACACTATTTACCTTATATAAAAAATTATAAATTAAAATTTTTCTATGCTGTAATTGGTATGATGTTAGTAGCAGGAGGTACAGCAGGAACTGTTTATATAATAGAACCCCTTCTTGATGATATTTTCATAAATAAAGATGAAAACCTACTTTATATAATGCCTTTTATTGTTGTAGGAATCTACTCTGCAAAAGGTATTGGTGGTTATATTCAAAAATATTATATCTCTTATATTGGACAAGATATTGTAAGAATTATTAGAGATAAGCTTTTAAAACATATTTTAGAACTTGATATGGCTTTTTTTCAAAAGAAACATGGTGGAGAGTTAATATCTAGAATCACAAATGATATTAATAAAATTCAAGCAGCTGTTTCAAACTATGTAGCTGATATGATTAGAGAAGCATTGACAATAGTTGGTTTAATTGCTGTTGCTATTTATCAAAGTGCTGAATTAGCATTTTATGGATTAGTAGTTTTACCACTTGCCTTAATTCCTTTATCAAAACTTGCAAAAAAGATGAAAAAACTCTCTTTTAAATCACAAGAATCAATCTCAGATATTACCTCACATTTAAGTGAAACTTTTAACAATGTTGAATTAATAAAAGCAAACTCTACAAATAAAATGGAATTAGAGGACTTTAAAGAGCACAACTCTAACTTTTTTAAACTTACATTAAGAACAGTAAAAACAAATGCATTAGTTTCACCTATAATGGAAATAATAGGTTCAATAGGCTTTGCAGTAGTTATTATTGTGGGTGGTTCACAGGTTATAAATGGAGAGTTAACAACAGGATCTTTTCTTTCTTTTACTACTGCCCTATTCTCTTTATATACACCAATTAAAAGGTTATCATCACTTTATAACCAACTACAAGATGCAATTGCAGCAGATATAAGAATTAAACAGATTTTTGCATATAAACCAACAATAAAAAATGGTAATAAAACTTTCCCTAAAAAAATCGAAGAGATTAAACTTGAAGATGTGGAGTTAAAATATGATGACATACTTGCTTTAAAAAATATTAACTTTAAAGTAAAAAAAGGTGAAAAGTTTGCACTTGTTGGAGACAGTGGAGGAGGAAAATCCTCTGTAATCAATCTTTTAATTAGATTCTATGAAGCAAGTAATGGAAAAATTCTTTTTAATGATGAGGAGATAAAGAATTTAGATATCCAATCTTTAAGAAACAACATCTCTGTAGTAACTCAAAGAGTATATATTTTTAATGATTCTATTGCAAAAAATGTTGCTTATGGATATGAAGTAGATGAGCAAAAAGTTATAGAGTGTCTAAAACAAGCACATGCTTATGATTTTGTAAGTAGTTTAGAAAATGGTATTCATACATACTTAGATGAGTTTGGAACAAATTTAAGTGGAGGTCAAAGACAAAGAATCGCAATAGCTAGAGCACTTTATAAACAACCTCAAATAATGATTTTAGATGAAGCTACATCAGCTTTAGATAATGAAAGTGAATCAATTATCTCAGAAGTTATAGATGATATTTCTCAAGATAGAATCACATTTGTAATTGCACATAGATTAAGTACAATAAAAAATGCAGATAAAATTGCTGTATTTAAAAAAGGTGAAATTGTAGCAATTGACAAAGAGAAGAATCTACTAGAAAATTGTGAAGAGTATCAAAGACTTTATAATTTAGCAAATTTGTAGAAATAATAAGAAGTTTTAATTTTTAATTATATTAAAACAAATATTTAATAATTTTTAGATAAAATGCCTAAATTTTAAAAAAGGATTCACTTGTTTAGTTACGATACAATTAAAAAAGTTTTATTTAAATTTGAGCCAGAAACTGCACATAATATTGCTGAATTAGGTTTAAAAGTATTAGGTAGTTTTAATCCAATAAAAAAACCTATGGAGAAGAAAAACTTTGTAAATGATTCAAAACTAAGACAAGAAATTTTTAATGTTACCTTTCAAAACCCTGTAGGTTTAGCAGCTGGCTTTGATAAAAATGCCACTATGGTAAACTCTATGAAAGCTTTGGGTTTTGGTTTTACAGAAATTGGAACTATGACTCCAAGACCACAAAGTGGAAATCCAAAGCCAAGAATGTTTAGATATCCAGAGCATAAAAGTGTTCAAAATGCAATGGGATTTAACAACAAAGGTGCACATGAGGTTTTAAAAAACCTAAAAGAGACTCATCCCTTTGAGATTCCTTTAGGTGCAAATATAGGGAAAAACAAAATTACTCCTGAAGAGTATGCGTTAAGTGATTATAAAACATTAATCAAAAAGTTTGAAGAGATTAGCGACTATTTAGTAATAAATATATCAAGTCCAAATACTCCAAACTTAAGAGATTTACAAAATGAAAAGTTTATTACAGAGCTTTTTAATATGGCTAAAGAGCTTACAGCAAAACCTATATTATTGAAAATTGCCCCTGATATGCAAGCTAATGTAGCTATTGAACTTTGTAAAAGTGCAGTAAATGCAGGTGCAGACGGGATAATTGCAACAAATACAACTATTGATTATAGTTTAGTTCCAAACTGTCAAGACTTTGGTGGTTTAAGTGGTGCTTGTCTAACTCAAAAGTCATATGACTTATTTAAAGAAATAGCAAAAGAGCTATACGGAAAGACAGTTTTAATCTCTGTTGGAGGTATTTCAACAGGGGAAGAGGCATACAGAAGAATAAAAGCAGGTGCTTCACTTGTACAAGTTTATTCAGGACTTGTTTTTGATGGTCCATCTATGGTTGGAAATATAAATAGAGAAATATTAGAACTTTTAAAAGCAGATGGGTATTCAAACATTAGTGAAGCTATTGGAGCAGATTTAAAAGAAGGATAGAAAAATGAAATTTTTTAAACTATTACTGGTTCATTTTTCAATATTAACAATTTTTTCGGGAGAAGCAATGAGTAGCAATTTACCAAAACATTATACAAAAACATTAAAAAATGGTCTACAAATAGTGGCTATTCCTATGGATAACGATTCTAATGTTGTAACAACAGATATATTCTACAAAGTTGGTAGTAGAGATGAGAAAATGGGCAAAAGTGGTATTGCGCATATGTTGGAACATTTAAACTTCAAATCAACAAAAAACCTTGAAGCTGGTGAGTTTGATGAGATAGTTAAAGGTTTTGGGGGAGTAAATAATGCTTCTACATCATTTGACTATACTCACTACTACATAAAATCAGCTTCTAAAAATATGAATAAATCTTTAGAGTTGTTTGCAGAACTTATGCAAAATCTAACTTTAAAAGATGAAGAGTTTCAACCTGAAAGAGATGTTGTAGCAGAAGAGAGAAGATGGAGAACAGATAATAACCCAATGGGATATTTACAATTTAGATTGTTTAATAACGCCTACATTTATCATCCATATCACTGGACTCCAATTGGATTTATGAATGACATAAAAAACTGGACTATAAATGATATAAAAGATTTCCATGAAACTTACTACCAACCAAAAAATGCAATTGTAGTTGTTGCTGGTGATATTACAAAAGAAGAGGTTTTTGAAAAAACTAAAAAATATTTTAAAGATATTGAAAATACAAAAGAGATTCCATCAAAACTACATACAGTAGAACCAAAACAAGACGGAGCAAAAAGAGTATATATCACAAATAAAGAATCAGCAGTTGATATGATTGCTATTGCATATCATATACCTGATTTTGAACATAAAGACCAAGTTGCTTTATCAGCTCTTAGTGAATTTTTTAGTGCAGGTAAAAGTTCAATCTTACAAAAAAGATTAGTTCATGAAAAAAGATTGGTTAATTCAGTTTTTGCATATAACTTAGAATTAAAAGATCCAGGACTATTTTTATTTGCTGCTGTTGCAAATGAAGGTGTAGATGCACACGATATTGAAAAAGAACTTCTAGCAATAATTGAAGAGGTAAAAAGTGGAGAGATAAAAAAGAAAGATATTGAAAAAATAAAAGTAAATACAAAAGCTGACTTTATCTTTTCACTTGAAAACTCTTCATCAGTTGCATCAGTATTTGGTTCTTATTTTGTAAGAGACAATATTAAACCACTAATTGAATATGAAGATGAGATTGAGAAGTTAAATAAAAAAGATTTAATTAAAGTAGCAAATAAATATTTATCAAAAGATAACTCTACTACAGTAATTTTAAAACAGGAAAAGTAAATGGATTATCATGTAAGTAAGACAAAATTTGGTGAAAAACCAGACTTTGAATACCCAAAACCTCTTTTCTTAGAAGAGATGGGTGAAGAGGGATTAAAGAAACTATTTAGTGATTTTTATGATTTAATTATTGATAGTGATATTGGTAACTTCTTCCCACAAGATGAAGAAGAACTAGAGAAAGTAAAAGCACATAATGTAAAGTTTTTTATTGAAGCTTGTGGAGGGCCTAAGCATTATACTAAAGCTGTAGGACACTTTGATATGATGAAAACTCATGAACAATTTTCAATAACTGAAAAAGCTAGAAGAGAATGGCTTGGGTGTATGGAAGAGGTTTTAAAAGAAACTGATATTTCAGATGAAGCAAAGCAGAGCTTTTGGGACTTTTTAGAGAAGTTTTCAAAACATACAGTGAATGTGGATGAAAGACAAGATTTAGAAGATTTAGTAGTTAATAAGGAAGGATGAGAACATGGAAAGAATTACTGGTGCGATGACTGCACTTATAACACCATTTAAAAATGGAAATGTAGATTTAGAAAAATATGAATCTCTTATTCAAAGACAGATTAATCAAGGTATGGATGTGGTAGTTCCAGTTGGAACAACAGGTGAAAGTGCAACTTTATCTCATAAAGAGCATAAAGAGTGTATTGAGGTTGCTGTTGCAACTTGTAAAGGTACAGATGTAAAAGTAATAGCTGGTGCTGGTTCTAATGCAACACATGAAGCTTGTGATATTGCAAGACATGCACAAGATGTTGGGGCAGATGGATTATTATCAGTTACACCTTATTACAATAAACCATCTCAAGAGGGACTTTACGCTCACTATAAAGCTATTGCGAACTCAGTTGATATTCCTTTTATGCTTTATAATGTACCTGGAAGAACAGGTGTAGAAATAGAGACAGATACAATTGTTAAGTTATATGATGATGTAAAAAATATCTATGCTATTAAAGAGGCTAGTGGTTCAATAAATAAAATTGTAGAGTTACAATCATTAAGACAAGATTTAGTTGTAGTTTCAGGTGAAGATCCAATTGACTACCCTATTTTATCAGCTGGTGGTCATGGAATAATATCTGTAACATCAAATATTGTTCCAAATTTAAAATCTAAACTTGTTCATTCTGTATTTGAAGGAGACTTTAGTGTAGCAAAAAAAATCAATGAGGAACTATTTCCATTAAATTCTGTACTATTCTGTGAAAGTAATCCTATTCCTATAAAAGCAGCTATGTATATTGCTGGATTATTAGATACTTTAGAGTATAGACTTCCTTTAACTGCACCAAGTGCAGAAAATATGAAAAAAATTGAAGAAACTTTAAAAAATTATGAGGTAATTAAATAATGAGTAATAATATGCAAGGTAAAACTTTAGTAATTACTGGTGGTACAAAAGGTATCGGTAAAGAGTGTGTTTATAAATTTGCACAAAATGGTGTGAATGTAGCATTTACATATAATTCAAATGCACAAATTGCAGAAGATATCTGTAAAGATGTTGAAGAGAACTATGGTGTAAAATGTAAAGCATACCCTTACAATATTTTAGAGCCAGAAACTGCAAAAGAGTTGTTTTTAGAGATTGATAAAGATTTTGATAGAATTGATTTCTTTATTTCAAATGCTATGATTTATGGAAGAGCAGTTGTTGGTGGATATGGTAAGTTTATGAAATTAAAACCAAGAGGTTTAAATAATATTTATACTGCAACAGTTAATGCATTTGTTTGTGGAGCTCAACAAGCTGCAAAAAGAATGCAAAAAATTGGTGGAGGGGCTATTGTTTCTTTATCATCAACTGGTAACTTAGTATATATTGAAAATTACTCAGGTCATGGAACAAACAAAGCTGCTGTTGAAGCTATGGTAAGATATGCAGCAACAGAACTTGGTGAATTCAATATTAGAGTTAATGCTGTTTCAGGTGGTCCAATTGATACAGATGCACTTAAAGCATTTACAAACTATGAAGAAGTAAAAGCAAAAACTGCTGAATACTCACCATTAAATAGAATTGGTCAACCTCAAGATTTAGCACAGTCTTGTTACTTTTTATGTACGCAAGAGGCTTCATGGGTTACAGGTCACACTCTAATTGTAGATGGTGGGACAACTTTTAAATAATGACTAAATCTTTAAATTTACCAAATGCACTAGCACTTTTTAGAATAGCATTAGCACCGCTAATGCTATGGTTTTTAGTAGATAGGGATAATACCTTATTCTCTGCTTGGCACCCCTCTTGGCTTGATTATTTTGCTGGCTTAATTTTTGTCATTGCATCTGTTACAGACTTTTTTGATGGATTTATCGCTAGAGCTTGGAATCAAATGACAAAACTAGGTGGTATTCTAGATCCATTGGCAGATAAAATGCTTATGTTAGCTGGACTTTTAGGATTAATGGCCATAGATAGAGCTTCAGCTTGGGCAGTTTTCCTAATACTTTCAAGAGAGTTTTTTATTACAGGACTTAGAGTTGTTGCAATTGGAGAGGGTAAAAATGTAGCCTCTACAATGGCAGGAAAAATCAAAACAGTAATACAAATGATTGCAATAAGTTTTCTAATAATGAATTGGCCTTTTGCTACAGTTTTATTATGGATAGCAGTAGCACTAACAATATATTCAGGGTATGAATATACTAGGGACTATTTTAAAATAAATTAATTGGAGTTTTAATTGGGTACTATTACATTTCTACTTGTCCTATCTTTTTTAGTTTTTTTTCATGAGTTAGGTCACTTTTTAGCAGCAAGATATTTTGGTGTAAAAGTACACGTATTCTCTATAGGATTTGGAAAGCCTATTTACTCAAAAGAGTTTAGAGGTACGAAATGGCAGTTTGCATTAATACCACTTGGTGGATATGTAAAAATGAAAGGACAAGATGATTCAAAGCCAGGTTTACAAGAAGAAGGTGATGACTCATACAATATGAAAAAACCTTGGCAAAGAATTATTATACTTTTTGCTGGACCTTTTGCAAACTTCTTATTAGCAGGAGTTTTATACTTTGCAATTGCTATTATGGGTGCTTCAACTTTAGCCCCTCAAATAGGTAAAATACTTGATAATTCTCCTGCTAAACAAGCAGGTTTACAACAAAATGATGAAATAATCAAAATAAATAATGAAGAAATACAAACTTGGAGAGATATTGGAAGAGTTATAGTAGGTTCACAGGGTGCTTTGAAGTTTTATATTAAAAGAGATAACAGATATATGGTAAAGGTTATAAGACCTCATATTTCTGACTCAGAAAATATGTTCAAAGAAAAAATCAAAAAAAGAATGATTGGTATTTCACCATCTGGTAAGATTAAACAGCTTGATTTAAACTTTATAGAGTCAATACAATTTGCTTTTGAAAAGACTATTTTTGCATCTACTATGATTTTCCAAGGGGTACAAAAACTTATTCAAGGAATAATTCCAAGTTCAGAAATTGGTGGAGTTATTACTATTGGAAAGGTTATCTCAGATGCTAGTGAAGCAAGTATTATTGCTCTACTAAGTATTACAGCACTTATTTCTGTAAACTTAGGTGTGTTAAACTTACTTCCAATTCCAGCATTAGATGGTGGGCATATTATGTTCAACCTCTATGAGATGATTACAAAAAGAAAACCTAGTGATCAGGTGTTTATGTTTTTAACAATTGCAGGATGGGTTATCTTAGCAAGTTTAATGCTTCTTGGAATTTATAATGACATTAACAGAATTTTCTTAAATGATTAAAGGAATGATATGAATAAAACAACTGCAACAAGAAACCTTGATGAGATTATTACAAAAGTTGAGGGTGCTAGACTAAGAGTATCAGAACATCATATTGTTAAAATAATTGGTATTAGTAAGTATTCTACAGTAGAAGATATTGCAACTTTATATGATGCAGGACAGAGAGCTTTCGGAGAAAATAAAGTTCAAGATCTGCGAGATAAAAGTGAACAACTTGATGAATTACCAATTGAATGGCATTTTGTAGGAAGACTACAAAAAAATAAAATCAATAACCTTATTGATTTAAAACCTTCACTAGTTCACTCTATAGACTCTTTAGAATTAGCTTTAGAATTTGATAAAAAATTACAGAGAAAAGATAAAAAGATAAGTGCACTACTTCAAATAAATTCTGCAAAAGAGGATAGTAAGGCAGGTGTTATGCCTGAAGTTGCAGTAGAGACTTATAAGCAAATCATGCAAGAGTGTAAAAATTTAAGATTAAAAGGCGTTATGAGTATAGGTGCTCATGTTGATGATGAAAAAATCATTAAAGAGTCTTTTAAAACAACAAAAGAGATATACGATCAACTAGTGCCATTAGGTGCTAAGTATTGCTCAATGGGTATGAGTTCTGATTATGAATTAGCTATCTCTTGTGGTTCAAATATGATTAGAGTTGGCTCAACTCTATTTAAAGAAGAGTAACTTAGGTTCCAAAATTAACTAAGAAACTTCTAAACTTATCTTCAACTTATCTTATATATCATAGAATCTCCTAAAATAAAAAGGAGATTTTAATGAAGAAAATAACAACTTTAATGCTACTAATACTAGCAACTTCAATCTATGCACATCAAGTAACTGTAAAAGAGGGAGCAAACAATACCTTCAAACCAAAGTTTTGGGCACATGGAGAGTTTAAAAGTTTTGAAGCAAAACAGTTAAAAGGTGCAAAAGCATATGATATAAATAACAAAGCTATTAAAACAGGTATAGATTTTGAAAACTTATCTATTTTAACTGCAAAAAAACCAGCGATGGTTACTCTAACTTTTGATGCAGGTTACTGGGTAAAAGGTGATAATGGATACAAAAATACAAACCCAACTACATACAAAGGTATAGTTTATGATACATTAAAAAGTATCAAATATGGGAAAAGATACTTTGAATATAGTGACTCTTTTATAAATCCAGTTGGTTTAAAACTTGAAATTGTTCCTTTGATAAATCCATTAGAGATTAAACCAAATGACAAACTTCCAGTTTTAGTTATAAAAGATGGTAAGCCAGCAGAAGGTATATCTTTTGAGACATCAGATTATGAAAACCTAGATATTAAAACAAATGAATTTGGAATAGCATCTATTCCTGTAAAAACATCAGGTTTACAAATAATTGCAGCTGTTTATTATGCAAATCAAATAAATGATCCAAAAGTTAATAATATAACTATTCAAAGTTCAATATCATTTGAGGTTAAATAGTAGATGATAAAAAGACTTTTTACTCTATTTATTCTATCGACTATTTATCTAAGTGCTCATGGAGTATTTTATAAAGTAGGAGATAAAGCATTAGGAGTTACAATAACCTCAGCCAATAATCTAGCAATAGCAAATGCAAATGTTACAGTATATGCACCAAGTGCATCGCTACCTTTTGTAAAAGGTAATACAGATATAAACGGAAACTTTGCTTTTGTACCTGATAGTCATGGTAAGTGGAGAATTAATGTGGATGTTCCAAGTGATCATGGAAGTCATAAAAAAGAGTTTTTTATAGAAGTAGATAAAAACTTTGATATAAAAAGCTTTGAAAAAATGCCTCTAGAACGTTACTCAAAAATATTAAATTCTTTAGGTATTTTATTTGGTATATTTGGAGTTATTGCACTTATAAAATGTAGAAAAAAAACTAAAGATACAGTTTAAAACTGTACTCTTTAGTTTTATGCTTCTTTAAACTTCTTAAGTTCATCTTCAATAGATGGAACTCTCATAAAATGCTCACCTATTAAAAAGGCATCTGCTCCTATTGAATTCAATCTTTTAATAGTCTCAATATTTGAAACTCCTGATTCAGCTACAATAATTTTTCCATTTGGAATCATTGGAATCAATTTATCACATAACTGCATATCCATCTCAAATGTATCTAAATTTCTATGATTAATCCCTATAATATTTGCTCCACATTTCATAGCTTTTGTTAAGTCTTCTTTATCATGAATTTCTACTAAAACCTCTAAACCTAAATGTAAAGCATACTCATATAACTCTTTTAAATCTTTTGTACTTAATGCTTTTGCAATTAACAAAATAAAGTCTGCTCCATAAACTAAAGCTTCAACAATTTGATATTTATCAACTATAAAATCTTTTCTTAAAAGTGGTGTTGGTACATATCTTCTAATAGCAGCAAGATACTCTAACTCACCTTTAAAATAGTGAGGTTCAGTTAATACAGAAATTGCATTTGCTCCATTCTTACTATATTCTTGGGCAATTAGTAAAGGATCAAAGTCCTCTTTTATAATACCTTTTGAGGGACTTGCTTTTTTAACCTCAGCAATAATCCTTATTGGTTCTTCTTTTGTTGAAGTCAAATAAGGCTTAACATCCCTTGGTGCATATGGATTAGAAGATAGTGTTCTTCCTAATAAATCCAAAGGTAAATCTTTTTTTCTTTTCTCTAAGTCAACTTTTGTTTTTTCTATAATTTCATCTAAAATCACTTATTACACTCCTTAATTTTATCCCAGTGATACTTTATCTCTTCATCTTCTAAACCAGCTTCTTCAACTACTCTTTTCATATTTTTATATGCACTTGTACAGTTATCAACTTTATATTCACCCCAAGCAAGAGTATCAATAAATGCAGCGTTATCTGGTTCTTGTTTTAATGCTTTTTTAACAAGCTTTAAGCCTTTATGAACATCTATATCATAATCAATTAATATATATGCTAAATAGTTTTGATATATAGGATTACTATTTTCATCTAAAACTTTTTCGAACTTTCTAATTACGTCAAAAAGTACAGTCTGTTTATTTTCTGCTAACTCAAACTCTAAGATTGCTATTTGTGCTAAATATTTTAAATCGTTATTTTGCTCATATACTCTTTTTAAAAGTTCTAATGCTTTTTTAGACTCATTTGCTCTTTGATATAAATATATTAAAACATCACTATTTTTATCATTTTTTTCAAAAAAGTCTATAGCTTCATAGATATCTTTTTTAAGCAGATATTTTACTAGAATATTTCTAAGAGTATCACTATTTATCTTCTCATTATACATAATATATAACTTCTTCAATAATTTAGTAGCTTTTTCGTACTCTTTATCTTTCTCATAAAAATTCAATAAATGTACACTAATTTTATAGTTATACCCATTTTGCTCTATAAACTCTTCTAATACCTCTTTTGCTTCTTCTTTCTTATTAAGATATGTATGGTTTAAATTTGAAATAGTTATTAGGTTTTGAACTCTACTATTTAATCCATATGCCTTTTTAAAAACCTCTAAGGCACGCTTATACTCTTTATTTTGTAAATAAACACTTCCTAAAAGTTCATAATTTACATCTTTTTTATAATCTTCTATTAGTGCCTTAGCTACTATCTTTGCTTTTTTATACTTTTGAAGCTGCATTACACTTAATACATAAAATCTTTTTATTTGCTCTGCTTGTTTAATATTCAGTTCAAAACTATCAGGAGCATATTTCTCAACAGTTTCATAATCACTTAAGTAAAAAGATAGAGATAAAAACTTTAAAAAGTACTCATACTTATTTGTCTTTTTAAAAAGTTTATAGTACAAACTTCTAGCCTTTGCATACTCTCTTTGTCTTTCATACTCTAAAGCAAATACTATGTATTGATTCTCTAAGAAATAGTCTTTATGTTTTATTTTATCATACTGTTTTTTATTTATAGTTGTTTGTTCTATTTTTGTTGATTCTAGATTTTTACTTACGCACCCTGTAAATAAAAGAACCATAAATAAGAAGATTAAATATCTTTTATAGCTGGACACTCTTCTTTTACCTCTTGCTTTCTAGATTTAAAATAGTCCCAAAAAGGAAATGTTCTACACTGTTTAGGTCTATAATCATAAATTGTACAACACTTCTTATTTAAATCAAAGAAAATACAAGCATAATTATTTGTATCTACTCTTTTTTCTATCAAAGAGTATTTGTACCCTACTTTTATTAAGTACTTGTTAGAAAACTCCTTTAAGTCTAACTCTAAATGTTTTGCTAATAACTCAATCTCTTTTTTATTAATCCAAATATATCCACTCTCACCAATACAACAGTTACCTTCACAAGTTTCACAAATTGAGGGTTGGAACTTATAATCAAACCCCTCTTGTTCAATAAATTTTTTCATGATCAACCTTAATACTATGAGTTGCTGACTTTTTATATATCTTTTGTACATCTTGGGTAAATTCATTTTCATTAAATACAAAAAGTGGACTCATAACTTTCATTAATGATTTTGAATTTTTTCTTGCATATATTAAAACCAGTGTGGCATCTTTTGATTTTTTTGGATAAACAAACTGTATTGACTCAATATTTAGTTTTGCATTTTTCAAGTATATAATTATCTCATCTAGCTGTTTAGAATCGTAACAAAAAAAGAATTTACCTGTATTTGTTAAACTCTTAGAAACTTTATTTATAAACTCTTCTAAAGGCAAAGAGTCTCTATATCTTGCAATTTTTTTGTTCTCATTTTCACTTTTTATCACGTTACTATGATAAAAAGGTGGGTTTGAAACACAAATATCAAACTGTTTTTCAAAGTTTACTTCTAAAAAAGAACCTTTATACATATTTGAATCTATTCTATTAACCAAAGAATTCTTTTGTGAGAAGAATTGAAACACATTTTGTACTTCACACTGATTTAGCGAAAGCTTTTCATAATCCCTTGCAAGAAGCAAGCCAAGTATTCCACTACCACTTCCTATATCAAGAAGTTCTCCTTTTATATTTTTATATTTAACTAAATTTTCACAAACAAAGTTATATAAAAAATGTGTGTCACTATTGTAACAATAACCGTTTTGTGGTTGGTATAAAAGCAAAGATGTCCTTTATATTTTTTGATATTGTATCAAATTTTTCATATATAAATTTTGAAACTATATTTAATTTATGCTTTAACACACCAATTACACACTTATATTAAGTTATAATATAGCTTGAATTTTGGGTCCAAAAATTAGTAAATAATCTTGTATCAAAATGTAACAATAGTCAAATTATAATCATTAAAATGGTCATTTAATTAATTATTGCATATTAGATAGGTTATCATTCATAAATAATATTTGAGATTCCAATCAACTATTGATATAAGTAAAATAATAAGGAGAAATTATGTCTACTATGGAAGCTCCTGCAAACACTCCTGTTTGGGTGAATGAAGATAGATGTAAGGCATGTGATAAGTGTGTTTCTGTTTGTCCAGCTGGTGTGCTTGCGATGAGACAAGAGGTGACTTCAACTTTAGGTTCAATGATTAAAGTTGTTCATCCAGATTCATGTATAGGATGTACTGATTGTGAGTTAGCATGTCCAGATTTTGCAATTTATGTTGCAGATAGAAAACAGTTTAAATTTGCTAAGTTAACTGATGAAGCAAAAGAGAGAAAAGAAGCTGTTGTAAGAAATAATTTTAGAGAATTAGAGGCTTAAGGAGAATTAATGTCGAGAGAAGTTATAGCAACTGGTAATGAATTAGTAGCAAAAGCTGCTTTAGATTCAGATTTAGAGTTCTTTGGTGGATACCCTATTACTCCTTCAAGTGAAATCATGCACGTTTTATCATCTGCACTACCTGCAAAAGGGAAAGCGTGTATTCAAATGGAAGATGAAATTTCTGGTATTTGTACTGCATTAGGTGCAGCTATGTCAGGAAAAAGATCAATGACAGCTTCTTCAGGACCTGGTATTTCTTTAAAAGCTGAAAACTTAGGTGTAGGATATATTTCAGAAGTACCATTAGTTGTAATAAACGTTATGAGAGGTGGTCCATCAACTGGTTTACCAACAAGAGTTGCTCAAGGTGATTTATTACAAGCAAAAAACCCAACTCACGGTGATGTTAGATCTATTACATTAGTACCAGGTAACTTAAAAGAGTGTTATACTGAAGTTGTAAGAGCATTTAACTTAGCTGATAGATTTATGCAGCCTGTATTTGTTTTATTAGATGAAACAATTGGTCACATGAGTGGTAAAGCTACAATTCCTGATTTAGAAGAGATTCAAAAAGAAAGAATCTACAGAAAGAAATTTGAAGGTGATCCAAAAGATTATAAACCTTATGGTGTAGAACAAGATCAACCTGCTGTATTAAACCCAATGTTTGAAGGTTATAGATACCACTTCACAGGTTTACATCACGGACCAACAGGACACCCAACAGAAGATGCAGAAATCTGTGGAAACCTAATGGAAAGACTGTTTAAAAAAGTTGATGAACACACTGATGAATTAGAATTAAATGAAGAGTATATGTTAGATGATGCAGATATCATGATTATCGCATATGGTTCAGTTTCATTAGGTGCAACTGAAGCAGTTAACAGATTAAGAGATCAAGGTATAAAAGTAGGTATGTTTAGACCTAAAACAATTTGGCCAAGTCCAGCAAACAGAATCAAAGAACTAATGGCTAAGTTTGATAGAGTATTAGTTGCTGAACTAAATATGGGTCAATTTGCAGATGAAGTACAAAGAGTTTCTGGAAGAGATGACTTTGATACACTATTTAAAGTAAATGGAAGACCTTTATCACCAATTGAGATTATTGAAAAAGTGAATGAGATTATTGAAAAAGAGAAAGGAATGTAATTATGGCTTTTAATTATGATGAATATTTAAGAACAGATAAAATGCCAACACTATGGTGTTGGGGATGTGGTGATGGAGTTATTTTAAAATCTGTAATTAGAGCCATTGAGAAAGTTGGATGGAACATGGATGATATCTGTGTTGTATCTGGTATTGGTTGTTCAGGAAGATTCTCTTCATATATCAACTGTAATACAGTACATACAACTCACGGTAGAACATTAGCATATGCAACAGGTATTAAGCTAGCTAATCCAGATAAAAAAGTTATTGTAGTTGGTGGTGATGGTGATGGACTTGCAATTGGTGGTAACCATACTATTCATGCAAGTAGAAGAAATATTGACTTAAACTACATCATTATTAACAACTTTATTTATGGATTAACAAACTCTCAAACTTCTCCAACAACTCCTCAAGGGATGTGGACAGTTACAATGAGTAGAGGTAATATTGATCCTACATTTAATGCTTGTAAATTAGCAGAAGCTGCGGGTGCATCTTTTGTTGCTAGAGAAACAATGCTTGATCCTAAGAAACTTGAAAGAGTTCTTGTAAAAGGTTTCCAACACACTGGATTCTCATTTATTGAAGTATTCTCTAACTGTCACGTAAACTTAGGTAGAAAAAATAAAATGGCAACAGCTATGGCAAACTTAGATTGGATCAACTCAATCTCTATTGCAAAAGCTAAATTTGACAAATTAGAGCCTGAAGAGCAAGAGGGAGTATTCCCAACTGGTGTATTAAAACACGATAAAGATGCTCAAGAATATTGTGAAGCTTATGAAAAAGTAAAAGAAGCTCACAAAAATAAAACAGCAGTAGAATTATAAGGAGGAACACATGGCTAGAACTTTAATGAGATTTACAGGTGTAGGTGGACAAGGTGTTCTTCTAGCAGGTGCGATTTTCGCAGCTGCAAAAATCAATGATGGTGGATATGGATTAAAGACTGCTACATATACTTCACAAGTAAGAGGTGGGCCAACAGTTGTTGATATTACACTTCAAGATGAAGAAATTTTATACCCTTATGCAAATGAAGGTGAAATTGATTTTATGTTATCAGTTGCACAAGTTTCTTATAATCAATTCAAAAGTGGAGTTAAGCCAGGTGGTACTATTGTAGTTGAGCCAAACTTAGTTTCTCCAACAGATGAAGATAGAGAAAAATGGAATATTATTGAAATTCCAATTATTACAGTAGCAAAAGAAGAAGTTGGAAATGTAATTACACAATCTGTTCTTGCATTATCAATAGCTAACTACTTTACAAATGAAACAATTTCAAATGAAAAGTTAAGAGAAACAATGCTATCAAAAGTACCAGCAAAAGTTCATGATATTAACAACAAAGCATTTGACTTAGGTATTAAATACGCTAAAGAAGCAGAAGCAGCTCAAGCTTCATAAAAGATTAAGAGGTACAACACCTCTTATCTTATTACAAAAAATTCAAGTAAACACTTACTTTATATACTTTTTATAATCTTCAATCTTTTCTTCTAATCTAATAGACAAATATATATTTGAATTTTTCAAACATGATAAAATAAATTTTGATTCATTTAAATAAGCTTTTATCTTATCTTGACTCCAACTTTCAGGAGGTTGTTTTAAATTTGAAATTCGATCTGCTAACTTTACCATTTGAACTTCATAAGGTTGATTCATAAGCTTTTCAATACTATCTCTCATTTGCTCTTGTTTTGATTGTAAAGATGGATCTTTAGATAAAGCTTCAACACCATCTGCTATATTGGGTGAAAAATCTGTATAGAGTTCATCATATGTCACAGCTGTATCTTCTATAGTATCATGTAACAAAGCACATGAAACTGCAAGATTAGCTTTTTGTTCATCTAATTGTGATTTCTCACAAGCATGAATAATCTCCATAGCAACACTTGTTATATGAGTTAAATAAGGTAGTCCATCTGGAGTTTTTTGTTCACCGTGAGCTTTTGCAGCATAGTTTAAAGCTTTTTTGTAAACCTCTTGTGAAAACATTTAATTCTCCTTTTCCCTATTACTATTTCTATAA
This sequence comes from Arcobacteraceae bacterium, assembly GCA_041694355.1. GTDB lineage: Bacteria > Campylobacterota > Campylobacteria > Campylobacterales > Arcobacteraceae > Arcobacter_B. The sequence goes on along the minus strand of JASMTK010000073.1, from coordinate 15,198 downwards.
TTACTATCTTTTAAAAGTTTTGAACTTTTTGAAAGTTTAATCAAATCCTCCGCATATACTAAATGTTCATTTTTTGCATTAATACACTCTTCTAAAATATAAGTTGTAGCTAATGCGTCGTAATATGCCCTATGGTGATTATCAACATCTATATTCAAAGTATCTTTTAGTGTACTAAGACCATACTTCTCTGCTTTTATACACCTTCTTGCTAAATCAATTGTACAAAGCTTTCTATTTAAAAGTCTACCTAAATCAAATTTTTCAAAAGAGTCTGAAATAAAACCATAATCAAATTTTATATTATGAGCAACAAATAAATCATCCCCTAAAAAATCTTTAAACTCTTCTAAAACTCTTTTTATAGGTGGAGAATCTTTTAACATATTAGGATTTATTTGTGTTACTTCCTGTACATATTCAGGTATATTTTTTGCATAAACTAAGCTTTGAAACCTATCTACTATTTCATGATTTTTATATTTTACAGCACCAAGCTCAATAACCTGGGCACCTTTTCTAACAGATGAGCCATTTGTTTCAATATCAACTATACAAAAACTTTGTTCTTCTATTTTAGTAAATGCTGTTGTCAAATATACATTATTTTCTTTATCTATATCAAGTGGTAGTCCATTTGATAACAGCAATTCAAACTCTAATTCAGCAGATTCAAAAAAAGTATCAGTTGCCTTTGAAAGTAATTCCATAAACTCATCAAAAGGCATTTTTGATTCTTTAATCAATCTATTTATCAAATCATCAAGTCTAAAATTTCTTTTATAGTTTTTATTATATCTCATATGAAGCTTTTATAAAATTTATTACTTTTTGTTTATCTTTTTTACCCTTTGATGCTTCCACTCCTGAACTTACATCAATACCGTAAAAACCATACCCTTTTAACTCTTTTAAATTATCCTCTTTTAAACCACCAGCTAAAATAAGCTTTGAACAGTCCACATTTTCAAACCACTCAAGTGCAACTCTCTTACCCGCTCCACCAAACTGCTCTACAAACGCATCAACTAGATAGTACTTGTCTTTATCTAACTTTTCTATATTGTCTTTTGATTTTGCTCTAATTACTTTTAAAGCTTTAACATTTAAAGCATCAAAATCTGTATACTCTTTATCATCAATAATCTGAGCTACTTGCATTTGTGATTTTTCACAAATCTCATTTATATACTCAGATTTCTCATTTACAAACAATCCTACTGTTTGTACAAAAGGTGGTAATTTCTCAACGATTTGCTTTGCTTGTGACCAAGTTATATATCTTGCTGACTTTTCATAAAAAACAAAACCTAATGCATTGGCACCTGCATTTATTGCATCAATTGCATCTTCATAATTAGTTATACCACAGATTTTAACTCTCATATAATTTAAACCTGTAAACTTTTTATTGCCTTTGCATAATCTTCATTTTTAAATACATAAGATCCTGCAACAACCACATCTACACCTGCATCTTTTAACTGGTGAATGTTCTTATCATTTACACCACCATCAACTTCAATAAGACACTTAGGGTTTCTTTTGTTTATTAACTCTTTTAGTTTCTTTGCTTTTTCAACAACACTTGAAATAAACTTTTGTCCACCAAAACCAGGATTTACAGACATTAATAAAACCATATCTAAATCTTCTAATAAATACTCAATTGACTCAGGAGTAGAATGAGGATTTAGAACTATTGCGGGTTTTATTCCATAATCTCTAATCTTTTGAATTAATCTATGTGGATGCTTTTCACTTTCAATATGAAAAGAGATATATTCAGGTTTCAAAGGAGCAAAAAGCTCTACAAAAAAAGTATTATTCTCAACCATCAAATGAACATCAAGTGGTTTAGAAGCAGCCTTTGCTACTGGATTAACTACAACTGGACCTATAGTCATATTTGGTACAAAATGTCCATCCATAACATCAACATGGATTAAATCACATCCACCATCACAGATTGCTTTTATTTCTTCATCAAGTTTTCCAAAGTTTGCAGAAAGAATTGAAGGTGCAACAAGCATATACTAACCTTTTATAATTTTTTAGAAAGATTATATCATTATCTGACTTTTATCCACTCTAAGCATAGCTTGTGAAGCTAGTTTTATACTAAACTTATCTATAATTCCACTAAATCTATAAAGGACAACATATGAAAACATCTCTTATATTTCTAATCTTTCTTGGATCAATCTCTTTAGCCTCAACTATAGATATACAAAAAGCTAAAAAGTATGAACAAGAAGGAAATTATAAAGCAGCTATGCAAATCTATAAAAAACTATATGAAAGTAAAGATAAAAATGTAACTTTAGAGAAAAAAAGAGAAGAGACTTACTATGAAAATCTAAATCAAACAGCTGATTCAAAAGCAAATAATTCATTAAAGCAAATACTAACAAAAAATTTCAATCTCTATCCATATAAGAAAAACTACTTCTTACCTATTACATACGATTCTAATAAGAAAAATGATAGAAAAAAGTTTGAAACAAAATTTCAATTTAGTATACAAAAGCCTATAATACATAACTTTCTTGGATTAGATGAAACTATTTCATTTGGTTATACCCAAAAATCATTTTGGCAAACAGCAAAAGACTCTTCACCTTTTAGAGAAACTAACTATATGCCTGAAATCTTCCTTGAAGCACCTATAGATCACAAATACTTAAAAGGATATAAAGTTTCATTTATTCATGAATCAAATGGAAGAGATGAAGAGAATTCAAGATCTTGGAATAGAGTTTACTTGCAAAGCTATCTTCAATTTAATAAGTTGTTTGTAATTCCTAAAGTTTGGTTAAGAATACCAGAAGAGAAAAAAGATGATGATAACCCTGATATTGAAGATTACTATGGTTACGGTGATTTAAAGCTAGTATACCCATATAAAAAACATTTATTTGAACTGACTTTAAAAAATAATCTTAAATTTGATGAAGAGAACAAAACTTCAGCAAAACTTGACTATACATTTCCTTTAACAAACAGTAATCAAGATACTTTTGGATACTTACAAATCTTTCATGGATATGGAGATAGTTTAATTGATTATGATAAAAAGATAAATCGTATTGGTTTTGGAATAAGTCTTTCTAGATAATAAGACTTATTTCAAATTTGTCACATAATGATAAATAGCTTGAATTTCTTCCTCAACCAAAAAATAGGTTGGCATAACATTTGAGTAATAAATCAACTTTTCACATACTTGATTTTTTTTAAACTTTTTAGGAGGATTTTTTTTAGAGTTTATTTTTCTAGAAAATTGTCTATATGTTACATTTCTAATTGAAGGAACCCATAATTCACATTTGTAAGTTTTTTTATCATATTCATGGGTAAAACTAACTAACTTTTTCCCTTGAGCTTTTTCTCCATGGCAATTACTACACCCTATTCCCCTTGGATTATTATAAAGCATCTTTCCATACTCAAACTTTGTAATAAATGCGTTATCCACCTCTATAGCTAAATCTTGCTGTGCATAACTAAATGAAAAGAGAAAAAGGGATGAAAGAAGAGAAGTTTTTAACATCTATAAAAATACCTTACTTTTTTGATTTTGAATTCTATTATAGTTTTTGTAATATATTCATTAATCTTTTAATTACTATACTCCTAATCTTTCTTTATTTTTAAGAAACCAGTAAAAAGAGAACATAAGTCCAGGAGTCTTTGCTTTACTCTCATCAAACAAAAATTCATCCATCTGCTCTATTGGAAGATACATAAGTTCAATTTGTTCATCATTTATTCCTCCACCATTATGTCTATAATCACTTGATGAAACTTTTGCGAAGTACAAACTCTGTTTTGCTCCACTTACTCCAACATTTGTATAAAATGAACTTACTTTTTCTATATTTTCAAGCTTTACCTCATAACCACACTCTTCATCAATCTCTTCTTTTACTATTTGCTCTAAGCTTAAATCTTTATCTACTATTCCAGCACATAGTTCATAAGTACATAGCTTTGATTTATCATTTAAATAAACAGGTGGTCTAAACTGCTTTACTAAAATAAAAGATTTTTTCTCTTCATGATATAATAATACAGCTACTGAATCAAAACTTCTAACTGCTTCCCACTGTTTATCTATTCCATTAATATTATATGTTAGTTTTAATGGTTCTACAAACTTTGTACTGTTTAAATCATTTACTTTAAAATCTTTTATTATGTTTTTCATTTTATTCCTTATTATCTTTTATATCACATTTTGCGCCTATTTTAACACAATTGAAATCAACTGTAAAAATAGTACCCTCATTTATTTTAGAATCTAGCTTTATTTTTAATCCATACTCTTTACATACTCGTTTAACAATATCAAGTCCTATCCCAAAACCACCTTCAATATTGTTTCCTCTTTTATATCTTTTAAAAATCTCTTTTTGTTCTTTTTTATTTATTCCTATTCCATAATCTTGAATTATAAGAATATTATCTTTTATCTTAACATCTACAGTAGAGTTTTTATTACTATATTTTACAGCATTTGAAAGTAGATTATTTACTACTTTTTGTACCTTTGTTCTATCCATCAAAATAAAGCACTCTTCAAGCTCACCTTTTATAGTAACACTTTTAGTTATAGAAATATCATTAAAGTACTCAATACTTTCATTTACAAGATACTTTAAATCAATATTTTCATACACATCTTCATTTCTTTCATTAAATGCTGAAAAATGCATATCATTATAAATCTGAGAAATTTGCTTAGAACTACTTACAATATATCTCATCATTTTATCGGGTTTTGTTCCTTTTTTTAACATACTAACTGAAGTTAGAAGAACAGCGATTGGAGTATTTAACTCATGAGCTGAATCTTTAATGAATCTATTTAAATGCTCAACTTTTTCCCTAACAGGCTTTAAAAGAATTTTTGCTAATAAGTAAGCAATAAAACCAATAAAAACTGCACTTAAGATAAATACAATGATAATATAAACCTTAAGTCTATTTTTGCTTTCAAACTCTCTACAAGACTCTAATACAATATATTTTATTGGTACTCTATTATCACTTATTGTTAAAATATTATAATCATAAATATCTTTTACATATATACTTTTTTCAAGATTCACATACTCTTGTCCCTCTAAATGAGAGAAAACTAGCTTTTTATCTCTATCATATAAGGCATATCTAACATGTTCATTATCTAACTTATTAGGGATATATTTCTCTTTTTTCATATAACTATCTATAATATCACTTTTGATTTTCATAGCTACATTACTCAACTCCATACTACAACTATCCTCTAAACTTCTAACCTCTTTGTTGTAATAAATATAAAGCATAATACTAATCAAAAAAAGTGCAGATCCCACATATATACTAAGAAAGCTGATTAGTGCTTTTTTCTCATTTTTATTCAAACTTATACCCTATACCTCTTATCGTTTGTATTCTATCTTTTCCAACTATGCCCCTTAAATTTTTAATATAAACTCTTATTGTTGCATCAGTTGGCATATCATCATAACTCCAAATATTTTGAAGCAACTCATCACTTGAAATTACTCTATTTTTATGTGTTAAAAAATACTTTAAAATATCTCTTTCTTTCAAAGCCACACTAATTTTACTATCCCCTTTACATATTAAACACTCATCAGGTATAAACTCAATATCAGAACTAATACTCATACTGTTTTTCTGTTCAATTGAAAAAAGCTTACAAAGTTTATTTATTCTTTGGTCTAACTCCTCTAAGTCAAAAGGTTTTTTTATATAATCATCTACACCATTTTCAAAAGACTCTTTTAAATAGTTTGTATCTTGATATGCTGTTATTACTATAGTTGGGGTATTATTTTTATACTCATTTCTAAGTCTTTTAAGTACTTCAATTCCTGTAATTCCAGGAGTATTTATATCTAAAATAGTTAAATCAAATTTTTCATCCACAAGATACTCTAAAGCCTCTTGTCCATTTGTACATAAAGTTACATCAAATTCTCTATCTTCTAAGTGCTCATTTAATAAATCATTTAATGCCAAATCATCTTCAAGTAAAAGTATCTTCATAAAAGTTCCTATGTAATTAATAGTAACAATTATAATATATTGTTTGTTTATTCTGTGTAAACTAGATTTTTTTAGGATAAAAAATGAAGTAAAAGCTATGTAATTGGTATATTAAAGAGTATTAGGTCACTACAAAAGAAAGAAGAATTTATAATATTAATAATAACCTTATTTTCAGGATACAACATGTAGTAAAAGTATATAAAAAACTACATCTGTTTTGATTATTACATAGCTCACTTCACAATTAGCAAAAAAGATAAGAGTAATAGAAGTGGATTTAAGTATTAGGTTTATTCATAAAACTAAGGGTTAAGACTTAATTTTAACTTTTATTTAGGAGTCTTCTATTACCTCTCTTTTTTAACGAGATAATTTTACATAAATTACAATAAATTTCAGATTAATTACACAAAAGTTTCATAAAAAATTTCAATTTTTTTTGAATTTTGTAAAACAAAGCAAATAGTTGCCTTGTTTTACTCTTCATCTTTTGGTTGTGGTAATAGTAAATTCAGAATAATTCCTATAATAGCACCAAGTCCTATTCCAGAAAAAGGTACTCCACCAAAGTTAAATGTCATTCCTCCAATTGAAAAAACTAAAATTATAGAAACAATTGTCATATTTCTTGGACAAGAAAAGTCAGTTTTAACTTTAACAAGTGTAGAGATACCTAAAGTTGCAATAGTACCAAATAATAATAACATTATTCCACCCATAACAGGAGTTGGAATTGTAGCAAGGAAACCACCTAATTTACCAACAAAAGCTAAAGCAATTGCAGCTAATGCAGCCCATGTCATAATAGCAGGATTATATGCTTTTGTCACAGTTACAGCACCAGTAACCTCCGAATAAGTTGTATTTGGTGGCCCACCAAATAGTGAAGCAACTGAAGTTGCCAATCCATCACCTAATAAAGTGTTTTTTAAACCTGGTTTCTTTAAATAGTCTCTTTTTGTTACATTTGAAATAGCTAACATATCACCAATATGCTCAATAGCAGGAGCAATTGCAATAGGTAGAATAAATAAAATTGCTTCCCAACTAAATGTTGGAGCTGTAAATTCAGGTATTGCAAACCAAGCAGCATCATGTAAAGGTTTAAAATCTACTATTCCATAAATAAGTGATAAGATATATCCAATAATAATACCAAATAAAATAGGTATAAATTTAAATATACCTTTTCCCATAAGTGACATAACAACTGTAACAAGTAACGACACCATAGAGATAATAATTGCCGTTTCAAATGGAACTAAAACAGCAGAACCATCACCTGTTTTTCCCATAGCCATATTAACTGCAACAGGAGATAAAATAAGACCTATAGACATAATAACAGGGCCAACAACAACAGGTGGCAGAAGTTTATGTAAAAAGTTATCACCCTTTAATCTGATAAGAAAACTTAAAACAACATAAAAAATACCAGCAGCGAAAAGCCCTGACATAGTAGCGGCAATACCCCATTTTTCAACTCCATGAGAAATTGGAGCAATAAAAGCAAAAGATGATGCTAAGAAAATAGGAGGAATTGATTCTTTATTAATTAATTGGAAAAGTAAAGTTCCAACACCAGCAGTAAACAATGCAACACTTGGGTTAAGTCCAGTTAAAATAGGAACTAGGACTAAAGCACCAAAAGCTACAAACAAAAACTGAATCCCAATAATTGAGTCTTTCAATCTAAAATTATAGTCAGTTGAGTTCATATTCCCTCTTGTAAAAAAATTCAAACCTTTTATAATATCTAAATTCTTATATGTAATATATTAAACTTAAATATGCAACTTATAAGTGATTTTTCAGTATTATTGAAACTTTAAATTTTGCACGTAGGAATTATTATGTATAAAGAGAGTACAAATGTAGTTGTAAAACACTTAGTAAATAGACTAAGAGATACAAGAACTGCTTCAAATGAGTTTAGACTTACAATTGAAGAGTTATCAAGAATTATTGCATCTGAAGCACTAAGTGATTTTAAGACTATTACAAAAAACATAAACACTTGGCAGGGTGATTTAGATGTTGAAATGATTGAAGTACAAAAACTTGTTTTAGTACCAATATTAAGAGCAGGTGAGCCAATGTTAACAGGTATATTAAGAACACTTCCATATGCAAGAAGTGGTTTTTTAGCAATGAAAAGAGATGAACAAACTGCTCAAAGTAAACTATTTTATGAAAATATCCCTGATTTAGAAGATAAAACAGTTTTACTACTAGATCCAATGGTAGCAACAGGTGGTTCACTTGTAGATGCTATTGATTATCTAAAAAATAAAGGTGCTAAAAATATATTATCTTTAAATATTTTAGGATGCCCTGAGGGAGTAAAAAGAGTTCAAGATGCTCATCCAGATGTTAATATTTATATTGCTCAAATAGATGAAAGACTAGATGAAAACAACTACATTAGACCTGGACTTGGTGATGCAGGAGATAGAGCTTTTAATACTAGTATTTAAAAGTTCATTGGGTTTTGATACTTATATCTAAACCCATATTTCTCAATCTTACTTCCATCAATAACTCTATTTAAAAACTCTTCTTTTAACTCTATAATTGGTTTAGTAAAATTATATTTTTCTGCATTACTTATATATAACTCATCTCTTAATGGATGAATAGGTGCACATAGATTAAATATACCATTTATATCTTTTTGAATGATAAATTTCACAGCTTCAATTACATCATCCCTATGTACATGATTTATTTTCTTGTTTGATGATTTTACAATCCTATTGCTAAACATCTTACCAGCTACTCTATCATAGCCCATAAGACCTGCTGCTCTTAATATCACATCACTTTTTGTTTTAGCAATTTCTTCAGCATCAAAAACTATAGCTTTGGATTCATCTCTTCTAATATTAAAAGACTCATCATAAACATCTTCATTTGATGGATATATTGAAGTAGAACTTACAAAAAAAACCTTTCTAATTCTACTTTTATCAATATTATCAACTATTGTTTCTATAAACTTTAAGTAGTTCTCAAACTTTGAGGGAGGAAAGTTTATAAAAATATAATCACTATCAAGAAGTTCTTTTAAATTTAAATAATTATCCTCATTTAAGATATATGTTTTATATCCTTGTTCTTTAAAAGCCTGCTCTTTTAAGCTATTTCGTAAACTAACCTTTATTTCATATTTACTTTTTAAAGCTAATGCAAGAGCAGAACCTAACCACCCTGCTCCTAAAATACTAAACTTCATTACCACTCTTATCTTTTTTTAACTCTTTTACTTCTTGTTTTAAATCTTTTATCTCTTTAAGTAACAAATCAAGTTTTTCACTATCTTCATGTATCTCATCTTTCATATCAGAGTCTTGCAGTTTTTGCATCTCTCCAATTATAACAGCAATAAAAAGATTTATAAATACAAATGCAGCAATAATTACAAATGATACAAAATAAACCCAAGCCCATGGATAAACCTCCATAGCTTCATACATAACATCGGTCCAATCCTCAAATGTTAACACTCTAAATAGTGTTAGCATAGATATCAAGAAGTTCTCCCATAATCCAGATGGTAAATCAACAAAGAAGAAACTTCCAATAATTGCATAAATATAGAAAATTATAAACATCAATATTACAATATCAATGATTGAAGGAATAGCTTTAATAAGCATATCAATAATTGCTTTTAACTCAGGTCTTGCTGTAAACAGTCTTAATATCCTAAATACTCTCATCAATCTAGCAATAGCTGCGAAACTTGAAGACTCTAAAGGCAATAAAGTAATTACTACAATCACAAAATCAAATATATTCCAACCAGATTTAAAAAAGTTTATTAATCTTTTTTCTGCAACCATCTTAATTGCAAGTTCAAAAACAAAATATATTGTTACAAAATAATCAGCAACAACTAAAAAAAGATCATACTCAACCTTAACTTCATCTAATGTTTTAAAACCTAATATTGAAGCATAAGCAATAATGATAAATGTAGTTAAATTAGAGAACCATTTTGCATCTCTAATCTTTTCTATATACTGTATGGCAGTCACTTTTTTAATCCTTTAAAATACCAATAGTTACTAAAATCCATGCGATAATTAATAATGTACCTCCAATAGGAGTAATTGCACCTAAAATTGGCTTATTTAAAATCACTAATAAATATAATGAAAAAGAGAATATAGTCATACCTATTATAACTAACCAAGCTGCTAAAAATATTTTTTTAGACTCTTTAAAAGTTAATAAAATAGCTATACACATAAGTCCCAATGTGTTGTAAAAATGGTACTGTACACCTGTATTGTAAGTTTCTAATAGTTTAGGAGTTACTAGTTTTTCTAAACCATGTGCACCAAATGCACCAATTGCAATAGCCAGTGCAAAATAGATTGATGCTATTGCAAATAATAGTTTTGAATTTTTATTTAATGTCATTTATTTTCCCAATAATTTTTTGGGAAGTATATCAAAAAAATGTTAAGACTATAGGTTTAAATTAAGATTTTATTTTTTTTCTTTCTTATCTTTTTTATCTTTTGAAGAAAAACCTGCACCCTTTTTCTCTTTCTTTTTTAACTCTAAATCATTTATTAAAGTTCTATAGTCAATACCCTCTTGATTCATTTTAGCAAAACAAGCTGCTAATGCACCAATAGCATTAGGTACCTCTTTTTTCTTTTTATAAGCTTGAATATTCTTTTCACTTACCTTAATTAAAGCAGTAAATTTTGGTATAGTCAGTTCGGCGTCTAGAAGTAGTTTTTTAAATTCAATAAATGTCATTCTTATACCTGTTAATGTTATTTTTTGAAATTATACAAATAACTTATTAAAGCTAGCTAAAATATGTTTATTTTTATCTATATTAGTAATATTTTATAGGTATTTACTCTATAGATTATAAAGTAAACACCTATTTTAATTTTAATCTACATCAACTTCCCAGAAAAAGTCAATCCATTGTGTTGCTTCTCTTACAGTATAATCAGGTTGTAATACTGCACTTTTTTTATAAAATAAGGTTGCTAATTTAAATTCAACGTTTGGAAACTTATCATTTAAAATCTTCAAGATTTCTCTCATAGTCTCACCTGAATCAACTATATCATCAATTACTAAAACTTTTTTTGCATGGGATAAATCAGGAATATTAAAGATATTGAATGTATCTAATTTCAAATCCCCCTCATAATGAATCGAGTTTAACGAATATAAATTTCTCATATCTAAAGCTTGTGCCATAACATGAGAAAGAGTTAAACCACCTCTTGCAACTGCTAATAAAATATCTGGTTCATAGTCTCTACAACTATTAACTAATTTTTGAGTATCTTCTTTAAATAATTCATAACTATAATAAAGTTTTTCCAAAAAGTATCCTTATAAAATAAATGCTAAAGCACTAATAAAGGTAATAACTAAAATACCTAAATTTAAGTCTTCGAATTGTTTTTTTCCAATTTTAATTAGTGTATAAACTAAAAAACCTGCTGCGATTCCATTTGTGATTGAAAATGTAAGAGGCATTAAAATCACAATTAAAAATGCACCTGCACTAGTAGCTAAGTCAGAGTCTTCAAAATTAATTTTTCCTAACTCAGTAAACATTAAAACACCAACAACAACTAATACAGGATAAATTGCATTTGATGGTATGGATTTAAATATAGGCAACATAAATAGCGTAGCAACAAAGAAAAGAGCTGTAAATACAGCTGTTAAACCTGTTCTACCACCCTCTTCAACTCCAGATGCACTTTCAATAAAAGCAGTAGTCGTTGAAACTCCTAATAAACTACCAAATGTAGTTGCAGCAGCATCAGCTTCTAAAGTTTTTTGTAATGATTTGTCATCTTTATTATTTTGTTGAAAAAGTTTAGCTCTTGTTCCTACACCAGTTAAAGTACCCAATGTATCAAACATATCAGTAATTAAAAAAGTTAAAATCACAGGAAGTAATGAAAATGTTAATGCACTTAAGATATCTAATTTAAATAAAATTGGTTCAATTGAAGCAGGTGCTGAAACTACAGCTGTAGGAGTAGGTGCGATACCAAATGACCAACCAACTATAGATGTTATTACAATTGAAAGAATAAATGCAGCTTTTAGTCTATAAGCATAAAATAAAAAAGATAAACATAAACCTAAAACTCCTAATAAAACATTAGGATTTGAAAAATCACCTAATGAAACTAATGTAGCTTCATTTGCAGTAATCATTCCCATTTGTTTTAATCCAATAAATGCTATAAAAGACCCAATACCAGCACTAATAGCTCTTCTTAAACTCATTGGAATAGAGGTCATTATCCAAACTCTAAAATTGGTCAAAGATAATAAAACAAAAAGCAATCCTGATAAAAATACAATACCTAAAGCAGTTTCCCAAGGCATTTTCATCCCTAGTACAAGACCATATGAGAAGTATGCATTTAATCCCATACCAACACTCATAGCAATTGGAGTATTTGACCATAATCCTGATAATAATGTAGCTAAAATAGTGATTAAAGCTGTAGCAGTAACAACAGCATCCATAGGAAGACCTGCATCAGCTAAAATAAATCCATTTACAGGCACGATATACATCATCGTTAAAAATGTTGTAAAACCTGCTGAAAACTCAGTAGCAACATTAGTATTATGTTCCTTTAACTTGAAAAAGTTCACAACCTTGTCCTTATTCTAAATTTAAGGGCGAATTATACTAAAAATTAAGTAAAAATTAATATAAAAAATTAGTTTTTTTTACAAAAGTTGTGAATTTATTATAAAAATATTGTATTTTTTACAAAATAGATAATTTTATTCTTTTTTTAAATACATTCTTTAAGTATTTTAACTCCTTTTTCAATTTCATAAAAGCTTGAATTAGTAAAATTTAATCTTGCTTCATTTGATTTTGCATCTAAAAGAAAAACTTCACTGGGTACAATTGCTACATTTTTCTTTAATGCACTTTTTGCTATTGACATACTATCTGTTTCAAATTCTCCATATATAAACATTCCACCTGATGGCTCTTTAAACTTAAAAGATGGAATATACTTTTTTAAACAGCTACTCATAAACTGCATCTTCTTTTGATAATCAAACTTAATCTTCTCAATATGTTCAAATAAATCATAACTATTAATAAATTCACTAATAAGCATTTGTGAAAAAGTAGATGTATGAAGATCTAAACTCTCTTTTGGAATAATAAGTTCATTTATTAAAGTCTCTGAGGCTCTAATCCAACCAACTCTTAGACCAGGTGATAATATCTTTGAAAAGGAACCAAGATGATATGAGTTTGAATATTCACTAGATATCTGCTTATTTAAAGTATTTTTAAAATTCAAAAAAATATATGCACCATCTTCAATCAAATAAGAGTTTGACTTTTCTAAACTACTTAAAATCCTATTTCGTTCTTTAATACAATAAGATTTTGTATTTGGATTTTGAAAATCCGACATAATATATAAAATAGTTCTATTATCTAAAATAGAATCAAGTTCATCAATATGTTTAAATGATTTCAATTTTATATTTGACACTTTAAAAGATGATAATGCACCAATATAAGTAGGACTTTGTACAATAACATCTTTATCTTTATTACATTTATTAATTAAATCAATTGCCTGTTGACTGCCCGTAGTTATTAAAATCTCATCTTTTGTAGTTGGAAAATTTAGCCTATTTGTATAAATATCAGCTATTTGTTCTCTTAACTTTTCTAAACCAAAAGAAGAACTGTACTGATATGCAGCTCTTTTATTACTAATTTTATTAACACACTTAGATAATTTATCTATTGGGAAAAGCTCATCATTGGGTACCCCACCTGCAAAAGAAATTGTGTTTTCATCAATTGCATCTAAAATCTCTCTTATATATGATCTTTTTATTTTTTTACTCATATAATACTCCTAAATAAAAAGTATTTTAGTAGAATATGAAAAATTATTCTTTATTAAATAAAGCACTTTTTTTGTTCTATATTGCTTTTTTTGATACAATCTTAATATGAAAAAGCAAACAATAAAAAACTATAAAGAAATATTCAACAATAGTGTCTACTATATTTATAAAAACATTGATACAAATATAACTTTAGAAGAACTAGCCTATGAGAATAATATATCAAAATACCATTTCCATAGAATATTTAAAAATGAAGCAAATGATACTTTAAATAACTTTATTAGTTCTATTAGATTACAAAAAGCAGCAAATCTTCTTATTTCAAATGAAAATTCATCAATATCTGATATCTATAGACAATGTGGTTATAGTTCTCACTCCTCCTTTACAAAATCATTCAAAGAAAAATTTAACTTTACACCAAAAGATTGGAGAAAAGGTAAATATTTAGAACATACAAAAAAGATTTTAAAGGATATAAACATAAAAGATATAAATGCCCAAATAGACATAGTAACAAAACCGAATATTAGATGTGCATACATTAGACATAAAGGATACAACGAAAAACTAAAAGAGACTTGGCAATTTATTAGAGCTGTAAAAACAAAATATGATCTTAATAAAAACAATGAAATTGGACTATATCATGATAATCCAAGTATTGTTGAAAAAGAAAAATGCCACTATGTAGCTGCAATTCAAATAGACGAAAATCAAATAATTGAGGAGTTATCAAGTTTTACTATTCCTAAAAGCCTATGTGTAAATTTTATATATGAAGGTGAATATGGTGATATATTAAATGCTATAAGGTATATATATCAAGAATGGTTAAAAGACTCACCATATGAAGCAACAACATTACCTAGTTATGTAATTTATTATAAAAATCATTTAATAAAAAAAGATGACTTTAAAGTAGAGATAAATATTCCAATAAAGATAAAGTAAAAGCAGATAAAAAGGGAGGTAAAAAACGAGCTAAAAAAAAGCCAAACCACGGATAACTTCAGGGAGTTAAACAAGGTTTGGCTTCAAATAAATAAGTGCCTTAAAAAGATAATATCTTTTTTAGAAACAATAAATACTCAAGAGCTGGCAGCGGCCTACGTTTCCACAAGTGAAACCTGCAGTATTATCAGCGATGAAGCGCTTGACTTCCGGGTTCGGAATGGAGCCGGGTATTTCCACTTCTCTATAGCCACCAGCAAGTTGAGTATA
>JASMTK010000072.1:0-8291 GCA_041694355.1 Arcobacteraceae bacterium | reverse complement strand
GGTTCGTATTTTATAAGTAGTTTGCTTTTTGAGTCGTATTGGGATTTTAGAGCTGATATACTAGTGCTTTATTTCTTACTAATACCAATACTTACTATCTTAGTTGTAAACTTCTTTACATCTAAAATCATACATCAAAAAGAGAATGTACTTTTTGGAGAATAAAAAAGGGTTTTAAGGTTTTAACCTATACAAAACCTGCCCTACAAAAAAGGCAAGTAAAACACACAAAGACATAAGAGCAGAGAAAAAACTTTTTGGTTTTTTCTTGTGTTGTCTTTGAAATTTATGTATATACATCCACTTTTTTACAAGATAAAAAACAAAACCATCAGCAAAACTAAAATGCTTTAGTAAAAATATCACAGGTGAAAGAACAAACAAATATCCTCTGAAAGTAAGCTCATCATAAAGTGAAGCCACCTCAACAGTCTCAAACTCATATTCTTCATCACTTAGGTATTTTTTGCTATTTAACACACTACAAATAGTCTCTCTTTTCTTCACTCTATCCAAATCGATATGAACTCTTTTTTTATAAAGAAGTGAACCAATAAGAGAAATGAGGAAGCAAAAAAGTAGCCAGATAGTAAATAGTGGTATTGTTATGATGTAGGCTGTTGTTTTCTTTATGAGTGTCATAAATTACTTTATTTTTAGTTTATTTTCTACTCTTGCTCTTACTGTTGAATCTAAAGTCATAATAGAATCCTTATATTTTTATAAATTGTAGTACCTTTATACTACAAAGTCAATATTATGGATTGTTTTAATACAATTAGCTTGTTGTTGCATTTATTTATAATTTGTGTTATAATTTAATCCTAAATTCCTACGGGACGACCCATCTTTTTGATGGGGTTAATCTATCAACTCTTTAAACTTATTTTTCATATTTTCAAAATCATTTATCTTCATCATACCAATTTTATTTAAAAGTCTTTTTGTACTAAAAAGTCTCATCTGAGATAACAACGCAATATTTTCTACTTCTTTATCCTTTTTACAAAATGTAAATCTATAATAAAACTTACCCTCTTTTATCTTAGTAGATAAAGGAATACCAAAAAACATATTTTTGTTAAATCCTTTTACAATAACAACTGGACGAACAAAGTTTTCACCTTTGCCATCTTGCTCAAAGCCAATATTCTTTCCCATATTCATATAAAATATATCTCTATTTTTAAATCCTACAAATATATTTTCTTTTGCTATATCTTTTTTAATATTATTCCAACTGTTATACTCTTGTTCCAAAATAAAACCTTTTAATAGATTTTTTATCGTTTTACTGATATTGGTAAACCGTTAATATATAATAACATTAAAAAATATTTTTACTCAAAAATCTTACACTTTGCAATGATTGCAAAAAACCTCTTTTGTACTAAAAGTTTTTAAACCTTTTCTTTGTTCTTTTCCACAGCCAATACAGATAAGACTCAGCATTTCATTTCCCATGTATTTTTTTGAGCTTTTAATATCTTTAAATTTTTTCATATTTTTTTCATGGTAAATAGGTTTTTCTATTTCTTTTTTGATTTTATATTTAGCATCGTAATCAATATTTATAGGTTTGTGTTCTGCTACTAAAATATTCCCTATATTTCTAATCTCTTTTGTTGATGGCATTTTATTTATAAATAGTTTTGCAGCAGCTGTTAAAACCTTCTTGGGACTATGTGTAAACTCTGTATAAATAGAATCATAAAAAGTATCTGACCTTAAAAAGTTTTTGTTCTATATCTTTTTTAATTTATTTAATATCTTCACCATAGCCAAAGTATCAAGTTTACAATACTCTAAAAGTGAAGTTCTCATCTTCTCTTTACTTACCTCATCAAGGTTACTAAGATTTGCAAAGGCATTCATAGCTTGACTTCCATTTTGTACACTATCTAACTCTTTATAGGCTTTTTCAAACTCCGGTTCAAGTGCTGGCAACACATACTTGATAGAGTAGCTTCCTTGCATACTTGGGTTTACATACCATTTCTTTTGAAAAGGTACCATTAGGTCTTGCATATTTTCATTTATGGCTAATAAATGAATACTAAGATTTGGGAAAAGGTTTACTAGTCTTTTTATCACACCTTTTTCAAAACTCATATTGTAAGCTAGTACTGTAACATCACTTGGGATATCTTCACATAGTTTTTGTGCTAACTCATATCTACAATCTACACAATGCTTGCTCAAATACTCTTTATGGATTAGGGTATCATCTTCATGCTCTATATGAAGTGAGTATTGAAAAGGGATTTGCTCGAAGGGTTTTATACCTTTGTACTCTGGTATTGCTTGTTGGTAGGTTTCAAAGTCTAAGTGATAGATTGGGTATGTGAGGTTTTCTAAAAAAGCTTTGATATTTTCTTTGTCTATATAGCTTGCTTTTAATTTGTAGTTTTCTACTGCTTGAGCTTGATTTGCAGTCATATCAAAATCATCTGGGATATCTTCTATATCTATGATACCTTGATTGTAAAGTTCAACTTGCTTTTTACTTCCTATATTGAAAATATTAAATAGAGAGTACTCAGGTATCTGTCTTTGAACTTTCCAACAATAGTTTTTAGCATCACACTCATAAGGTTTGTTACAATGTTTTCCTATATCTATATGTGGCTCATTTACTTTATCTTCAAGATAAGTTTCAAACTCTTTTAATATGCTTGGGATATTTAACTGTAGGTTTTGTACTTCACTTGTGACATCAACTATCTTAAATAGTTTGTCTAGTTCTAAACTCACACCTCTTACATACTCATTGTTTATATGTACTACACTTGCACTTTTTATACTAAAACCTAAGTTTTGTAAAACATAATACTGAATAGATACATCATGAAGATAGATATCTTTTACCTCAGTGGAACTTTTAACCTCATAGATAGATACACCATCACTCTCTACATTTAAAATATCTACCATGATAAGTATGCTCTCGTAATTAAAAGTAGCTTCGTAGATATTTGATACACCCTCTTGCATCCACTCTTTTGTAGTAGCTATCATCTCATCATAATTTGTAGTGTATAGCACTTCTTTCCCATCAGGAAAAAGCTGGCATGCTAAGTCTCCTACTATATTTCCTGTCTCAAATATAGCTTGTGCTTGCTCATCTGGTGGTGTTAAAACACTTGGCTTGTATTTTTTGAGCCAAAGTGCTTTGGGGCATTGGATGCCTTTTGTGTAGAGGGATTTAGAGAGGGTCATTTTATATATTATATTTCTCTTCTCTTTTTTTAAATGCCTCAACTCCGCCTTCTAAAATTTCACAAACATGTTCTCGTATTCCTTGTTTTTCAAGTATATGTTTGCCTGGATTATTATCAATAAATGTATTTTCTAATGGTCCATTAATATACTCGAACTTAGGTCTCTGTGAGGAGGAAGCATTTTGATGAGCTACAATAACGTTTTCAGAGTCAGTAGAAACAACTAAATTTGAATTGTGCGATACAATTATAATTTGACGTTCAATTTTCTTTTCTTTTATAAAATCATTAAGTTCTTGATATACAGTTCTATTATCAAGATTATCTTCAGGTTGATCAATAAGTATTGGATTTTTTGAAGAGCTCATATGTAAAAATAATTGGAATAGTATTATTCCTTTTTTTCCAGGTGACATATGACCTAGTCTATCACCATCTTGTATTAAGTCGTACGATATATCAAAATAGTTTTTAAATAATGCTGGAAAAATCTCTTCTATTCTTTTTGATTGATTAAAAGATAAACTTCCATCTTCTAAAAGTTTATTACATATATAATTTATATTACTAATGTGTTCACTTTCATTAAACACAAAATTATTAGCAATGAATCCATGACCATCAAAAATGCCTTCTAAATTCCTATTCTTTGTAATAAAATTTGAAAAGTCTCTTTCAAAGTTTTCTATATTAAAAGTTACTTCACTAAAAAGTTCAATTGAACTAGATATATTTTTATATTCATCATTTTTCTCTTTAATAGTTCTATATATATTTAATAACTCAATATATTTTTGAGTTACAGTATTAATATTAATTAATTGTAGTTGCTTTCTTATTTCTTCTTCTTTTGACTCAATTAAAACTATTTTTGCCTCTTCACTTTTTAATTCTTCCTCTTTTTTCTTTAATATCTCTAGGTTTATCATTTTTTTATTTAATGGTTCAAGAAGAGAATTATTTTTTATAATTTTAGAATTGATATTTTCTATTTCTTTATCTAATTCTGCTTGATTAAAAGGATAAGTTCCTAGATAACTATTATTACTTGCTGTAATTCCATGTATTATCTGTCCTATTTTTGTTTCAATAATACTTACAAAATATTCTGAGTTAAATTTAAACTTTAAGTCACTATATTCTTCTTTTATAAACTCTTCAATTCTAGTATTTAGTTTTGTAGTTTTTTCATATAATTCAGATAATAAACTTTTTTCTAAAAGTAAATCATTTCTTCTCTTATCAATAGATTTATTTTCTTCTTGTAATTCAGTATATTGTTTTATTTCTTCCTCTGAAAAACCTGAATTGTTTTTTAAAACTTCTAAATCTATTTTAATTTGTTCTATATTATGTAATATGGCATTTTTATCACCTAATTGAGATAATTCAATTTTTAAACTTTGAAGTTTTGACTTTTGAGAAAAAAAAGTTTTTATATTATTGTCTATCTCTTTTTCTATGGTTAAAATCTCAAGAGATTTTAACTGTAAAAACTCACTATAACCATCATTACTTTTTAATATATCTTCTATAGTTTCCTTAAAGTCCTGATTTCTATCTCTTTTTTCTGCCATAAAATTTAAATACATTTGAGGAATATATACAACTGGTCTTTTATCATCTGAACCTGATAATTTTGATATAAAACCATCTTCCCAAAGAATTTCTAAATCTATAGTTGATAAATCACTATAAGTCTGAAAAGTATCTAATGAAGCCATAGCATCAAATTTAACTTTTTCCATCGTAGACTTAGCAATATGAAAAAGTAATAAAGATTTTCCTGATGACTTACCTCCAATTATTGAATTTAGGTCTGGATTTAAACCTATTGCAAATTCATTATTAAAAATGGAATTAGAAGAATCAATAAATTTTATTTCTTTCATAACTTGATATGCATTTTTACTATTTGGTGCTGTATTAAAAATTTTAACTCTATCAGGTTCAAATAAAACTTGACGAATACCTTCAAATGTATTTTCTGACTTTATCCAAGTATAACGTTCCAAATCAGGTTCAAATAACTTATCAAAATCATGTGCATCAGAACCCCATAAAGTAGGTTTTAAACTCTTGAATTCTGAAATATATTCCTCTTTAGTATCATTGAATTCTCCTAAACCCCATTTTACAGTATTTGGATTGCCACTCATTAAAAAGTGTGACTTTTGTATTAATAGTTTTCTATCATTATGACCTTGCGTATTCCACGAAATGGAACTTAAATCTTCATCTGAAGGTATAGCAAAAAAATATTTATTTTTGAAAATACTATCTTTACTATTCAATACTTCAATTATTTTTGAATCATCTACCTTCGCATTATTAGTACCTGTAAATAAAGTACTTGGGTCAGAACGAAATCGTTCATGTTCATTTTGTAATCTCTGACCTAAATCTTCCAAATTTGTTTTTGTTAATCTTCTAGTTTCTGCAGAACTGCCCGGTGTAGCAGAATATTCAAAACATAACTCATAAAGAAAATTTTCTTCAATATTTTGTATAGATACTTTGTCTGAAAAAAATATATGAAAATTTATTGCACTTTCCCCTATATATTTTTTTAATCTAAATTCAATATTTGGGAAAACTAATATATCTTTTATTTTTTCTATTTCTTCCTGAGAGAATAAAGTAAGTAATTTTTCTTGATTATCAAGATATTCATTTTTTATTTTTTTGTAACCATTTATAGAAAGATAATCAGTAATACCTATTGCAAAAATATTTTTCTCAATTGCTTTCTTAAATAATGTACTTACATAATTATCCCAGTTGTCTCCAAACTGATTATTTAATACTGATGCTGGAGTATGAATATGAAAATCAAATTTTCTCCATTGCGAACCTCTATTTAGCATAATACTTTCCTTAACTATAAGTTTTTATTAATTATATTTTATTCCAACTAACTTGTCCCATCACCCTTAAGCTCAACCTTTATCTGCAATGGAATTCTCTCTTTTAGTGCTTCCACATGGGAAATCACACCTACCATCTTTCTAACTATCATTTTTCCAACCTACCCAAAACATCAAAACTCCCTAAATCCATCTTAGAAAAAGCGAACCACCTTTTACCCAAGTCTTTCAAACTTGCCCCTATGTGGTAAAGCTCTTTATCATCTATTATCAAAAACCTATCGTGAGAGTTTTCAAACTTTTTTATCTCTATAGGTTTATACTGAGAGTTGTATTTTTGTAAGTCTAGGTTTAGCTGTTTTGATATGTTTTTTGTATATATAGTCACTTCTATATTTTGATTTTTTGAAAATAGTGTTAGGACACTATCATCACAAAAGTTATCTATGAGTATTATCTTAATTTTTGCACTTCTTATTAAATCTGATACAAAACTATAAGCATCAAACATTTGACCATCGTAAAATATCCCTTGCTTTGGTTTGATGGTTTTATCTTCTAAAGCATCAAAAAGTTTTTCAAATTTTTCATCATTTAAAATTTGTTTTCTTTCTAGATTGTCTAATCTTTGATAAAGTAAACTATTATTTGAGATAACTTTTCTCATATTTACAAAGGCTCTTATGATTCTAACACTTATGTTTACTGCTACATCACTTTTTAAAACAGCACTCAACATTGAAACACCTTGTTCAGTAAAAGCATATGGTGGTCTTCTTAATCCCATTTTATTAGAATTGGAGGTCACAATTTGTGACCTCCAATTTTCAAATTCATCTTTAGAGAGTTGAAACATAAAATCACTAGGAAATCTTTCTATATTTCTTTTAACTGCTTGATTAAATACTTTTGTTTCTACACCATAAAGTTTTGCTAAATCTCTATCGATCATAACTTGCATGTCTCTTATAGTATATATTTTATTTTTTATCTCATCATCTATTATCAACTCATTCATAGAACAACCTCATTTGTCCCATCACCCTTAGGCTCTACCTTTATCTGCAATGGGATTCTCTCTTTTAGTACTTCCACATGGGAAATCACACCTATCATTTTTACACAAGTCTTTCAAACTAGCTCCTAAACTTGCAATTTAAATCATAAAAACTTCAAAATTTGACATTATATATTCATTTTGATATAATTTTTACATTGAATCCCTTCGGGGCTCTCCCACTTTACGTGGGAGTTACACATCTTGGTTCTATTACTTCTAAAAATTTTTCATACATATTTTTAAAATCATTTATATTCATTGTCCCTGTTTTATATTTTATTCGTTTTGTATCATAAAACTTTACTTGTGATAATATGGCACAATTATTTACAAGGGTATTGTTTTTATTTGTAAAGCTAAATTTAAAATGATACCTATCTTCTTTTAGTTTTGTAGTTAGTGCTATACCTAAAAACATATCTTTATTAAAAGCTTTAGTTATAACAACTGGTCTCAAAAACTCTTCACCTTTTCCATCTTGCTCATAGCCTACATTTTGTCCCATATAAATAAAAACAATATCTCTTTCTTTTATACCAATTGTTTTTTTATTAAAATGTCTATTCTGTTTTAAAATATTCCAACTATCAAAAAGCTCTTTAAATACTTTTTTTATATTTTGACTATTCATATTTTCCCTTGACAAACTATTAAGTATTCCTAAATAGTTCAATTTCTATTTGTAGTTGATTTAGTGCACTTAGTTCTAGTTCTAAACTATCAGCAGTTACAATAAGCACTTCTGTGATTTTTTCATAATTTCAAACCTAAAGTAAATTTTACTATTATAGTATTATTTATTTGTTTTGGATTAGGTTAAGAAATTAGTTTTTATAGTATTATTATGTAAAGATATAGTTTATATTTACTGTAAAAACTTATAGTAATTTATATTTTTGTAGTTGTTAAGTTGTAAGTCTTTTATAGCATTTTTTAAAGCTTGCATATTATCTGATTCTACAGCAATGGTATGAAACTTTTTATTATAGACAAATACCTCTGCAAACTCAGCTAATAAATCTTTATGTTTAAACAGCCACCGTTTTTTGCTTAATGGTACGACTGTTATCTTATCTGCATTTTGTATAAAATGTATTAAGCTACTTTTATCTATATATTGTATATTTTTAACTAACTCAGTTG
>JASMTK010000071.1:0-12659 GCA_041694355.1 Arcobacteraceae bacterium | reverse complement strand
AATATAAATACTAAATAAAATAGTTAGTATTGAGTCTATATAGTAAACTTCAAAAAAGTATATAAATAGACCAGCAAAAACAACTGCAACTGATATAAGTGCATCACTTAGCATATGTAAATAGGCTGATTTAATATTTGCATCTTCATCATGGTGGTGATGATTATGTTCATGTGAACAAGAACTAACCCCTATGTTATTTAGAATATAAGCACTAAACCCATTTGCTATTACTGCAATAATTCCCACAATAATCATATATATAGGGTTTATTATCTCAGGATTAAAGAATCTATTTATAGCTTCATAAATCATATATATCATAGTAACATATAAAAATAGAGTATTTACAAATGCTGCCATCATTTCAGCTCTTAAGTAGCCAAAGGTTTGCTTAAAGGTTGTGGTTCTTGTACCTAGTCTTATTGCTATATATGTTACAACAACAGATAAAACATCACCTGCATTATGTAGAGCATCTGCAATTAAAGCAAATGAATTAGAAATAAGTCCAAATACAATCTCAGCAATAATTATTGCTAAATTAAAAATAATGATTAAAAGTATCTTTTTCTCTTTTATCATATAATCTACCTTATATAGTATAGTGGGGTATAGTATATTTAAATGTTAATAGAAAGTCAATATAGATGATTAGAAGAATTTTTCTTCTAAAACATCTACTAGTTCTTGAACACTTTTTATGGACTTATCAAACTCTTTTTTTTGTTGTTCTTTTAAATCTAACTCAATAATCTTTTCTACTCCATCTTTTCCAAGCATTATAGGAACTCCAGAGACAATATCATGGTATCCATATTCACCCTCAAGTTTTACAGCACAAGGATAAACCTCTTTTTTGTCTTCAAGTATTGCTTCAACCATTTTAGATGTTGCATAAGCAGGTGCATAGTAAGCAGAGCCTGTTTCTAATAGTTTCACTATTTGGGCACCACCATTTTTTGTTTTGTTTACAATATCATCAATATCCTCTTTTTTTAGAACCTCACTTAAAGGTACTCCTGCAACTGTTGAGAAATTAGGAAGTGGAACCATATCATCTCCGTGTCCACCCATTACAGAGGATTCAATTTGACCTGCACCATATCCAAGCTTTTCTAAAATAAAGTGAGACATTCTAGCACTATCTAAAATTCCAGCCATACCTATTATCTTGTTTCTTGGATACTTTGAAGCTTTTAGT
The DNA here is from genome assembly GCA_041694355.1 of Arcobacteraceae bacterium. Taxonomy (GTDB): domain Bacteria; phylum Campylobacterota; class Campylobacteria; order Campylobacterales; family Arcobacteraceae; genus Arcobacter_B. The sequence goes on along the minus strand of JASMTK010000071.1, from coordinate 11,455 downwards.
GCAGTATAAACCATTGCATCAAGAGGGTTTGAAACTACTATTATTATTGCATTAGGATTAAACGTAATTGTACTTTGAATTACTTGTGTCATAATTTTTGCATTTGTTAGAAGAAGGTCATCTCTACTCATCCCAGGTTTTCTTGCAACTCCAGCTGTTACCACTACTATATCACAATCTTTAAACTCTTTATCCTCTAAGCAAGATTGAATAACAGTATTTGAGTTTGCTGCATTGGCACTTTGTGAAATATCAAGTGCCATAGCTTGTACTATATTTTCTCTAATATCTTTTAGTAAAATTGATGAACATATATTTTTAGAAGCTAAGTTAAAAGCAAGAGTTGAACCAACGTTTCCTACACCAATAATTCCTACTCTTTTATTATTCAAAATATGTAACCTTGTATTTGATTTTTTGTTTGTATTGTATGTAGATTATATCAAGAAGGGGCTTATAAATAGAAGTGTGATTATATGAAGAGAAACTCTTCATATAATCTAAGTAAATTAGTTTCCTAAGATATTGTTTAATGTTTCAGATGGTCTCATTACTTTAAATGCTTTTTCATCATCAGGTAAGTAGTATCCACCAATATCAGATGGTTTACCATGAACTGAAACTAACTCTTCAACAATTTTATCTTCATTTTCAGCCATTGCTTTTGCAATTGGTTCAAACTCAGCTTTTAATTCAGGACTTTCTTCTTGCTTAGCTAGTTCTTGTGCCCAGTACATACTTAAGTAGAAGTGTGATCCTCTATTGTCAATAGAACCTAACTTTCTAGTTGGAGATTTATTTTCTAATAGGAATGTTTCAGTAGCTTTATCTAGTGTATCAGCTAAAACTCTTGCTTTTTCATTGTTTTGAGAGTTTGCTAAATGCTCAAATGAAGCAGATAATGCCATAAATTCACCTAATGAATCCCATCTTAAGTAAGACTCTTCTAGTAACTGTTGAACGTGCTTAGGAGCAGAACCACCAGCACCAGTTTCAAATAATCCTCCACCTTTCATTAATGGAACAATTGATAGCATTTTAGCACTTGTACCAAGTTCTAAAATTGGGAATAAGTCAGTATTGTAATCTCTTAATACATTTCCAGTTACAGAAATAGTATCTAAACCTTCTCTCATTCTTTCTAAAGATCTCTTAGTTGCATCTACAGGAGCAGCAATAGTGATATCTAAACCATCTGTATCATGCTCTGGTAAGTATTTGTTAACTTTTTTAATGATTTCTGCATCGTGAGCTCTATTTTCATCTAACCAGAAGATTGCAGGAGTATTAGATTGTCTTGATCTTGTTACTGCAAGTTTAATCCAGTCTTGGATTGGAGCATCTTTTGTTTGACACATTCTAAAGATATCACCCTCTTCAACATCAAATGAGAAGATCTCTTTATTATCTTTATCAGTAACTTTGATTGTACCTTTTGCAGGTGCTTGGAAAGTTTTATCATGACTTCCGTACTCTTCAGCTTTTTTAGCCATTAAACCAACATTTGGTACTGTTCCCATTGTAGTTGGATCTAATGCACCATTCTCTTTACAATCATCAATAACAGCTTGGAAAGATTTTGCATAACATCTATCTGGAATCATTGCTAATGTATCTTCTTCTTGATCATCAGAGTTCCACATTTTACCACCACCTCTAATCATTGCAGGCATAGATGCATCAATAATTACATCTGATGGTACGTGTAAGTTAGTAATACCTTTATGTGAGTTAACCATAGCAAGTTTTGGTTGTTTTTCATATACAGCTTCAATATCAGCTAAAATTTCATTTTTCTTAGCTTCATCTAACTCATCTAATCTTGCATATAAGTCACCAATACCATTATTGAAGTTAACACCTAACTCTTCAAATAAGTCGTTATGCTTTTCAATTAAATCTTTGTAGTAAACTTTTACTGCATATCCAAACATAATAGGATCTGAAACTTTCATCATAGTAGCTTTTAAGTGAAGAGATAACAGTACTCCTCTCTCTTTAGCTTCATCAATTGCATTTTGGTAAAACTCTCTTAAAGATGCAGCTCTCATTCTTGTTGCATCAATGATTTCACCTGCTTCTAAAGGAGTTGAAGCTTTTAAAACTGTTTCTTTCCCATCTTCGTCAAAGAAAGAAATTTTAACATCATTTTCACTTTCCATAGTAGTTGAAACTTCTGCACCATAGAAATCATCTTTATCCATGTGTGCTACATCAGTTTTAGAATCTTTTTTCCATTCACCCATTCTATGAGGGTTACTCTTTGCGTAGTTTTTAACAGCTTTTGGAGCTCTTCTATCTGAGTTACCCTCTCTTAATACTGGGTTAACAGCTGAACCTAAAATCTTAGCGTATCTTGCTTTTGTCTCTTCAGATTCATCATAGTTAGGTACGTTATAACCTTTCTCTTGTAATTCCGCAATTGCAGCTTTTAATTGTGGAATTGAAGCAGAGATGTTAGGTAACTTAACGATATTTACATTTGGATCTTGAGTTAATTCACCAAGTTCACTTAAGTGATCACCTATTCTTTGTTCTTCTGTTAGATTTTCAGGGAAAGCAGCAATAATTCTTCCTGCTAATGAAATATCTTTTGAAACCATTTCTATACCAGAACTTTCTGTAAAAGCTCTAACAATTGGTAAGAAAGAGTATGTTGCTAATGCTGGCGCTTCATCAACTTTTGTGTAAATGATCTTTGACATGTTATTTCCTAAATTTAAATTTTTATTGATGACATATTTTATCAGCTTTGTAGTTTGTGAAAATTGAAACTTGTGAGTTATTTTCTATCATAACTATTATTGTTTCAATTTTGCACAGTTAGTTAATCTATATTTTTCCATAAATCTTTGATAGAAGATGGCTTTTGCTTGCTTACATCAGTATTCATGATAGCTTTTGCCTCTTTATCTATTGTAGACTCTTTCTCTTTCTTTTTAGTGTAACTTTTCTTAACACCTCTATTTGCTCGTATGTTTCTAAGATGTTCTTTATAAGATGTGGCAAACTTATGTAGTCCTGTTTTATTGTCCCTTACGAAGTATAGGTATTTACTTTTAACAGGGAAAATTGCTGCTTTAATAGCGTTTAGACCTACAGCACATACAGGGTTTTTAGGTAAACCTCTATTTTTATAAGTGTTGTATGATGAGTCATCTTCTCTAATTCTTCTAGCAGTAACTTTTGTATGGGAGTATTTTCCATAATTTAAAGTTCCATCCATTTGAAGTTTCATACCTTTTTTTAGTCTATTGTGTATTACACTTGAAACAATTGGCATTTCATCTACTGTAGCAGACTCTTTTTGAATAACAGAGGCTAAACTAAGATAGTAAAACCATTTTTTCTTGTCGTATATTCCAAAGATTTTTTCTGAAAACTCTTCATATCTTTTATTTGTTTGGTCAAGCAAATATAAAATCAAATGATCTTCTTTCATTCCATAAGGTAAAGCATAGGTATCTGCTAAAATATTTCCATCTTTTTTATAAGCATATTTATTATAAGTCTCCTCTAATTTTTTTTCAGAGAGATTAAATTTTTTAGCTAATTGTTTTAGAAAATAGTAAGAGGTCTCACCTGGAATTAGTGTGATATTTTTTAAAGCAGCTTTAGAGGTAGTTAGTTTGTATAAGAAATCCATTTTGGTTAATTCATTTGATTGTATATCTATCCAACCACTTTGAATATACCCCATTCCTTTTAAGATAATTTTATCCACAATATTAAGTTCAAACCCACTATTATTTAGATAAGATATTATATGATTAGTACTACCTTTTGGTATATACAAGACTTTTGTAGTACTTACAGGTTTAGTTATATAAAATAATACAATAATTGAAGTAATAAGGAACAACTCAATAATGTTAAAAGCTGTTAAAATTTTTTTGGTATTACTTTTTTTAACTTTAGTTTTACTATTTTCACTATTATTTTCTGGCATTAAAATAGACTCTTTTTCTTTAGGTAATTTAAATGTTTCGCAATTCTATATAAAATTAAATAAAAAGCTTATTGTAGAGATTGAACAAATAGCTTATAAATCAAGAAAATCAAAAGAGAATAAAGGTTCGTTTGAGAGTCTAAAGCAGAGTTTAGAACTTTTTCCAAATATAATAAAGTATTTTGAAACTATTTATATTGAAAGATTAAAATTAAAGGATAATGAGTTTACAATCTTCTTAGATGATAAATCATTATACTTAGATAGCAAATATTTAAACCTCTCATCAAAACTTGATTTTCAAGGAAGTCGAGTTATTTTAGATATGTACTCTTTATATTTAAAAGATATAGAATTGATGTTAGATGGTAAGATTAGTGTCGATTATTTTGAAGAGAAACTAAACTACTATGGAGAGTATTTTTATCATGATTTACAGGGTGATATTAAACTTGATATGGATAAAAAACTTGCAAGATTTTATATAAATTCTGATGATTTTAAAAGTTTGAGATTTATTAAAAAATATGCAGATTTATCTTTAGTAGCTGAGTCTTGGATGTATGATAATGTAAAAGGTGATATAAAACTTGACTTTTTATATGGTCAGATTGACTTAGAGAAAAAAAGATTGATAGAAAGATCACTTTATGGAAAAGCTCAGGTTAAAAAAGCAAAAATAAAGTTTCATAAGGATTTAGAACCAATAATAACTAAAAGAGTAGATTTAGACTTTGACAATGGAAATTTGATTTTTGATTTAAAAGAGCCAAAGTACGCCAATATGGATATCAATGGTAGTACAGTAGTTATTAGAAACCTAACTAGTCAAGAAAATGGTGTTGTAAATGTTAATATCAAATCTAAGAAAATACGTCTAAATAATGATATATTAAATATTTTAAAAGCATACAAAATAAACTTGCCAGTTAATCAAATCTCAGGTTATACAAGAGCTGACTTACTGTTGGAAATACCTTATAAATTAGATAAGGGTATGCGTACAACAGGTTTATTTGAGGTATTTGACTCAAATATAAAAATAGGGGATTTTGATTTTTATACAAAAGATGCAAGAGTTATTTTAGATGGGCCAATAGTTAAGCTAAGAGATGCTGATTTTAAATATTTAGATTTAGTTCAATCTGAAGTAAATATGGATTTGGATACAAGAACACTGAAAGCATCAGGTATAGTTGATATTGATAAACTGCTAATTGAGTCTAAAAAAGAAGAGATACTAAAGATACAAAAAAGCTTATCAGATTTAGAACTTGACTTTAATGATCCTATAAAAATAGATCTTGTTGATTTTGACTCTAGTATAACTATAGATGAGAATATAAATATTAGAATTGATGATTTAAGTAAACTATATAAAAACTCAGAGGTTCTAAAAGCTTATAACATAAGTGAGGGTAACCTTTCTATAAAGTATGTAAACAATGATTTTATTGATTTTAAAGGGTTTATTAAAGGGATTGATTATCCAGTTTATGAAGATGAAAAGCAAGTAACCAGCTTAGACATAGTAGGGCAGATTAGAAAAGATAGAGTTGCTATACAAAGTAAAGACAATAAGGTTAAAATATCCACAAACAATAAAAGTACAGATATATACCTAAAAGATTTTTATGTTGATTTAACAAAGTTTGATGATAATTCATCAAATAGTGAAAATAGTGTTTTAAATATAAAAGGAGAGAGTCTTCGATTAAAAGTAGATGAAAAGTCCATATATGATTTGAACTCTTTAAGTGCAAAGGTTTTGAGTAAAGAGGATATTCAGTTTAGTGCAGATGTTAAAAATCTTGATTTACCAATCAAAAAAGATGATAAAAAAGTTACAAGTTTAAGTATAAATGGAAATGTAACCAAAGATAAAGTCTCTATTGAAACAAAACAAAGGGATCTTTTTTTAACTACAAAAGCAAATGAAGAGCTAACTTTAGATTTAAATGGTTATGATCTGTTATATTCATCAAAAAATGAAGGTGAGGAAAAAGCAAATAAGTTTAAAAAAATAGATATAAAAGCAAAAAATTCAACTTTGATATACAATGATGAGTTTAGATTTTTAGGTGATACTTATGAGGTTTCAGCTTTAGATAAAAAAGTATTTTTTCATTTAAAACATAATTCAACAGATATTACATACAAAGAGGATAATGGCAAGGTTGATATTTTTGCAAATGATATTGATGATGAGTTTATCAATGAATTGTTTGGAAAGAAAATCTTCAAAGGTGGAAAGGTGATGTTTGTTGCTAATGGAGATGTTGATAGTAAGCTTAGTGGAAAGGTTATATTATCAAATACAAAGATTGAAGACTTAGCAGTTATTAATAATCTATTGATTTTTATTCATAGTTCTCCTGCATTAATCAATCCACTTTTAGCTATTCCTTCTGTTGTAGGAATGGCATCTAAAAAAGGATTCAATTTAAATGGGTATAGAATAGTTGATGGGGTTATAGAGTTTGATTATGATAGAAAAAAAGATATTATAAATGCCCATAAGATTGTAACTGTAGGAAATGGTATTGATTTTGATGGAAAAGCTATAGTTGATTTAGATAATAGTACTATAAACTCAGATATGAAACTGATTTTCTTTAAAGATTATTCAAGTATTGTATCCTCTGTACCTGTTTTAAATTATGTATTATTAGGAGAGAATAAAAGAGTTTCTACAAAAGTTAATATTTTTGGAGATATAAATAACCCAAAAATCAAAACAAATCTTACAAAAGATGCTTTTTCAGTTCCTTTAAATATAGGAAAAAGAATACTAGAATCACCTGCTAAGTTTTTAGAGTTTTTAGGTGATGGAAGTAAAGAAGAGAGTACTAAAGAAAGTGAGTAGTAAAAAAATAACTACTCATTTCTTAAAACATCAATTACATCTATTTTTGTAGCTCTTGAAGCAGGGTAGTATGAAGATAAAATCACAATTACAACAGCTCCAATAATAATAGATATGAAATCCATGGTTGCTAAATCAATAGGAAGTTTTGCAGTTCCATAAACATCAGCAGGTAAAGATATGATATCAAATGTATCTAAAAGCCAAAGTCCAATAAAACCTAAAATCGTACCTACAAAGATACCTGAAAACCCAATAATAGTACCAAGTCTTAAGAAGATTGATTTTATCTCTTTTGCTGAGGTTCCCATAGATAAAAGAAGTGCAATCTCTTTTCTTCTACTCATAACAGTCATTAGTAAAGAAGAGATTATATTTAAAGAAGCTACTAGTATAATTAACATCAATACAATAAATAGTGCTGTTTTTTCCATCTGCATTGCTGCAAAGAAGTTTCCATTTTGTTGCCACCATCCTATTGCACCTGCACCTGTGCCTTGTAAGAACTTCTTTATACTCTCTATATCTTTAAAAGCATTATCAGAGTAAACATGAATCCCATCATAACTTCTATCATCTTTTTTCAAAATAGTTCTTAAAGCATCTATAGAAGTGTACATATAGGCTTTATCATAAGCGTTTAGACCTGATTTAAATGAATTTTGATAAGTAAATCTTTTCATTTTTGGAATCATAGAAAAACCTGTAGGGTTCATATCTGTAAAGTATAAAGTAGCCTTAGAACCTTTGTTTAGGTATAACTCATCACTAATCCCAACACCTGTGATAATATCATACTTATTTAGCTCTAAATCACCTAATGCTTTTTTATAAATAGAGTTTATCTTAGCCTCTTTTTTAGGCATTACTCCAAAGATAACTCCACCGCTCATAGAATCACCATTTTGAATAATTGCTTGAGAAGTAATATATGGAGAAAACATTAGATTAGGGTAGTTTTGTTGAAGTTTCTCCAATAGGGATGCATCAACACTATTGGTAAACTTTGAATAAATTGTTATAGGATAGTTCATGGTAAAAAGTTTTTTTTCAAACTCTTTTGCTGTACCATTCATAATTGCCATAGATAAAATAAGAACCATAACCCCAATAGCAACCCCAATAAACGCCAAAATGGCACTTATTGAGATAAAAGGGTTTTTTTTATCAAACCTAAGATATTTTTTTACAATAAAATTTATAAGTTCAATATTCAAATTAGTTACCTGCTGCTAACCCTCTTTTAGGTCCACTTTTACCATGACAATGCTTATATTTCTTTCCAGAACCACAAGGACAAGGATCATTTCTAGCTATCTTTTTTTCAGAAGCTAAAAGCTTATTCTCTTCATGGTTTGTTATAGCACCAGCATTTGCTTCTTCCATTTGTTCTTTCATCTTATCAAGTGCTTCTTGCTCTTTTTGTGCATCCTCTTGACTTTGAAGTTGAACTGTAAATAGAATCTTAATAATCTCATTTTTAATACTAGAGATTAATTCCATAAACATATTATAAGACTCTTTCTTGTACTCAACTAATGGATCTTTTTGGTTATATCCTCTAAGTCCAATACCTGTTTTTAAAGTATCCATTGAGTATAAGTGTTCTCTCCAAGCATTATCTAAAATCTGTAAGTATAGAACTCTTTCAATCTCTGATTTTTGCTCAGGTGCTGCTATTGACATTTTTTGTTCATAAACCTCTTTTAGTATATCAACAAGTTTTTTATGTAAATCTTCATAAGATTCTGCTTGGATATCCTCTTTTTCAACTACTAAGTGTAACTCTTCTTTTAGTCTTGATACAACAAAATCATAGTTGTAATCCTCTGAAGGCATTCCATCTATAATCTCAGCTTGAGATAGTAAGTCTTCTACATATTCAACTCTATTTTCATCTAATTTTGATGTAATATCAAAGTCAGGTTTTAATAAATCATTTCTGAAGTTGTATATTACTTTTCTTTGTTCATTTGCCACATCATCATACTCAAGTAGGTGTTTTCTACTCTCAAAGTGCATAGACTCAACTTTTTTCTGAGCATTTTCAACTGCTCTTGTAACCATTTTTGACTCTATGTGTTCACCCTCTTCAATACCAACTCTTTGCATGATATTTGCAATTCTATCTGAACCAAAGATTCTAAGTAGGTTATCTTCTAATGATAAGAAAAATTGAGATTCACCAACATCACCTTGACGACCAGCTCTACCTCTTAACTGATTATCGATTCTTCTTGATTCGTGTCTTTCTGTACCTAATATAACTAAACCACCAAGTTCTAAAATCTCTTTAGTAAGTTTAATATCAACACCTCTACCTGCCATATTTGTAGCAATAGTTACAGCACCTTTTTGTCCTGCATCAGCAATAATTTTACCTTCTTTTTCGTGTTGTTTAGCATTTAGAACTGTATGAGGAATTTTTTTGTCTTTTAAAATTTTATGTAATACTTCTGATTTTTCAATAGATGCTGTACCAATAAGTACAGGCTGTCCTTTTTGATTAAGTTCTTGAACTCTATTACAAACAGCTTCAAACTTCTCTTTTTCACTTTTGTAAATTAAGTCATTCTTATCGATTCTTTGAATAGGAACATTTGTAGGGATTGATACAACTTGAAGTTTATATATCTCTGCAAACTCAGTTGCCTCTGTTTGAGCAGTACCTGTCATACCTGCTAGCTTATTATACATTCTAAAGTAGTTTTGGAATGTAATATCTGCTAATGTTTGAGACTCTTCTTGAATTGCTACACCTTCTTTTGCTTCTAATGCTTGGTGTAACCCCTCACTAAATCTTCTACCTTCACTAAGTCTACCTGTAAACTCATCTACGATTATAACTTCATTGTCTTTTACTACATAATCAACATCTCTTTCAAAGATATAGTTAGCTTTTAAAGCTTGATCTAGGTTATGTGATAGCATAGCGTTTTCTAAAGAGTATAAGTTATCAACCTCATACATCTCTTCTGCTTTTTCAATTCCCTGTTCTGTTAATAATACAGTTCTATTCTTTTCATCAACTGTGAAATCACCTGTAGAGTATGGCTTTTCATCAGGCTTTTGAGGTTCTACAAGCTCACCTTTTTCTAAGCTCATTGCTATTTGATTTGCTTTTGTATAGTTTATATTTTTACTATTAGTTGGACCACTAATGATAAGTGGTGTTCTAGCCTCATCAATTAAAATAGAGTCAACTTCATCCACAATAACAAAGTTATGTTCTCTTTGAACTTTTTCATTAATATCAAGAGTCATATTATCTCTTAGATAATCAAATCCAAATTCATTGTTTGTACCATAAGTAATATCTGCTAAATACTGCTCTTTTCTAAGACCATCATCTTTAATATCACCTGTAAGAGCACCAACACTGTAACCTAAAAAGTTATATAGTGGCTCTAACTCTTTTGCATCTCTTGAAGCTAAGTAGTCATTTACTGTTACTACGTGTACACCTTTTCCTTGCATTGCATTTAATGCAACTGCCATAGAACCAACCAGTGTTTTACCTTCACCTGTTTTCATCTCAGCAATTTTACCCTCATGTAAAACCATCGCACCAATAAGCTGTACATCAAAAGGTCTCATATTTAAAGTTCTTTTACTAGCTTCTCTAACCATAGCAAAAGCTTTATTTAATACTTCATCAAGAGTTTTATTCTCTTCTTGTACTTCTTTTTTTAGTTGATTGAAATTTTCTTGTAGTTCATCATCGCTTAAATTTTCGTATTGGCTTTCTAGTGCATTTATTGCTAAAGCTCTTTTTCTATATTGTTTTACTTCTCTATCATTTCGAGTACCAAAAATCTTTGAAAAAACATTAAACATAAAATTAATTCCTTTTTGTTATAATCCTATAGATTATATAGAAAAAAAGGTTAAAAAATGTTTTATAAAATTGGATTATTTCTAATAAGTTTTTTAATAGTTTCAAATGCTTCTATTGATATAAAAAATTTAGATAATTTTAAGTCAGATTTTACACAAAAAATTAAGTCAACTAATGGTAAAGAAATCTCTTATGAGGGTAAAGTATTTATCAGAAAAGATGGAAAAGTTTTATGGCAGTATAAAAAGCCTGTGATAAAAAATGTATATGTTTCAAATAACTATGTTATAGTTGATGAGCCCGAATTAGAACAAGCTATTTATACAACTTTAAAAAGTGAAATAAATATCACAAAACTTTTAAGTAAAGCAAAAAAGAGTAAAGATAATCACTATATTGCTATGTATCAAGATACAAAGTATCAAATAACTACAGAAAATGATAAGATAATTAAAAAGATTGAGTATAAAGACAAACTTGACAATAATGTAACTATTGACTTTGAGAATGCAGAAGTGAATTTAGATATAGACTCTTCGATTTTTAAGTTTACTGCTCCAACTTACTATGATATTATCAGAAAATAAAGTTTAAGAAATATTCAGGTAAAATCCGCTTTCTTAAAAGGTAAACCAGACGATAGCTTGAATTTTTTAATTCAAGAGGAAAGTCCGAGCTGCAGTGAAGTAGGGTTCCATTTAAAGAATGGCTAGGGTAACCTAAGGGAAAGTGCAACAGAAAGTAAACAGCCGTTTTTCGGTGATGGTGAAACGGTGAGGTAAGAGCTCACCAGACTTTTGAG
>JASMTK010000070.1:0-5894 GCA_041694355.1 Arcobacteraceae bacterium | reverse complement strand
ATATTTTTTACTATAAACTCTTTTGTTGAGCCTAAGTCCATAATAGTTGTATTATCATTTATATCTAAGAACTCAGGCAAAATTGAAATAATATTATCTACTGGTATAGCTAAAACAATTAAATCACATTTTTGTTTTAAAGTTTTTATGTCAACTAACTCATCAACTAAATTTAACTCGCTTATTTCCTTTTTTGATTTTTCACTTCTTGCATATCCGTATACTTTAGTAGCTATGGCGTACCTTTTAACTGCTTTTGCAAAAGATCCTCCCATAAGTCCTAAACCTACAATTCCTATATTCAAAATAACACCTTTTTTAAAGAATAATTGATATTATATCTTAATATTCATATAATCTGAATTTAGCTATATTATTATTTTATTAAGAAATTAAGGAAAGTCGTGAAAAATAAAGTAGTACTATTTTCTTTAGTGTGCGCAACAGCACTTTATGCAAATACAATCGAGTCGATAGAATATAAAAATTTAAACAAAATATCAAAAAAAATTGTTAACGAAACATTAGATTTAAATGTTGGAGACAAATTAAACCAAGAGAAGCTAAATAAAGCTATTAAAGAGTTTTATGATTTTGGTTACTTTGATGATATTGTTGTTTATAATGATAATGGAAAGTTGCAGTTAGTTTTCAAAGAGAAGCCTTCAATAGCAAAAGTTGAAATAAAAGGTTATAAGTCTAGACAAGAAGACAAAGAGATAATGAAAGACTATATGAAGGTTAAAAAAGGTGTTATGTATACCGAGCAAAGAGTGCAAAAGGCTAAAAAAGTTATTTTAGACTTACTTGAAAGTGAAGGATATATTAACTCTGTTGTTGAAGTTGAAACTGAAAAACTAAATGAACACTCTTTAAAGCTTACATTTAATGTAAATAAGGGTGATGAAATTATAATCAACAATGCAAACTACTATGGTTCAAATGAGTTAGATAATAGTGATTTTGAAGGTGTTACTGCAAATAAAGAAAAAGAGTTCGCTTCTTGGTTTTTTGGACAAAATACAGGTGAAGTAAAAGTTGATGAACTAAAATATGATTCAAGAAGAATAAATGAGTTATATTATGAAAATGGTTATTTAGATGCAAAAGTTAAAGAGCCATACTTAGATATTGACTTTGCTTCAAACAATGCAAATTTAGACTTTTTTATTAAAGAAGGTAAACAGTATACTACTTCAGATATCAAAATATTTGTTGACTCATCAATTGTTGATCCAAAAAAACTTTATGAAGAGTTAGATTTAATTGTTGGAAATACTTTTAATATTAAAAAGTTAAGAGCTGATCAAGACTTTATTAAAACACAAGTTGCAAATGAAGGTTATGCGTTTGCAAAAGTAAAATTTGATATTAAGAAAAATAAAGAAGACTCAACTGTTGATGTTGTATTTAGTGTTATTCCTGGGAAAAAAGTATATATAAATGATGTTAAAATTTCAGGAAATACTAGAACATTAGATAGAGTTGTAAGAAGAAATGTTTATTTAGCACCTGGAGATTTATTTAATTTAACAGACTTAAGAGACTCTAAGTCAAAACTAAAAAGAACAAAAAGTTTTGAAGATGTTAAAATTGAGCAAAAAAGAGTTTCTGAAGATAAAGTTGATTTAATTGTAAAGGTTGTTGAAACTTCAACAGGTTCACTTATCTTAGGTGGTGGATACGGTTCTTATGATAAGTTAATGGTAAATGCTTCTGTTAGTGATTCTAATATATTTGGTTCTGGAATTGGGGTTTCATTAAATGCAGATTTATCTGCAACTCAAAGTAAGTTTGCTTTTGAGGTAAAAAACCCAGCTATAAATGATAGTGAATATAATGGTACTTTTGAAATTCATAATAGTGAAACAGAAATAGAAAGAGATACTTACGATCAAGATAAAACAGCACAAGGATTCTCAGTAGCAGTAGGTAAGCAAGTTATTAGAGATATGTATGTTGGTTTAAAATATAGATTTGATATGATTGAAGAGGATTACCAGTATGAAGACTCTTCAAAAGTTAACAATCCAAACTATTATCAAGATGCAGATTATATAACAAGTTCATTAACTCCATATATAAATTTTGATAATACAGATGATTTCTACGTACCAAGAGAAGGATATAAAGTAAGCTCTTCATTAGAATTTGCAGGTGTTGGTGGTGATTCAGAGTATCTAAAATCATCAACAGTATTTAAATATTACCACTCTTTTGAAAATATGCTAGAGTATGATTGGATTTTTAGATTTAAATCTAATTTAAAAGCTATCGAAGATTTAGGACAATTAAATCCAGGTGACTCATTATATTTAGGTGGTCCAAGATCACTAAGAGGATTTGAGTCATATGCATTTGGACCTAACAATGATGAAGGAAGAAAAGAAGAACCATATAAAAGATTATGGAGTAACTCTATTGAGATGAATTTCCCTCTATCAAAAAGTGCAAAAATGAGATGGGGAGTATTCTATGATTATGGAATGACAGGTGTGGAAGACTTTGGTGATGTACAAAGGTCAAGTACCGGAGCAGTGTTAGAGTGGTTCTCTCCAGTTGGACCTTTACAGTTAATCTTTGCTCAACCACTAGATGATGAACCAGGTGATGAAACATCATCATTTGAATTTTCACTAGGGACAAGTTTCTAATGGTAAAAAAAATAGATAATAAAATAGATAAAGATATAATTAATAGACGTATTACAAATGAAGAGGCATTAGATTTAATTCAAAATGCCCCTTTACTTGAATTAGGTGAATTAGCAAGTGCTAAAAAAGCCCAATTACATCCTGAAAAAATTACAACTTTTATTGTAGATAGAAATATTAACTATACAAATGTATGTTGGGTTGATTGTAAATTCTGTGCTTTTTACAGGCATAAAAGAGATGATGACTCATATGTATTAAAGTTTGATGAGATTGATAAAAAGATTGATGAACTATTAGAGATAGGAGGAACTCAAATCTTATTTCAAGGTGGAGTTCATCCAAAACTAAAGATAGATTATTATGAAGAGTTAGTTGATCATATTCATACTAAATATCCACAGATTACAATTCATGGATTTTCAGCAATTGAAATTAATTTTATTGCAAAAGTTTCTAAGATTTCAAAATTAGAAGTTTTAAAAAGATTACAAGCAAAAGGTTTAAGTTCAATTCCAGGAGCTGGTGCAGAAATATTATCAGATAGAGTAAGAGATATAATTGCTCCAAATAAAATGGATTCTGAAGAGTGGTTAGAAATACATAGACTAGCCCATTCAATAGGAATGAAAACAACAGCTACGATGATGTTTGGAACAGTTGAAACTGATGAAGAGATTATTGAACATTGGGAAATGTTAAGAAAATTACAAGATGAGACAGGTGGATTTAGAGCATTTATTATGTGGTCTTTTCAAGGTGAAAATACACAATTAGCAGAAGAACAACCACAAATTCAACCACAATCATCAAATAGATATTTAAGACTATTGGCTGTTTCAAGACTTTATTTAGATAATTTTAAAAATATGCAAAGTTCTTGGGTAACACAAGGTTCTTATATAGGTCAAATGGCTCTTAAGTTTGGAGCAAATGACTTAGGAAGTACTATGATGGAAGAGAATGTTGTTAAAGCAGCTGGTGCTGCAAATAGAATGAACCAAGATGAGATGATTAGCTTGATTAATGATGTGGGTGAAAAACCTGCAAAAAGAAATACAGCTTATGAGATATTAACGAGGTATTAAAAACTAATGAAATTTAAGAAATTTTTATTAGGAATATTATTTTTACAAGGGAGTTTAATGAGTGCTGAGGTAAAGCATATAAAAATAGATGATATAAAAGTTCCAGTGATTTTTGAAAAACAAACAAGTATTCCAACATTAAATTTACAGTTGGTTTTTAGAAACTCTGGATACATTCAAGATAAAGATAAGAGTGGTTTAGTAAATCTATCTTCAAAGTTGTTAAATGAAGGAACAAAAGAGTTAGGCTCTACAAAATTTGCACAAAAGTTAGAAGAAAATGCTATCTCTATACATTCAGCAAATGGTTTCGAAACATTTGTTATTGAACTTTCAAACTTAAAAGATGTTACTAATAAAGCAATGAAACTTTTAACTAAACTACTTAAATCTCCTAACTACTCTGATGAAGTTTTAAGTAAGTTAAAAACTATACAAATTGGTACATTAAAAAGAAAAGAGAGTGATTATGATTATACAGCTAAGAACTTATTAAAAGCTACTCTTTTCAAAAATACTCCTTTACAAAACCCTAGTTCAGGTACTATAAAGAGTATTTCAAAAATTACATTAGATGATATCAAAGAGTTTTTAGATGATACACTTACTCTTAATAGATTAATAGTAGTTGCAGGTGGTGATTTTGAATTTGAAGAGTTTAAAAAGACAATAAAACCTGTTTTAGAAGTATTAAAAAAATCTGAGTATGAAGAGGTTTCAAAAATAAAACTTCAAGCAAAAGCAAAAGAAGAAGTTATATTAAAAGATACTCAACAAGCATATATCTATTTTGGTAGTCCATTTAAAGTTAATGCAAAAGATAAAGATGCATATATGGCAAAAGTTGCATCATTTATTTTAGGTGGTTCAGGTTTTGGTTCTAGAATGATGGAAGAGATAAGAGTTAAAAGAGGTTTAGCTTATAGTGCTTATAGTAATGTATCTATAAATAAGTCTCACTCTTATTTTAGTGGATATTTACAAACAAAAAATGAAAGTGCAGATGAAGCAAAAGAACTAGTTAAAAACATAGTTCAAGAGTTTTTAAAAGAAGGTGTTACAAAAGATGAGTTAGAAGCTGCTAAGAAGTTTTTGACAGGTAGCGAGCCTTTAAGAAGTGAGACTTTATCACAAAGATTAAGTAGAGCATTTAATCATTATTATAAAGGGTTACCTTTAGATTATTCGAAAAAAGAACTAGAAAAAATACAAAATCTGAAACTTGAAGATTTAAATAAGTATATAAGTTCTCATGATGAAATAGAAAATTTAACATTTGCAATAGTAAGGAAGTAAGGTTTGTTTAGATTTGCACAAAGTCCAACAAGAGATATGAATTTAAGCGATTTAAGAATTGCTATATATAATTATATTGTATCAAAGCAGAAAAACGAAGATTTAGTGGTAAGAATTGATGATACTGAGAAACAAGATATTATTGAAGGAAAAGATAAAGAGATTTTAGAGCTTTTAAATCTTTTCTCTATTGAATATTCAAGAGCAGTATATCAAAGTGATTCTTTAAAATATCATCAAAAAATGGCAATGCAATTAATGGGTAAGAAAAAAGCTTTTTCTTGTTTTTGTAGTGATGATAAGTTAAGTGAATTAGAAGAAGAGGCAAAAAAGAAAAATAAGTCTTTTACATATGATGGTTTTTGTGAGAATTTATCAGATGAATTAGTTTTAAGTACTAATGCACCTTTTAGAGTTAGAATGAAAAAACCTGAAAAGGATATATCTTTTAATGATTTATTAAGAGGTAAATTAACTTATAACCCTACTTTAATTGATTCTTTTTCAATTTTAACGCAGGATAAAAATTCTACTTATAACTATGCGTGTGCAATAGATGATATGATTTTAAATATTTCAACAGTTATAAGAGATGAAGAGCATTTATTAAATACTGTTAGACAAATTCACGTAAGACAAACTTTAGGTTATGATAAACAAATTGATTATTTACACTTATCAAAAGTAGTAGACAAAGACTCAAAAGATGATATTTCAGTTAAGTATCTTATTGATCAAGGTTTTCTTCCAAGTGCTATTGCAAACTATTTAGTGCTTTTAGGTAATAAAACACCTAAAGAGATTTTTTCACTTGAAGAGGCTATTGAGTGGTTTGAAATTGTCAATATCTCAAAGG
>JASMTK010000069.1:0-45193 GCA_041694355.1 Arcobacteraceae bacterium | reverse complement strand
GCCTCTACTGCTGCGTTTAAACTTAATATATTTGTTTGGAATGCTATTTGATCGATTATTGTTATTGCTTCATTGATTGATGTTACTTTATCATTTATCTCTTCCATTGAAGAGGCTGTTTGACTTGCTAATGTTCTTCCATTTGATACTGCACTACTTACGGTTTGTCCTAATGTTGCCATCTTTGATGCATTCTGTGTTGTATTTCTTGTAATTGATGTTATCTCTTCTAATGATGCTGATGTTTGCTCTAAAGATGCTGCTTGTTCATTCGCTTTTGTTGCTAGGTTTTGCATTGATGTTTTCATTGTTGAAGCATTACTCTCAAGTGTTTGTCCATTTGAGAAGTTAGATTTTGCATTTCTTGCAAGGTTATCACCAAGTATATTAATACTCTCCATAACTGAATACATCTCATCTTTAACTGTAGGAGGTATCTCAATTTTTTCTGTGTAGTCATCTTTTGCATAAGCATTAGAGATTGTTTTTACATCATGCATATTAACTTCCAACACATCTAACATTTGATTTAAAGCTTTTTTCAAAGCACTAATCATAAAGTTATCTGAATCTGATTTAACTCTACATTTAAAGATACCTTGTTCTACTTTATTTAGTGTTAAGATAATCTCTCCTAAAACTTTCATATCGTCTTGACGCATTTTATTAAATGTATCATAGTATTCATTCATTTCTGTAAGAATCATACCAATCTCATCATTTTTCATATATTTGGCTTTTTCAACGCTATTAGTTCTCATAAAAGTAAAATCAACAATTTCATTTAAATATTTTTTAAATCTGTTAATCCCACCAACAATTCTATTTTTTGTAGCATAAGTTGTGTATGCTATTATAATTATAAAGACAATATTTATTGCAATTATTGCTATTAAATCTGAAGCTGTTAATATAGCTACAATACTAATACTCGCAAAACCTAATTGCGTAATGATCATATTTATCAAAAGCTTTTTGTCAGTATCTATGTTCTTAAACATCAGTTCAACCTTCTTGATTATTCAATTATTAAATATAATTATAGTTAATTTTTGATAAAATAACAGAATGAAAAAGCGAATTATCTGTCAAAAATGTGTTAATTACTATGTTACATGGGAACAAAAGAGACCACATGGCTGTAAAGCATATGGTTTTAAGTCAAAAGTTATACCATCGAGAGTAGTGAAAAACTCTAGTGGGTTTGATTGTAACTTTTATATACCTAAAAATAATAAATAATTTACTATAACTAAATCAGTATTATAAGATATCTTGCGCAAACCTAATAAAACGAATTTTCATCGTTTTTTAGTTAGAATACAATAAATTATAGAATATTTACAGGAGAATTATATTGTTATATAAAGATTTCAAAGATAGTATAAAGTCTTTAGGATTTAGCTCAATTGAAGATTTTGTACACTATGTAGGCGTAACTTCATCTGATGTTTTAGAGTGGGAAGAGAAAGATGAAGTACCATATATCATATCATTAATTATTCATTTGCTAAAGGGAGAGAAAGAACTTCCAAATAATAAAACTTTAGATAATTTAGTTGAGGAGTGTTTACCTTTGGCTGAATTACTAGAAGAGGCTTCATCTTTTCCACATAAATTAGAAGAGATGTTTTTATTACAAAAAGAGTTAAACGACTCAACAAATGGTAAAAACTGGGAACTTGGTATAAATAAATTTGGAAAAGAGATTAATTGGCTTAGATGTATTCATATGGAAGTAGCAGAGTTAATCGATTCTACACCTTGGAAACATTGGAAAAATATCAACTCTAAACCTGATATGAATAACTTACATGTAGAACTTGTAGATATTTGGCACTTCTTAATGTCATATGTTCTTCAAGAGACAAATGTACCAAAAGCAGTCTCTTTAGTAAATACTCATTGTATATATGAAGCTTCAGAAGATGTTGATATAAAATCAGTAGTTAAAGAGGCTGAGAAGTTATCTTATATTGCACTAGCAATTGAAACACATAATATGCCATCATTTAGTGGTGTTGAAAGATTTATTGATCAATTCTTCAGATGTTGTAAAGTATCTGGATTATCATTTACTTGGTTACAAAAGCTTTATATAGGTAAAAACTGTTTGAATAAATTTAGACAAGAAAATGGATATAAAGAGGGAAGTTATATTAAACAATGGGATGGAAAAGAAGATAATGTAATAATGGTCTCTCACTTAGAAAAAATGAATGATGTAAGCTTTGAAGAGTTATATAATAAATTAAAAGAAGAGTATTCAAAAATTAAATAGCTAAAAGATTTTTCTTTTAGCTATATTCATTTTTATAATCTACATAATGACCTGCGTGTTTAATTAGTCCATCAACATCTTCTTGTGTTAACTCTTTTACAACTTTAGCTGGACTTCCCATAATTAAACTTTTTGGAGGAAATTTTTTACCTGAAGTTACCAATGAATTAGCCCCTACAATAGACCCCTCACCAATTACTGCATGATCTAAAATCGTAGCACTCATTCCAATTAAACAGTTATCTTCAATTTTACAGCCATGTAACATAACTTTGTGTCCAATAGTAACATTATCACCAATTATTGTTTGAGAATCAACATCTGTATGAATCATAGATAAATCTTGTACATTACTATTTTTACCTATTCTAACTTTATTTACATCTGATCTAATTACACATTGATACCAAACAGATGAGTTCTCTCCAATCTCAACATCACCGATAATATCTGCACTTGGAGCAATCCATGCAGTTGAATCTATCTTTGGGTAGTGTTCTTTAAATTTTAAAATCATCTCTACTTCCTATTTTTTATAAAAATTATAACAGTACATATAAAAAAATGCAAATTATCAACTTTCATATTTTAATATAGTAGGTTTTGAATAGTTTGGAACATCATCATATGTAAATATTGCAAAATATTTATCCACATCTAATGCACCAAAATCATCATAAGTATAGTTATCTAATCCAGCAAAAATCTTTTGTCCATCTTGATTACAATAAGGCTTTCTAAATGGATTTTTAATAACTTTCACTCCTACTAGGTCATCACTTTTAGGGTTATCCCAGGTTAACTTTATTTTATTGTTTTCTATACTTAGCTTTGCATTTGTAACACTTTCAAGAGGGTATCTTCTTTTTGGGATATGCTCAACAATTAATTTAGGAGAAAGGGAGATATTTTTAACCTCCCAATGTACTTTTTTGTTTTTTATAGCTTTTCTTGCTGAAGTAGGTTTTAAAATAAATGCAACTAAAGAGTCATCTTTTAGCTTTTCATTTAAAGTCTTTTCTGCATAGGTATCAAACATAAAATATTGAGTTTGATTGTTTTTTAACTCACTTGCACTAACATCATAACCTATATTTTGAATTATCTCTCTTTTTGTTAAACTATCATAGTCATTATCTATTGTCTCATCAACAAACTCAATATGAAATCTTATATCATCTTTTATGTAAACATTTGTAGAGTTTAACTCAAAATATGCTTTTGTTATCATACTCTTATTATATGAGGGTAGGGAAGAGAGATTAAACTCAAAACTTGAGTAAATTTTTGAACCATTTTCATCAAATCCTGAGGTTATCTCATCTTCAATTACTTCACTCTTGCTTACAGTATACACTGCTTTAGGATAAAGTGCAGTAATTTGATTTTTTAGTGTATAAGTAAGTTCTAGTCTAGGTCTATATGGTAGTCCAAAACCAAACTTCCCATATCCAATATCCCACTGCATCATCTGTCTTTTTCTTCCAATTCTAAGCTCTTTTGGACCCTCAACTCTTAACATTACTTTATCATCATAAATAGCTTTTTTTAAATACTCACACTCCATAGCTGAAAGCTTCCAGGTTCGCCAAATACCTTGTGTGAGTTGAAAAGATTTTGTTGGGCGACCAATATATTTTATTAGCTGCATATTTTCAACTTCATCAAAGTTTGTAATATCTTTTACTTTTGTTTGGTCAACTAAAGCTACATTCCACTCACCAAACTTCTCTATAGTTGTAGAGACTCTGTTTATTGGATATAGATTAAAAGAGGCATCTTTTATTAAAGCATCTTTAGGTAAAGATTTTACATCTATTGTTACAACTGCATAAGAGACACCCTTGTTTTCATCTACTCCTACAAATAGTGAATTAAAACCAAAATGTTTGCTATTGTTATTGATATTTTCAGCCACATAACCTGTTTGTTTAGCAGATGCATAATATGTTCTACTAAACTCATCATACTCTAAATGTGTTCTTACTTTAATTTGTGGATAAAAAGGTGACTTTTGTAGACTATTTTTGTTTACAGCTCTAATATTGTAGTAATAATCAGTATTTGAGAATAGATTTATATCACTAAACTCTAATTTTTGAGTTCTTGCAATTAGGTTACTAGAGTTACAAAATGATTTATTTTTTAAACTTCTATAAATTTCGAAAAATATCTCTTCATTTGTATCGTACTGCCAAGATAAATTTACATGGTTTGAACCAATTTGAGTAATCCAAAAAGAGTCCACACGAGGTAGATTTTTATCACTTGAATAGTTTGGCACCTCTTGTACTGCATGGAGTAATGCAGGAATATGTTCTCTTAAGTGTTCATTCATATCATCCATATAATCAGATATATTTCTTGTACCAACCTCTACAACTGTTGATAAAATACCTTGAGAGTAATAAAACTCTCTACCACTACCTGAAATTAACTTTGCTGGGGGTTTACCTTGATGTATTCCATACTCTCTACCTGAGATTTTTCTAACTTCCTCTGCCATATTTGCACATAGAATATTCATATCTGTTGTATCCAAAGTATCTTCATGCCTAAAATCATGGGCAGGAAAAAACACATTACCTTGACTGTGATAATCTAATGCAATAGTTATATTTTTGTGTGATAAAACAAAATCTCTTAAAGCTTTTGTTTCAGGTTCACTAAAAGGTTCAGGTCCTCCATAAACATTTGATGTTGTGACTGAAGAGTTTACAAACCCAATAGGAAAATTTCTATTTAAATCCACTCCATAACTTCCATCAGCATTTACTCTTCTATTTTTTCTCCAAAAAGAGAAATGGTTTCTTGAGTATTCATATCCATCAGGATTTGCACAAGGTACCATATATATAGTAGCATTATCTAAATAAGCTCTTATTTTTGGATCAGTATCATAGTTTGTTAATACATATGTTGCAAACTCTATAGCTAATTCATGACCAACCCATTCCCTTGCATGAATTGTACCAGTATAGAATAAAGCAGGGCGACTATCACAACTTTTAATATCTTTTGAAATAGTTACTAGATTTATCTCTCTTTTCTCCCAAGTTTCTCCTATAGTCTCTATTTTAAAATAATTAGGATACTCATCTTGTAAAGCTTGAAAAATCTTTGTAGATTCCTCATAAGATCTATAAAGTTGTTTCAAATTATTCTCCTATTTTTAATCTAGACTTTAGTTGTGCAAATTTATTTTTTCCTATTCCATCAATCTGTTTTAACTCTTCTAAGTTTGAAAAGCCATTTAATGTATCTCTAAAGTCAATAATCTCTTTAGCTAGTTTTATTCCTATACCTTTTATCATTTTTAAAGTCTCTAGGTTTACATCATTTACATTTACTCTCATGTCTTCTACTTTATCATCCCATACTTTTAATAATTGCTCATCAATAGACTCTAACTCTAATAAATCTGTTGCATCTGTAACTACAGTATCTTTTAAATACTCTTGAATCTCAATAGCTAACTCCTCTTGCATTCCATGTAAAGACATAATTTCTGTGATAGAGGCTGTATTAAAATCTATTTTTTGAATATTATATTTCTCTTTTTTCTCTCTTTTTTTATTTTCATCACTTATTGGTAGCTTCTTAAATTTAGCACTCTTTGGAAGATCTAAATCACTTAATTCACCTGATTTTTCCATCTTAAACTTATCAACCTTATCGTTTATATACCAAGTTCCATCACAAGAGGGTTTATACTTACTAAAACTTATATCTCTCATAGTTCTTAATAAGTTTGAATCAATCTTTCCTAACTCTTCCCAAGAAAAAAGAGGTACATGTGGTAAAGGAAACTTACCATTTGAAAACTCCCACATAAGATAACTACCAATCCAATCTCTAATATAAGGAAATGCTGCAAAGGCGGTTGCACACTCTAATATATAAGCTTTATCATTTTTTTTCTCAATCGCAATATCACAAGCCCAATACTCAGCTTTTGCTGCTTTAGATGATTCCACAGCTAACTCTAAAGCATTCATAGGAACGTTTTCATAAGACATAGAACCACCTTGAGAAGTGTTTGTTATCCACTGGTCTTTACCAGCAAAACGCCAAAAGGCACAAACAGGTTTATGTCCTATAAGCATAACTCTAATATCACCTGAAAACTTTAAGTTAATTGCATCTTGTGTATAAATAGGTAAGTATTTCTTCTTTTCCAATAGTTTTTTTGCCTCTTTAAAACTATCAACTTTATGAACATAATAACCACCATAGTTAGAAGGTCCATAACTTCTTTTAATTATTTGAGGATACTTTGCTTTGTTTTTTAAGTACTCAAAGCCTTTTTCTTTATCATAAAATATTTTAGTTTTAGGAATACAAAGACTATTTTTCTTACAAAATAGAGTAACATTCTCTTTTGATTTATTGGAAAATTGACTCTGAAGTGATGGGACAAATCTTACATTTGGTAACTCTTTTTGAATCTCTACAAAAGTATCATAAGCAGTTGCTGGAATATTTCCTATTAAGATATCAATCTTTTTATCTTTAACCTCTTTAATAAATCTTTTTTTATCATTTTTCCAGTGATAAACAACCTCTTCGATTTTATCAGGCCAACCTTTGAAGTTTGAGTGATCAAAGAATCTTAAAACATAATCAAGATATAGAAATCCCAACTTTGGCAATCTTTCCATTTTATTTCCCCTTATTTTTTGTTTTTTTATCAATTAAATCTACTATTAAATCTATTTTTTTGTCATTGAAATCTAAACCTAATTTCTCTTGTTCTGGTGTAGCAAATGCAGGTATACCATTTACTTCTAAAACTAAATACTCCTCTTTATTCCTATCAAAAATAATATCAACCCCAGCAATATCTAGTCCAGTAACCTTAACAGCTTTTAGTGCCAAGTTGATTACATCATCATTTGCCTCTCTTAAAAAAACACTTCCACCACTAGTTATATTTGTTCGCCAATCTCCATTTGTTGCTCTTCTTCCATAACAACCAACAACTTGTCCATCCACAATATCAACTCTATAATCACTATTATCATAATCAATAAACTTCTCAACATAAAAATATCTCAAATGCATTTGATTTAAAAAAGGTAATAACATATCTAAAGTTTCAGGATTTTCTATTTTTGTAAGTCCAACACCTCCCCAACTATCAGTTGGCTTATATACCATTTTATTCCATTTTTTAATAATAGCTTTTAAGTGATGTTTATCGTCTCTATGGCATAGTTTATAATCTGCTGTTTGGATTTTGTGTTTTCTCAATAAAAAAGCAGTATGAAACTTATCTTCGCTTAATTCAAATGCTCTATAATCATTTATTGTAGGAATAACTTGGCTTAGAGCTTTGTATAGATACATTTGGTATGTGGTTTGTTCGCCTGCATTATATGAAAAAAATAGATCTAATTTGTCTAGTTTAATATCATCTAATAATATATGCCCATTTTTTGCAATAGCATTTCTTAAGTTTAAGTCTCTAATTACATCAATATCTCGATCTTTTAATTTTTTAATCATCTTTTTTTCAATTTTGCTACCGCCACCATTTTGGTACATCCACATACCAATCTTTCGTCTGCTCATTTTTACTCCTGTATTAAATTTTTTTGAAAGTAATCAAATACTTTATGTGATAGATTTATTCTTTGTTCAAAAGAGGACTTTAAAGCCCTTTCTTTTTTAGTATGATCGCCATCACCAAAAGGTCCAAATCCATCTATTGTCGGAACATTACAATTTGAAACTATATTCGCATCACTCACTCCACCTCTATGCTCTTTTTTAAACTTTTCATTAGTAATGTTTTCTAATAATTTTAAAAACTCTAATTGCTCTTTAGTCTCAACCATCACCTCTCTTTGGATGATACAAAAAGCTTTTGTAGAAGTGTTTTCTATAAAGTTAGTCCTTGAGATATTCTCAATCTCTTCTAATATTCTTTTCTTTTCTTCAAAACTATTAAATCTAAACTCCATAGATAACTTACAGTAAGGTGATACAGTATTTATTCCAATTCCACCCTCAATCATTCCCACATTTAATACAGTTCCTTTATCAAAATCACTTAGTTTTGTATAGTTTTGTAATTTTAAAGCACCCTCAAGATTTGCATCAATGCCTTTTTTATATGAAGTACCAGCGTGTGCAGCTTTACCTTTTATATCAACAATATATTTACCTACACCTTTTCTAGCTGTAACTACTTCAAGGTTTTCACCTGCCGCTTCAAATACCATACAATAATCATAATCAACTGCTATTTTCTTAGTTAATTCATTTGAGTCATCACTTCCTGTCTCTTCATCACTTACTATTAAAAAGTCAATGTTAAAAATCTCTCCATAATGTTTATAAACTCTTTTTAAAGCCTCAATTGCTACTACTAAACCACCTTTCATATCACATACACCAGGACCATAAACCCATACGTCATCCTCTCTAAAGGTTTCAAAATGTCCTTTAGGAAATACTGTATCAATATGACCTAAAAGTAAAAGCTTTTTATGATTTTTTTTATGTTTGGATTTAAAATGTAAGTGATCACCTATAAGCTCTCTTTTATAAGTGTTTTTTTCAAAGTTTAGTTCCTCAAACCATTTAGAGAGAACAAAACCAACTTTATCAACACCATCTTTATTTGGTGTGTGTGAATTTATAAGAACAATTTCTTCAAGATTTTTTAGATAATTCATTTTTTAACCTATGTATAACGATAAAATTATACAAGATTAACATAGTAAAATTACAGTTTGGATACTTAAAAATAAGGCAGTTATTAATATAAAAGTAGGCCAAGAAGTAGGGTTACTTCTTGGTTATTAAAAGATTTACTTCTTTTGAGTTTGTCCCTCAATAATAAATCTTAATGCATTAAGTCTAATAAACCCTTCTGCATCTTTTTGGTTGTATACTTCATCTTCTTCAAATGTTGAGTGAGCTTCAGAGAATAATGAGTTTTCAGACTCTCTTCCTACTACTATTACATTTCCTTTGTAAAGTTTTAATTTAACTGTACCAGAAACAGTTTTCTGAGTCTCATCAATAGCAGCTTGCATCATCTCTCTTTCTTTAGAGAACCAATAACCATTGTAAATAAGCTTTGCATATTTTGGCATTAATTCATCTTTTAAGTGAGCAGCTTCTCTATCTAAAGTGATTGACTCAATTGCTCTATGAGCTTTTAACATAATAGTTCCACCTGGAGTCTCATAACATCCTCTAGCTTTCATACCAACATATCTATTCTCAACAATATCAATTCTTCCAATACCATGTTTTTTACCATAAGTATTTAATGTCTCTAAAATAGTTGCAGGAGACATTTTCTCACCATTAATTGAAACTGGATCACCATTTTCATATCCAACTGTGATATATTCTGCTTCATCTGGTGCATCCTCAGGAGATACAGACCATAACCACATTGCCTCTTCTGGTTCAGAAGCTGGGTTTTCTAAAGCTAATCCCTCATAAGATATATGTAATAAGTTTGCATCCATTGAATAAGGAGACTCTGTATTTTGCTTTTTCTCAATATCAATTCCATGCTCTTTTGCATACGCTAGTAACTTCTCTCTTGAATTTAAATCCCACTCTCTCCAAGGAGCAATAACTGTAATATCAGGATTTAATCCTAAATATCCTAACTCAAATCTAACTTGATCGTTACCTTTTCCTGTAGCACCGTGAGCTACTGCATCAGCTCCTGTTTTTTGCGCAATTTCAATTTGCTTTTTAGAAATCAATGGTCTTGCAATAGAAGTACCTAGTAAATACTCACCCTCATAGATTGTATTTGCTCTAAACATTGGGAAAACATAATCTTTTACAAACTCTTCTTTAATATCTAAAATAAAAATATTTTCAGGTTTAATACCCATATCTAAAGCTTTTTGTCTTGCAGGTTCTACCTCTTCACCTTGTCCAACGTCAGCTGTAAATGTAATAACTTCTGCGTTATATTCATCTTGTAGCCACTTTAAAATAATTGATGTATCAAGTCCACCACTATAGGCTAATACTACTTTTTTAACATTTTTTTTACTCATATTACTTATCCTATGGTTATTAGAATTTTTAAAAGTAATATACTATCTAATTTTATACTATAAAGAGGTTAAACGTATTTAATTTATAAAATATTTATATCTATTTGAATTTAAAAAAATGTTTTATAAAAGTTTGGCTATAATCTTTTTTATGAGAATAGATAAGTTTTTAAATGCAGTTAATATTACAAAAAGAAGAGCAGTTGCTGAAGATATGTGTGACCATAAGGTAGTACATATCAATGGTCAAGTAGCAAAAAAATCCAAAGAAGTTAAAGTTGGGGATAAAATCGAAATAAGATACTTAGAAAAAAGTGATTTATTTGAGGTTTTACAAATCCCAAAAACAAAATCAACACCAAAATCAAAAATGGCTGAGTATGTTAAAAAAGTAGAAGGAAAATAGATGTTTGATACAGCAAAACTAAAATTTGATGATATTTTTGAAGATAGATTACCACATGAAGAGGTTAGGGATTATCTAATTGAAATATATGAAAGAGGTGAAACAGCTGAAGAAATTGCAAGTGCTGCAAGTGCTATGAGAGAGCATTTGATACCACTTCCTTTACCTTATGAAATAAAATCAAAAGCAATAGATGTGGTTGGTACAGGTGGTGATAAATCAAACTCTTTTAATATCTCATCTACTGTTTCTATTATTTTAGCTGCTTGTGATTGTTTTGTGGCTAAGCATGGAAATAGAAGTATTACAAGTAAAAGTGGTAGTGCTGATATGCTAGAAGCTTTAGGAATAAACCTAAACGTATCTATTGATAATTCTGCAAAAATGTTAGAAGATACTAACTTTTGTTTTATGTTTGCACAAAACCATCATCCAGCGATGAAACATATAATGCCAATAAGAAAATCTATTCCACATAGAACGATTTTTAATATCTTAGGACCATTATCAAACCCAGCTACTGTATCAAAACAATTAATTGGAGTATTTGATAAAACATTTTTAAATAAAATAGCTACTGCACTTGATTTACTAGAGACAAAAAGATCAATAGTAGTTGCATCAAAAGATGGAATGGATGAAGTTTCTATTTCAGATATAACTTATGCAACCTCTTTAATAAATGGGAAAATAGAAGATTTTGAAATTGACCCTGAGGGATTTGGTTTTAAGTTAAGTCCTAAAGAAGCAATTGTAGGTGGAGATGCAAAAGAGAACGCAAAAATAACTTATGATCTTTTAAACAATGATTTAAAAGATGCAAAACTAGATATAGTACTATTAAATACTGCCCTTGCATTAGTGGTTGATGAAAAAGCAAGAGATATTAAAGAGGGTATTGAAATCGCAAGAGAAGTTATAAAAACTTATAAAGCAAAAGATAAATTAAAACAAATTATAGAAGTTTCAAATAAGTTAAAGTAGGGTAGGTTTTGAATAGTAACTATGAATTAAGCTTAAATAATTTAAATATATTAGTAGATGATTTAGTATCATTTGTAGATGATAAAGATTATATAGTGATTTTAAGAGGTGATTTAGCAAGTGGAAAAACTACTTTAGTTAAAAAGTTTGTTGAAACAGTAGGTTATGATGATATTGTTACGTCACCAACCTTTTCTTTACAATCTATTTATAATGATAAGATATATCATTATGATGTTTATAATAAAACCTTAGAAGAGTTTATCTCTCTTGGAATGTTAGAAGAGTTCGAAAAAGAGGGTATTCACTTTATAGAGTGGGGAGATAATAAACTTCAAGAAATCTTAGAAGATTATGGATATGAGGTTATAGTAATAAATATTGAAAAAAGCAACGACAAGAGGACTTATAAGATTGAATCATAAATTACAGATAAAAGATATAAAAAAAAGTATTAAAAAAACTGAGATATTACACGGTATATCATTAGAGGTTAACTCAGGGGAGATTATAGGTTTATTAGGTCCAAATGGTGCTGGGAAAACTACTACTTTTTATACTGTATGTGGTTTAGTCAAACCATCTCAAGGAAGTGTATATTTTGACGATAAAGAGATTACAAACTTGCCCTTACATAAAAGAGCTTTAAAAGGAATAGGATATTTACCTCAAGAGTCTTCAATTTTTAAAGATTTATCTGTAGAAGATAACTTAATGTTAGCAGCTCAAATTGTAACCAGTGATAAAGACGAGCAACATAAAAGAGTAGAAGAGTTACTTGAAATTTTTAATATTGAGCCTATTAGACAAAGAAAAGGTGTATCTTTATCAGGTGGTGAGCGAAGAAGAACTGAAATTGCTAGGGCATTAGTATCTCATCCAAAGTTTTTACTACTTGATGAACCTTTTGCAGGGGTTGATCCTATTGCTGTAAAAGATATTCAAGATATTATTGCTCAACTAACAAAGATAAATATAGGAGTTTTAATTACAGATCACAATGTAAGAGAAACTTTACAAATATGTGATAGGGCCTATGTTATGAAAGCAGGTTCTTTACTTGCTAGTGGAACTAGTAAAGAGATAAAAGAGAATACAAAAGTAAGAGAACACTATTTAGGAGAAGGTTTTAACTTCTAAATAGTGCTTTAAGCTACAACTACTTTATTTCTACCTGTAGTTTTAGCTTCATATAAAGCTTTATCTACTCTTCCTAAAAAGCTGTTTTCATCATCACTTTCCAATAGAGTTGAAACGCCAAAACTAGATGTAATACTAATCTCTTTAGAACTTACTTTTTCATCTTCTATAGCTGCTCTAACTTTTAATGCTACATTTTGAGCACCCTCAAGACTAGTTTCAGGAAGAAGGATAAGAAACTCTTCACCACCCCATCTAACTACAATATCATGTTCTCTAACATTTGCAAGAACTACTTGAGTAATATCTTTTAAAACTTCATCACCTATTTGGTGTCCATAAGTGTCATTTACATCTTTAAATTTATCTAAATCAAATAAAATAAGAGATAGGTCATTTTCGTATCTAAAACCTCTTCTAATCTCTTTACCAAAAATTTCTTTAAATTTATTTCTATTGTTTAATCCTGTTAAAGAGTCATGTGTTGCTTGATACTCTAATAAGTTTGATTTCTCTTTTAGCTCTGTAACATCAGTTAGTGATACAACAAAATAGTTATCTTGTAAATCATAATTATCAATATTTACTGTAAATATTCTCTCACTGTTATCATTGGATTTAATCTTTACAACCCTATCTATCTCTGGTAAATTCTTAATATACTCTATCCAGCAACTCTGTTTTGTTAGTAAGTTTTTTGTAATAAAACCATACTCTTCTTTAAATAAATCATAAATATTATCAATTTTTTGAGTAAACTCTTCAATATTAGATACCTCAAAGAACTCTAAAAATCTTTTATTTACATTTGTAATACTCTCTTTATTTGTTACTAATACTATATTATCTTGAGCATCTAAGATAGATTTCACTTTTTTTATCTCTTGTTCTACTCTTGTCTCTAAAGATACATTTAATTGTTCAAGCTCTCTTTTTAAAATAATAGGTTCAATAGCTTTTATCATACTCTCTACAAGCTGGTATAAATCGATTGGTTTCATTGCATAAGTATTTACTCCAACATCAATAGCTCTTTTTAGAAAGTTTGGATCATTATGGGCGCTTGTAATAACAATAGGGATTTCTTTATTGTGTTCTCTTATTTTAGAACACATCTCTAAACCATCCATTTTAGGCATATTTATATCTGTTACAATTAAATCTATCTCATCTAAATGCTCTTCAAATGTATTTAAACCCTCTAAACCATTTTGAGCATCATATACATTTTTAACTAAAGAACCTAATAATTTACTTGTAAACTCTCTAACGTCATTTTCATCTTCTACGTATAAAACAGAGATGTTTTTTAAAATCTCTTTATTCATTGCTATTATCTCCCGTAAACTTATACAAATCTGGATTTGGAATTGGTGGTGAGAAGTGATACCCCTGAGAAAAATCCACTCCTAACTCTTTTGTAATATTAAATATCTTTTGATTTTCAACAAATTCTGCTATTGTTTTTAAATTTAAATTTTTAGCAAACTCTACAATTGTTTTTGTAATCTTATAAGAGTTTTCATCTGTTGCAATATTTTTTATCAAAGATGCATCGATCTTTAGGTAATCAACATTCATTTTCAATAAATGTTCAAAGTTAGAGTATCCAGAACCAAAATCATCAATAGCAACTTTACAACCTAATTTTTTAACCTCTTCAATAAACGAGATTAAATGCTCATAGTTTTTAACATTTTCATCCTCAAGAATTTCAAAAACCACTCTATTTGTAATAGAATATTTCTTTACCATACTTTTAATAAAATCCAAAAATAAAGGATCTTCAATATCTTCATAAGATATATTTACAGAAAATTCAAAAGGCAAATTAGAAAACTTTTTAAATGATTTCTCAATCACTATTTTTGTAATCTTTGTATATTGGTTTGATTTTTTAGAGATATCTAAAAAGAAGAAAGGGGAAATTACCTTGTCATCCTCATCTATAAGTCTTACTAAACACTCATATTTATCAACATTTAATGTTTTATTGTTTATCAAAGGTTGATAGAAAACTTCTATTTTATCATTTGAAAAGGCATTTTTTAGCTTTTTTGTCCAAAGCATATTATTTTCATACTCTTGAAACTTATCTAGCTCATCATAAAATACTAAATAGTCTTTATGATCCTTTTTTGCTGCTTGTAGTGCAATATCAGCTGTTATTAGTTTATTGTTTTTATTTGAAAAAGATATACCTGCTGTAACTCTTACATCAATCTCATACTGATCAAAATAAAAAACTTTTTTATAAACCTCTTCAATTATACTTTTAATTATCTCTATAAACTTATCTTGTTCTAAATATCTATTTGTAATACAGTATGTATCAGCAGGAAATTTATAAAGACTTAAATCTTTATAATCCTGAATATTTTCATATATAAGTTCACTTACACCTTTTAAAATAGAGTCTCCGATTCTATGTCCAAAGAAATCATTTATCTCTTTAAATGAGTTAATATCAATGATAGATATTGCATCTAATTTTAGACCTTTTTCATTTTGTAAACTATCAATTAGTTTTGCTCTATTTGGTAAAGAGGTTAGATTATCTGTATATAAAAGTTTATATAAATCATTTTTATACTCTATTTCATGGCTAATATCATTTAATAAAATAATATTGGTATTATTATGTGCAAGATATATTTTCTGAATAGTGAAATATTTTCTTTTATTCTCTTTATTCAAAATACATATTTTATTGTCTTCTTTTTCAGATTTTACAAGCCATTTTTTATCACCTTTTTGAATACAATTTGCTTCATTTTCAAAAATTGTAGATATTTCATTATTGTATTTTTTATTTATTTCATCTTCATTTTCACAATTTGTAAGTTCATTAAAGTATTGATTTGAAAATATTACCTTGTAACCATCAGTAAGGAAAAGAGGGTTATTTATATTGTTTATTATTGAGCTTGAAAGCTCCTGCTCTTTTTTTAAAAGTTCGTCTTTACCAAATATTTTACTATAGTGTTCTACTTTATAAAATAGCTCATCAAAATTCACATTTTCACTTATTATGTCTGCACTGTCTAGATTTAACTCTTCTACAATTTTTTCATCGTCACTTAAAAAGACTAAATATATTCCCAACTCTTTACATCTATCTATTATCTCTTTACAGTTTCCTAATTGAAGATTTAAAATTATAAGATTTGAGTTTTCCGCATTTAGTAAAATTTCTTTACTATTTGAAGAAAAGTTAATATTTATATCATCTAGTTTACTTTTTACAAACCTATTAAATCCCATAAAATTATCAAGTTTGTCATCAGCTATTAAGACATTAAAACGCATTATCTACCTTGTGAATTAATAAAGTATAGTGTTACATAAAATTGCTTTGATATTACTTTCACTAATAATCATTAAATAATCTAATTATATTCCATTATTTGTCAAATATCTTTAGAGCATTATTTAAATCTTCTTGTGTATCAATACCAAAAGATTTAGACTCAACCTCTACCATTGCAACAGTATGTCCATTATCTATTGCTCTTAACTGTTCTAATTTTTCTAAAGACTCTAATTTTGAGGGCTTTAAGTTACAAAAATCATTTAAAGTTTTTTTCGTAAATCCATAGATCCCTAAATGTCCATAATAACTTGATGAGCTATAGTGATCTCTATGATATGGTACTTTTGCTCTTGAGAAATATATTGCATTTAAATCTTCATCTAGTACAACTTTTACATGATTTGGATCATCAGCTAACTCTGAAGTAATTTTTTTATAACAAGATGTAATCATCACATCTTCATCTTTTTCAATCACTTTTTCAACTCTATTTATTACAGCTTGAACAACCTCTTTTTCTATAAATGGCTCATCAGCCTGAACATTTACGATTATTTCATCTTCATCTAAATTAAGCTTATTAACTGCTTCATTTATTCTATCTGTACCACTTTGATGCTCACCTGATGTTAAAACTGCATCAAAGCCATGCTTTTTTGCTAAATCAACAACCTTAGTAGAATCTGTGGCAATAACTACCTTATCAAGTTCACTTACTTGTTTAGCAGTTTTAATAACCATAGGTAAACCTAAAATATCAACTAATATTTTATTTTCAAATCTGCTTGAATTTAATCTTGCAGGAATAATAATCATTTAATTTCCTTTTATTACATAAAACCTTATTTTCAGTATATATATTATAATATAAAATCTTTAAAAACGACTATGAAAGAGACTATGAATGAAAAAAACTATAACAATTATTGATACATTTGGATTTTTATTTAGATCATATTATGCATTGCCACCACTAAAATCAAGAACTGGTTTTCCAACTGGATTATTAACTGGTTTTATGAACTTTGTATCAAATATAGGAAAAGATTTTCAAACAGATTATTTAGTATTTGCTTTAGACTCTAAAGGGGATACTTTTAGAAATGAGATTTATAAACAGTACAAATCACATAGACCTGATGTACCTGAGGATTTATTAGCTCAACTACCTGTAGCTATTGACTGGATAAACAAAATGGGCTTTGAAACAGCTATAAAAGATGGATATGAAGCAGATGATTTAATTGCTTCTATTGCTCATGATGCTAAACAAAAAGATTTAGAGGTTAGAATAGTTTCTCACGATAAAGACCTATATCAACTAATTGATGACGATACAGTTTATTTATTTGACCCAATTAAAAAAACAGTAATAAATGAAGAGTTGTGTTTTAAGAAGTATGGAGTTCATCCAAAACAGTTTACTGATTATCAATCTTTATTAGGGGATAGTGCTGATAATGTTCCAGGTGTAAAAGGAGTAGGTGCAAAAACTGCACAAGCTTTAATAGAACAGTATGGAACTTTAGAAAATATATATGAAAACCTAGACTCGATTGAGAAAACAAGATGGAAAAACCTACTAACTGAGGGTAAAGAGATGGCTTTTATCTCTAAGCAATTAGTTACATTAAGTTTAGATTGTCACTGTATTGATGATATTGAAACTTATGTTTTACCAAAAGAGAATCCTATTTTAAAGATTGAAGATATACTTGTTGATTATGATATGAATAGAATTGTTGATAGAGTTCATAAAAATGGATTAAACTATAAAACAGAAATTCCAAAGAAAAAAGAGAAAACAAACTATGAGTATATTTTAATAAATGACAATGATGAGTTAACAAAAATTATAAATAGTATTCCAAAAGATAGTATTGTAGCTTTTGATACAGAGACTACTGATGTGGATGTAAAAAATGCAAAGATTGTAGGATTCTCTTTTGCTTTTGAGGAAAATAAAGCATATTATGTTCCTGTTGGACATTTTTATTTAGGTGTTCCACAACAAATAGATTTAGAGAACTGTAAAAAAGCTATAGAAAAACTAAATACTTTCAAACTAGTATTACAAAACTTTAAATATGACTATGAAATAGTAAGACAAAACCTTGATATAGAATTAAAACTTTATGCAGATACTATGATTTTAGCTTGGATGTTAGATACAGCACAAAAAGTTGGCTTAGATGCACAAGCAAAAAAATATTTTGACCATGAAATGATTGCATATAAAGATATAGTTAAAAAAGGGGAAGACTTTTCAAATGTAGAGATTGAAAAAGCTTGTGAATATGCAGCTGAAGATGCATTAATAACTCTTAAACTTTACCATAAACTACTAGAAGAGTTCAAAAATACACAAAATGAGACTCTTTTAAAAATAGCATTTGATTATGAATTTGATTTTATTTATGTATTAGCAAATATGGAGCAACACGGTATAAAAATTGATACTAATCAATTAGAGATATTAAAAGAGAAAAATAACCAACACCTAAAAGAGTTAGAAGAAAAGATATATGAATTAGCCCAAGAGAAATTTAATATTAACTCAACAAAACAGTTAGGTGTAATTCTTTTTGAAAAATTAGGGTTACCAGTAGTTAAAAAGACAAAAACAGGATACAGTACAAATGAGGTTGTTTTACATAAATTAGAAAAAGAACACGAGATAATACCTTCACTACTTGAATATAGGGAAGTTTATAAAATAGAATCCACTTATGTTGAACCACTTTTAAAGCTTGCAAAAAAAAGTGATAAAAGCAAAGTTTACACTTCATTTTTACACAATGGAACAGCAACTGGAAGATTAAGCTCTAAAAATCCAAATCTTCAAAATATTCCAGTTAGAAGAGAAGCTGGTCAACTTATAAGAAAAGCATTTATTCCACAAGATGGTTATAAACTTGTAGGTATTGACTACTCTCAAATCGAATTAAGACTATTGGCACACTTTAGTAAAGATGAAGCCTTAATAGATGGATTTAAACATGACTTAGATATACATAGACAAACAGCTGTTAAAATTTTTGGTGAAGATAAAGCTGATGAGAATAGGGCAGTTGCAAAATCTATAAACTTTGGTTTATTATATGGTATGGGTAGTAGAAAACTTGCAGATACTTTAGGAATAAAACCTAAAGAAGCTAAACAGTATATAGATACTTATTTTGAAGCATTTGTAAGTGTAAAAGACTACTTAAAATCTATTGAAGATGGTGCTTATGAAAATGGATATGTTGAAACTTTACTAAAAAGAAAAAGACTTTTTGATTTTGATTCAGCAAATGGAATGCAAAAAGCAGCATATTTAAGAGAATCAGTTAATACATTATTCCAAGGTAGTGCAGCTGATTTAATAAAACTTTCTATGATAGAAATATATAAAAAATACAAAGGTAATAAAGATATCAATATTTTGTTACAAATCCATGATGAATTAATTTTTGAAATTAAAGAGGATAAAGTAGAAGAGATTAGTAATGATTTAAAAGAAATTATGGAAAATATATATAAATTAGAAATTCCATTAAAAGTTTCTGTTTCGGTTGCAGACTCGTGGCAAGGTTTAAAATAGTAATATTTTAACTTAATTTGGGCTTAATATGATAATTTTTTTCCAATAATTTTGACAAATAAAGAAGTATTTGTTATTATTATGTAAAAAATTATCATAAAAAGAGTAACACATGTTAAAATCAGTTAGAAACATAAGAAAACTATATAATGCAAAACTTCTTTTTATCACTTCAGATAAATCAGTTCAAGACACTATCGAAAATGAGTTTGATGACTATTTCAAAGAACTAAAAATAGCTACAAATCTTGAAGAAGCAATAAATCTAGCTCAATCATGTAGCTTTGATATGGCTGTAATTGATACAGACATAGATGGTTCTGACTTTTGGGAACTATGTGAGCAACTAACAAAAACAGCACCAACACTACCAAAGATAATCATTTCTGACTCTGATGATAATGAAAACATTGTAACTGCAATAAATAATAATGCTTATACAATGCTTTCTAAACCTTTAAGAGCAAAAGATATTAAACTTGCTGTTATAATGTGTTTGAATCAAACAAAAAGAGGGGATAAAATAGAGTTCCAAAATGGAATCTATTTTGATGAATACAGAGATCAATTCTTTAAATCAGGTGGTGTTTTAATAGAGTTTACTAGATTAGAAAAGTCATTCTTAAAACTACTTATTTCAAAAAGAAATGAGATTGTTGATTACAACACTATTAAAGATGTTGTATGGAAAGGTAAAGATATGTCTATTTATACAATGAGAAATATAGTTAATAAAGTAAGACAAAAGACATATTATGAAATAATTAAAAATCATTCAAATAAAGGGTATACAATAGATAATCTTAAAAAATAGGATTATCTATTTACAAAATTCAATAAAAAAGTTATAATATGCACGAAGAACAGATAGTGTCAAAAGAGGAGTTAGTAGAGCTTTTTGATAATGGCACTATAAAAGATACTGGTAATGGTTGGTTTATGGATGGCAATGAAGTGCAAATAATAGCTCTACATGAAGTTGATCCCAAATTCCTACAAGATGTTACCAATGCAAAATTCTACAAATTAATCATAAAAAAAAGGTAATAATAATGTCGCATTGTCCATACTGCAAGAAAAAAATTGCTATGAGCAAAGCTTTTTGTTCTAGAAGCTGTAAGGAGAACTACTTTCAGTTAATCGCAATACAAATTCCAAAACCATTTCTAAAAAGAATTTTTGTTTTTTGTACACCAGAACAAAGAGAAGCTGAGATAGAAAGTTTTGCTAATAGACATGGATGGAGACTAGACTTATTAAAGAAAAAGATTGACGAACAAGCCACAGAAAACGGCTACGTGTTAGAAGAAGAAACAAGCTAATTTAAATAGCTTGTCTCTTTTTCTCTTTTTTTAAATAGTAATACATCATAATACATATTAATATAACTACAGAAGATATTAACATTCCCATAGTAAGCCAATTGCTATAGATAAACCCTAATTGAACATCAGGTTGTCTAAATACTTCTGCAATTATCCTCATAATAGAATAAAGTATCCCATAAATAAGTGCTAATTGTCCGTCAAATGTTTTTCTTTTTCTTAAATATACTAATATTGCAAATACTACAATACCCTCTAAAAAAGCTTCATAAAGTTGAGATGGATGTCTTAAAATGCCATCTACATATATCCCCCATGGAACATCTGTAGTTCTACCTATAAGTTCTTGATTGAAAAAATTTCCAATCCTTCCAAAAACATAAGCACAAGATATACCTAAAACTGAAACATCAGCCAAGAACCAAAATGAAACTTTGTTCTTTTTACAAAATAAATAAGAAGCTAGTACAAAACCTATTAATGCACCGTGGTAGCTCATTCCAGCAATTCCTGTAAACTCTCCATTTATAAATGGATTAAATATCTGCCAAGGGTGAGTTAAATAGTAAACAGTATTTGGATCATAAAATAGAATGTACCCAAGTCTTGCACCTAAAATAACTCCAATTTCTGCCCACCAAATATATGAATCAAACATATCATTAGAAATAGGAAGTTTATCATGCTTAATAAACCACTTAGCAATAAAAATAGCAGATAAAAGAGCGAATGCATACATTATTCCATACCAATGTACAGAAATCCCTGCAACATTTACTGCTACAGGGTCAAAATGACTATATATATTTTGCCAAAACTCCATTTAGTCTAAAGCCTCTGCTATAAGTTCAATAGGGTTTTTAAACTTAACATCAACATCTGATTGATATAAAGAGTTAGTGATTTGCATTCTACATGCACTACATTCAGCACTAACTACTTGTGCATTTGTATCTTTAATCATAGCAGCTTTTGGCGCGCCAGCAGCCTTTGCTAAATGATACTTTTCAGTTTGCATTGTAACTCCACCAAAACCACAACATCTATTTGAATCACTCATCTCTTCAATCTGATAGTTTTGTTTAAGTAAATTTCTTGGTTCTTGCCATACCCCTTGCATTTTCTTAGCATGACAAGGATCATGATATGTTACAACTTCATTCATTTGTTTATTTGATTTAGCAAGTAAATCTTTTAACTCTGTATTATTCTCTAACCATTTCGTTGCCATGTATATTTTTGAAGAAAGTTTTTTTGCTCTTTGTCTCCATTCAGGTTGATCATGTAAATAGTGCTCCCAATCTTGATTAATCATTGCACTACATGTAGCCTCAGGAATAATAACAGCATCAACTTCATCAATCCATGATTCAAAATACTCAATATTATGTTTAACTAAATAATCAACTGTATCAAAAGCACCTGTAAAATACGCAGGGGCTCCACAACATAGCTGTTTTTTAGGAATCATAATATCTAATTCTAACTTCTTTAGTATTTTCACTAAAGCATCACCTGTTGCTGTATAAGTATAATTACTCATACACCCAATAAAAATAGCAACTTTATTTTTTCTATCTTCTTGTACCTTTTTATGCTTTGCAAAAATATTTTCTGGATATTTTCTTAAAAAACTTCTCATATCTGCAAATGGTAAAACTCTATCTTTTTTAACAATTGGCAAAGAGAATCTTGGAAGTCCAGACTGTTTTTTCTTATCTAATTTTAAAGCACATGTTTGAAACATCCAACCAAGTGAAGATAATAAGTCCATAGTTTTTCTATGTCTTAATAGGTAGAAAAATAGTCTTTTATACCAAGCTATACCATACTTTTTAGCAATATCACTTCTAACTTGCTCAATTACCATATCTGTTGGTAAATCATTTGGACATACTTCAACACAGTTTGTACATAAAAAACATGTTTCAAATATATCTTTTGCATTCTCATCAAGTTCTAATTCATCATTTT
The DNA here is from genome assembly GCA_041694355.1 of Arcobacteraceae bacterium. Classification (GTDB taxonomy): domain Bacteria; phylum Campylobacterota; class Campylobacteria; order Campylobacterales; family Arcobacteraceae; genus Arcobacter_B. The sequence goes on along the minus strand of JASMTK010000069.1, from coordinate 22,145 downwards.
GATATGCACCCAACAAATCAATAAAACCTCTAGGAGAAGTTGCTTCATCTTGATTTATATTAAATATTGTACAAACGGGCTTACACTTACCACATTTTACACAATCATCGGCGATTGCATTATAATTAAATTTATTTATTGACACGATTTAACCTTTGGTTTATATAATTAATAATATCTTTAAAGGTAAGCAATATACTATAAAAAGTGTTAAGAGTTTATGAAATAGTTAAGACAAAAAAAGAGTTAAACTCTTTTATATTGTCTTAGAGAATCTTCTTTTATGTTCAGGGATTTTGTTTAGATATGCATCAAATGGCATACATATATTTCTAATAAGCATAGTACCTGTTTGTGATACTTCTATTTTTTCATCTGTAATTTCAACTAAATCTGCTTCTACAAACTCAACTAATGCCTCAATTGCATCTGCAAAATACTCTTTGAAGTTTACATTAAATTCATTTTCAACTCTTGTGATGTTTAAAGAGAAGTTACTCATAAGTTCCATAATTACAAATTGTCTTAATTGATCATCATCAGAAAGTCTATAACCTTTAAATGTTGGTAAGTCTCCATTATCTATTGCTGCTTCATAAGATTTTAAATCCTTATAGTTTTGAGCATAGTAATCAACACCATTACCAATAGATGTAAGTCCAATTCCTATTAGATCAGCACCACCTTTTGTAGTGTAACCTTGGAAGTTTCTGTGTAATTCACCTTTTTCTATAGCTTTAAATAGTTCATCCTCTGGTTTTGCAAAGTGATCCATTCCAACCATTTTGTAACCATTTGAAGTAAAGAAATCAATAGTATCTTTTAAAATTTCTAACTTCTCTTCTGGTTTTGGGAAAGTTGTCTCATCAAATTTTCTCATTGTCTTCATTAACCAAGGAACATGAGCATAATTAAATACAGCAAACCTATCCACATCTAAAGTTATCATCTTCTCTAATGTTTTCTTAAAACTATCTCTATTTTGATAAGGTAATCCATAGATCAAATCTGTATTAATAGATTTAATACCCGCATCTCTTGCTATTTTAATTACATTTTGAGTTAATTCAAAAGGCTGAATTCTATGGATTGTTTTTTGTACTTGTTCTTCTAAATCCTGTACACCAAAACTTAGTCTATTTACGCCACCAGCTTTTAAAACATCCATATGCTCTTGTGTAAAAAATCTTGGATCTACTTCACAAGAAATTTCCGCTTCACTACTAAAGTTAGGAAAAACCTCTTTAATAGCTTTTATAACCTCATCTAATTGTTCAGGTGAGAAAAATGTAGGTGTTCCTCCACCAAAGTGCATTTGTGTAACTTCTCTATTTGTATCAAGATGTTTTTTTAGTATTTGTAACTCTTTTTTCAAGTAGTCTATATATTTTACTTTCTTATCCTCTTTTGATGTAAAAATTGTATTACATCCACAAAAATAACAAGCACTTCTACAAAAGGGCATATGAATATATAAAGAAAGTGGTCTACTACTATCTTGATTTTTATAAAAACTTATTAAATCTTCTTGAGTAAATTCTTCTGTAAACTCAGGTGCCGTAGGGTATGATGTATACCTTGGACCTGGTTTTGAGTATTTTTTAAACTTACTAAAATCTATCATTAGGCATTTCTTTGTTTATCTAGCCATACCATCACACCTTTTTGAGCGTGAAGTCTGTTTTCTGCTTCTTCAAATACTAAACTTTGACTACTTTCAAACACCTCTTCACTTACTTCATACTCTCTATATGCTGGTAAACAGTGTAAGAAAATAGCATTTTGTTTTGCTAAACTCATCATATCTTTATCTACAATGTATCCATCGAAGTCTTTAACTCTTTTCTCTTTCTCTTCTTCTTGTCCCATTGATACCCAAGTATCAGTTGTAACAACACTAGAGTCTTTTACTGCTTCTTTTGGATCATTACCAATAATGATTTTTGCTCCTGATTCTTTTGCCATTTTTAAAGCTTCATCTAAAATGTTTTGATCAACCTCATACCCTTTAGGAGTAGCAATTCTAAGCTCAAACCCTAATTTAGCTGCCATATTCAACCATGAGTGGGCCATATTATTTCCATCTCCCACATAAGCAACAACTAAATCTTTATCTAAGTTTGCTTCTTGAATAGTCATATAATCAGCCATTAACTGAACAGGGTGATACTCATTTGTCAATCCGTTTATAACAGGAACCTTTGAGTACTTTGCAAACTCTTCTAACTTACTTTGCTCGAATGTTCTAATCATAACCATATCAACCATTCTAGAAATAACTCTAGATGTATCACTCATAGGTTCACCTCTACCTAATTGTATGTCATTAGCAGAAAGGAATAGTCCTACTCCACCAAGTTGATATATACCAGTTTCAAAAGATACTCTTGTTCTTGTTGAGCTTTTTTCAAAAAGCATACCTAATGTTTGTTTAGGCATATAATCTTTAAACTCTTTATTTTTAGTCTCAGCTTTTATCTTCTTAGCTAATTCAAGAATTTCTAGAATCTCTTCTTTACTGTAATCGGCTAATGTTAAGAAATGTCTCATTGTAATTCCTCTTAAAATTTATAAAAAGGAATATTCTATTTAATTATATATTATTTCTAACTTAAATTAATATAGTGACATTTGCGTGACCTTTTTGGTTATTTTCTATTAAGAGCTAATAATCTAAAATCCTCTCTATAATCAAATAAGGATGTTAAATGATTAAACAAATATTGAAAAGAGATGGTTCTAAAAAAGCTTTTGAAAAATATAAAATTGAAGATGCAATAAAAAAAGCTTTTAGAAGTGTAAATGAGAAATATAATGCAAATACTCTAACTGCTGTACTTGATAAAATAGAAAAAGAGAACACCTTTGCAGTGGAAGATATACAAGATATTATAGAAAAAGAGCTTTACAAAGGTGGATATTTTAAAGTAATGAAATCCTTTATGCTCTATAGGCATTTACATAAAATGCAAAGGGAGCATATCTTAGCTTTAAATGAAGATACAACTTATATAAACTCTACTCAAACTATACAAGAGTATATAGATAAACAAGACTGGAGAATAAAAGCCAACTCAAACACAGGCTACTCCCACGCAGGGCTTATAAATAACACTGCTGGTAAAGTTATAGCAAATTATTGGCTTGATAAAATCTACTCAAAGCAAGAGGGATATGCCCATAGAAATGCTGATTTACATATTCATGATTTAGATTGTCTAAGTGGTTATTGTGCAGGTTGGAGTCTAAGAGTATTACTTGATGAGGGATTTAATGGAGTTAGAGGTAGAGTTGAAAGTAAAGCTCCTAATCATTTTAAAGAAGCACTAGGACAAATGGCTAACTTCTTAGGTATCTTACAAAGTGAATGGGCAGGAGCACAAGCCTTTTCATCATTTGATACATATCTTGCACCTTATGTGTATAAAGACAACCTTTCTTTTAATGAAGTTAAAAAGAGCATTAAAAGCTTTATTTATAATCTAAATGTTCCAGCAAGATGGGGACAAAGTCCCTTTACAAATATCACTATAGATTGGACTGTTCCAGATGATTTAAAAGATCAAATTCCCACTAGAAACCAACAACATCTATTTAAAGGTGATAAAGAGTTAGAAAAATTAACATATAAAGATTTTCAAAAACAGATGAATATGATTAATAAAGCTTTTTATGAAGTTATGACAGAAGGTGATAAAACAGGTCAACCTTTTACCTTTCCAATTCCTACAGTTAATATTACAGAAGATTTTGATTGGTTTGGTGAAAATACAGATATTCTTTTTGAAAATAGTGCAAAAATTGGTTCTTCATACTTTCAAAACTTTATAGGTAGTCAATATATTAAAGATGAAAAGGGAAACTTAATACCAAATAAAGATGCATACAAACCAGGTCATGTAAGAAGTATGTGTTGTAGGTTACAGCTTGACTTAACAGAGTTGCTTAAAAGAGGAGGGGGTCTTTTTGGTAGTGCTGAAATGACTGGAAGTATTGGTGTTGTAACTATAAATATGGCTAGACTAGGCTATCTATATAAGAATAATATAAATAAACTTCTTTTAAAACTTGAAGAACTTATGGATATAGCTAAATCTACACTTGAAAAGAAAAGAGAGTTTATTCAAGACTTATATGATAGAGGATTGTTTCCTTATACAAAAAGATACTTAAAAGACTTTAACAACCACTTTTCAACAATTGGTGTAAATGGTATGAATGAGATGGTTAGAAACTATTTTGATGATAACATTGATATTTCTACAAAAGTTGGAAATGACTTTTGTGTTGATGTTTTAGATTTTATGAGAGATAAAATAACTAAATACCAAAAAGAGACAGGGAACTTATATAATCTAGAAGCAACTCCTGCTGAGGGAACAACCTATAGATTTGCAAAAGAAGATAAGAAAAGATACGAAGATATTATTCAAGCAGGTATGGGAAAAAATATTTACTATACAAACTCTTCTCAATTACCAGTAGATTTTACAGATGATCCTTTTGAAGCTTTAGAATTACAAGATGAATTACAGTGTAAATATACAGGTGGTACTGTACTGCACTTATATATGAGAGAAAGAATATCAAATATAGATGCTTGTAGAAGCTTTATAAAAAAAGTTATCTCAAACTATAGGTTGCCTTATATCACTCTAAGTCCTGTTTTTTCAATCTGTCCTAAACATGGTTATTTAGATGAGGAGTATGAGTATTGTCCTAAATGTGATCAAGAAATAATTTTAAAGGAGTTAACAAATGAGTAATAGAAAAGAGATATTAGAAAAAAATAGTGAAAAAAGAGAGAAGTGTATAGTTTATACAAGGGTTATGGGTTACCACAGACCTGTTGAAAGTTTTAATTTAGGGAAAAGAGGTGAACATGAGCAAAGAGTTAAATTCACTGAATCAAAAAATAGTATATGACTTTACTAGGTTTACTACTATTGACTACACAGGATACTTATCTTGTGTGGTTTGGTTAAATGGTTGTAACCTTAGATGTAAGTATTGTTATAATAAAGAGTTAGTTTTTAATAAACACGGAAACCTATCTTTAAAAGATATTTTAGATTTTTTAAAAACAAGAGTAGGTCTTTTAGATGCTGTGGTTATATCTGGTGGTGAAGCATCTTTACATGATATTATTAACTTTTGTAAAAGAGTAAAAAGTTTAGGCTTTAAGATAAAACTTGATACAAACCTTACTAATATGAAATTAATACATAAACTTCTAATACTAAATCTTATTGATTATATGGCCATTGATTTTAAAGCTAATAAATCAAAATATAGACTTGTTACAAAAACAGACTACTATGATAAATTTATAGAAAATGTAAAATTTTTAATATCTATAGATTTTGAGTTTGAGTTAAGAACTACCATTCATAAAGAGCTTTTAGATGAAAATGATATAAATGAAATGATTAAAACCCTTGAGCGTATAAACTATAAAGGTATTTACTATTTACAAAATTTTGTTGATACTGGTGATAATATTGGAAACTTAGTAAATAGTAAACCTTTTAATAAAGACTTAATAAAATCAACTCATCTAAGAATAGAGTGGAGAAATTAAATAACCCTGAGCTGATGAGTTTTGAATCAACTCTTTTGAAGTCTTTTTTCTTAGTCTTTTAATAAAAGTTCTTAATCTCTCATCGCTAACTTCTTCTTCACTCCATAAATACTGTTTTATTTCATCATTTTTTACTACACTATTTAAATTTCTAATTAATAAGTAAAAAAACTCTTTTTCTCTTTTTGTAAGTTTGATAAAAACACCATCTTTATATAAAGAGTTTGAGTTAGTATCGAAAGTAAACTCTTCGCTTAATCTTATCTTTCTTTTTCTTGTAATCTCATTTGCAATAGTTCCAATATACTCAATAACTTCACCTGGATCAAAAGGTTTGATAAAATACTTACTAATTCCTAAATCTATTGCTTTTAAAAGCTTCTCTTTATCTGAATATGCACTAAGCACTATTATTGGTGTCTCTTTATTGTAGTTTTTAATATTTTGCGTCATACTTAACCCATCATTTTGTGGCATCATAATATCTGTAATTACCACATCAGGTTTGATTGATTTATATTTTTCAAACCCCTCAATACCATTGCTAGCAATAGCAACAGAGGCAAAATAGTCTTTTAACGCATCTTGTAGAAGTTTAGCTATTCTATTTTCATCTTCAACAACTAATATTTTTAATGTTTTCAATAATTTAAAATCCATAATTAATCCATAGGTATCATAATAGTAAACTTTGAACCATCTTTATATCTACAATACTCAAGGTTTCCATCTAGACTTTTCTCAATTATCATCTTAGACATAAAAAGTCCTAAACCAGTACCTTGACTCTCATGTTTTGTAGTAAAATATGGCTCAAAAATTTTATCTTGGTAGTTTTTATCTACGCCACCAGCATTATCAATAATATCTAAAAAACTGTAATTTTTACCTAAATAGAGTTTTTTTGTAAGTAAAATTTCAATCTTTTTATCTTTGATTTCATTTTGATTAAATGCATCTTTTGAGTTTTGTATTAGATTTATTATAACTTGTGAAAGTTCATTTAAAATACCTAATACTTCACATTTACAATCAATATTTAACTCTATATCTATTTGCTCTTTTTGAATAGTTTTTCTTAAAATATTCAGTGCTTCATCAATAGCATCTTTTACTTCAAATCTTACTTTTTGTTTTTTAGGATTAAAAAAGTTCATAAAGTCCTCAATAGTGTTAGACATACTATTAATAATATCTTTACTTTCTAAATAAAGCTCATTTACTTTTTCTTTATCACTTTTTAAAGAGGCTGTTTTCATATTAAACATCACTAAAGTTAATTCACTCAATGGCTGTCTCCACTGATGTGCAATATTTCCTAACATTTGACCTAAACTAGCCATTCTAGATTGCCAAAAAAGTATTTTTTGCTTCTCTTGATTCTTTTTAATCTCCTCTTCTAAACTCTTTTTTAATTCAACTTCAGAAGTAACATCATATCTAATAGCTATAAACTCTTTTACCTCATCATTATCATCAAGAATTGGAGTTATTGTAGTATTTAAATACACAGTTCTTTTGTCTTTTGTAAGGTTTTTTACAGTTGCTTTATAGGGTTTTTTACTTAGAATAGTCTCCCACAACTCTTTAAAATTTGAAGAGGGAACATCAGGATGTCTAACAATATTGTGGTTTTGCCCCACAAGTTCATCTTTAGAAAATCCTGATATTTTACAAAACTCATCATTTACAAAAGTAATAATTCCATCAACATCTGTTTTAGAGACTATATTAGAATTTTCAATTGCTTCTTGATAAGTATTTCCCATTTTGATTACTTATTGTTTAAAATCTCACAAGCTTCTTTTGCGTGATATGTAATAATCAAGTTTGCACCAGCACGTTTAAATGAAAGAAGTGTCTCCATCATAACCTTTTCATAATCAATTAATCCAGCAGCACCTGCGTTTTTAAGCATTGCATACTCACCACTTACATTATATACACATAAAGGTGCATTTGTATTATTTCTAATATCTCTGATTACATCCATGTAAGATAATGCTGGTTTTACCATAAGAATATCAGCACCTTGTTTTTCATCTTCAAGCGACTCTTCAATAGCTTCTAATCTATTTGCAGGATTCATTTGGTATGATCTTCTATCACCAAATGAAGGAGTTGACTCAGCAACATCTCTAAAAGGTCCATAATATGCACTTGCAAATTTAGTAGAGTAAGCCATAATTGGTAAGTTTTCATATCCATTTTTATCAAGAGTATCTCTTAAAGTTTCAATAATTCCATCCATCATACCTGATGGAGCAATCATATCAACACCTGCTTTTGCATGTACTATTGCTTGTTGTGCTGATATTTCTAATGTTTTATCATTATCAACAGTTTGAGTTTTTGGATCTAATATTCCACAATGACCATGGTCAGTATACTCACAAAAACATAAATCAGTCACTACAAACATATCAGGAAATCTGTTTTTAATCTCTTTTATAGTTCTTGCAATAATACTCTCATCACATAAACACTCACTTCCAACTGAGTCTTTAGTATCAGGAATAGCAAAAAGAATTATAGACTTTAAGCCAATACTATTTAAATAGTCACACTCTTTTAAGATTTCATCAATACTCATTTGGAAAACACCAGGTAATGAAGCTACCTCATTTTTGATATTTTTCCCTTCTTTTACAAAAAGTGGATATATAAAATCATCTTTTGTTAAATGGTTTTCTTGTACCAAATTTCTTAAGTTTTCATTTATTCTTAGTCTTCTAAATCGTTTAAACATTCTATTTACCTCTTTTGGTTATAATCTCGAATTCTAACACTTAAAGGTTTAAATACATATGAATATTATACAATCAAATATCGCCAACCTACCAACAAAACATGGAAAGTTTAGAATAAAAGCTTACAAAGATGATAATCAAGAGCATTTAGCAATAATGAGTGAAGATTTTGAAAATATTGAAGCTCCTTTTGTTAGAATTCACAGTGAGTGTCTAACAGGGGATACTTTAGGTAGCTTAAAATGTGACTGTCAAAACCAATTAAATTTAGCCTTAGATTTTATTGCAAAAGAGGGTGGTCTTGTTATTTACCATAGGCAAGAGGGTAGAAATATTGGACTTTTAAATAAAGTAAATGCTTATGCTTTACAAGATAAAGGTAGAAATACCATAGAAGCAAATGTAGAATTAGGTTTCAAAGAGGATGAAAGAGATTATAGAGTAGTTGAACATATTCTTAAAGATTTAGATATAAAAAAGTTAAAACTCATAACAAACAACCCTAAAAAAATTGATTATATTAAAAATTTAGGAGTAGAGATAGTAGAAAGAATTCCTGCAATAACTAAATCTAATCAATACAATGAACACTATTTAAAGACAAAAAAAGATTATATGGGACACTTACTATAATGGGTTTAAAAGAATTATTAGAAACAAATAACTTAAATTTTGATGATAGATTCTATGAGGATTGTGAGACTTTTACTAAGCTTTTAAAACAGTGGGGTAAAGTTCATAATTTAACAGGAAGTTTACAAACAAATAGTATTTATGAGAATATACTTGATTCGGTTTATCCTTTAAACTTTATAGACACTCCTAAAAGTTTTGCAGATATTGGAACAGGAGCAGGTTATCCTGGGTTATTACTTGCTATTGCAAATAGAGATACAAAAGCTTACTTAATAGAACCAAGAGTAAAAAGAGTCTCTTTTCTAAATTTTGTGAAAGCAACTTTAAAACTAGACAATTTAAAAGTTATTTGTAAAAGAGTTGAAGAAGTTCAAGATATTGAAGTAGATTTAGTAACATCAAGAGCAGTTACAGATACAAATTTACTTTTAAATCTAACTAAAAATATAAAAAAAACAGATAGTTCTTATCTTTTTTACAAAGGCTCTTTAGTACAAGAAGAGATTCAAGAAGCAAAAGTAAATAACTACACATTAGTTAACAGAAAAGATAGAAACTATCTTTACATAAAAGGAAATTAAAATATGGTATTAAAAGTTCTTGCGATAGTTGCAGTTTTATTCATAGTTTATCTACTTTTTTTCAAAAAGGGTAGAGAGAACACAGTAAGTAATAATAAAAAGAAAAACAACCGAACAATCAGTGACGAAATGGTAGAGTGCCCTACATGTGGTACTTTTGTATCACAAAATGAAGCGATATTAAGCAATGGTAAATTTTACTGTTCTAAAGAGTGTTTAAATAATAAATAGGAGAATTAGATGATTTTAATAGGTGATAAGTTAGTTCCTTATGAAAATATTACTTTTATTAACAATATAGATGAGATAAAACAAACAGCCCCTAATAGTACAGTTTCATTTCGTTTTAACGAAGAGCTATTAAGATACTGTTTTGATAACAATATTAATAGTGCTGTTTTAGTAAATAGTGTAAAAGAATCAATTTATTGTAATGCACTAAATTCAAAATATATCATTGCTAATAGAAATTTAGCTATAGATATTCAAAAGATAGCTGAAAACTATATGTATGATTCAAAAATTCTTGCTATTATTGAGTCAAATACTGAAATAGAACAAGTAGCTTCAAATGAAATCGATGGAGTTATCTACAATAATCTACTAAAATAAATAAAGAGAACCTCTTTATTTATTCTACATTTAACTACTAACCAAATAATAAGCAACTATTAGATAACATATTTACCTTTAATACATAACATTAGGTGTAAATGTGAAAGAAATACTAGATACAATAATTCTTATTATGTTTGTTATTATGGTTGCATTGTTTATTATAAACTTTAACAGACAACAAATAGACAAATACAAAGACAAGATAGAAAAAAATGAAAAAAAGAATTCCAAGGATACATTAGATGAATAAACCATTATTAATAGAAATTGGTGTTGAAGAACTACCAGCTATTCCATTTTTAAAAGAACTTCCGAATATAGAAAAGAAATGGGCAGATATTTTAGAAAAAAATAGACTACTATGTGACTTTGACTTTTTTTACACACCAAGAAGATTAGTTTTATGGCATAGAGAATTTCAAGTAAAACAAGAAGACTCTGTTCAAGAGATGCTTGGAGCTCCTGTAAAGATTGCATTTAAAGATGGTGAGCCAACAAATGCAGCTTTAGGTTTTGCTAAGAAATGTGGAGTTGATGTAAAAGATTTAGATACTATTGATAAAGGTAAAGGTGAAGTACTTTACTTCAAAAAAGAGGTTCAAGGAACAGATGCAAAAGATTTACTAAATGATATGATAAATGAGTTTATAAACTCACTTAACTTTGGTAAATCAATGAGATGGGGTTCAAGAAAAGATAGTTTTATTAGACCTATTAGAAGTTTATCTATTATGTTAGGTGAAGAGATTGTAGATGCAAGTCTATTTGGAGTTAACTCTTCAAACTTCTCATTTGCCCATAGAATGGTTTCATATGAACCTTTTACATTTAATTTTGCAGGTGATTACTTTTGTAAATTAGATAAAAGTGGTGTAATTCTTTATCCAGATGAAAGAAGAGAGAAGATTTTATCTGAGATGAAAAATATAGAACAAAGACATAATATCCAAATTGAATTAGATAAAGAGTTACTAGAAGAGGTTGTTGCAATTACAGAGTATCCAACAGCACTTATTGGTAAATTTGATGAAGAATTCTTAGAGTTACCAGAAGAGGTAATTGTATCTTCAATGAAAGAGCATCAAAGATATTTTGCAGTTTACAAAGATGGAAAACTAACTAATAACTTTATTGTTGTATCAAATTCAAAGACTGAAGATTTTGGTTATATTATTGCTGGAAATGAAAAGGTTTTAAGACCAAGATTAGCAGATGGAATGTTCTTTTATAAAAATGATATAAAAAATGGTTTATCAAATGAAGGATTAAAAAAGCTTGTTTTTGTTAATGAACTTGGTTCTATGTATGAAAAATCACTAAGAGAGGCTAAAATCGCTCAATATTTAGCAAACAAATTTGATGTTTCTCAAACTAATTTATTAGAAGAAGCAGTTATGTTAAGTAAAGCAGACTTAATGTCTGAGATGGTAGATGAGTTTTCAGATTTACAAGGTCTAATGGGATACTACTATGCAAAGCTTGAGGGTAAAGATGAATTAGTATATACAGCATTAAAAGAGCAATACCTTCCAGAGGGTGAAAACTCAAAATTACCATCAAATAAATTCTCTTCAATAGTAGCACTATCTTACAAACTAGATAATCTAATGGGATTATTTAGTATAGGTAAAATTCCTAGTGGTTCAAAAGACCCATTTGGTTTAAGAAGAGCTGCTGCTGGTATTGTAAAAATCTGTATTTCACATAAATTACCTTTAAACTTAGAAGAGGCAATTGAAAAACTAAGTGAAAACTACAATAACTTAGATAAAGAGGCTTTATTAGAGTTTTTCAATGAAAGATTATATAAAATCTATAAAGAAGTAAATCCATCAGTTATAAAAGCAGTTCTTGGAAGTAATGATAATAATATTTATGAATTATCTAAAAAGTTAGAAGCCTTAAACCCTATTGTTCAAAGTGAAAACTTTAAAGAGTACTCTAAAACATTTAAAAGAGTTGCAAATATCATTAAAGATTTAGATGTAAACTCTAATTTAATAGTTGATGAAAATCTTTTTGAAGATAAAGAAGAGAAAGAGCTTTATGTAAAATACAATGAAACAATATCTAAAGAGTATTCAAACTATGAAGAGAAACTTGATGCACTATTTGCATTAAAACCAGAGTTAGATAACTTCTTTGATAATGTATTTGTAAACCATGAAGATGAAAAAATTAAAACAAATAGAAAAAACTGTATTGGAAAAATATATCAATCATTTAAAGATATAGCAGACATTAAAGAAATTACAATATAATTTTGGTATAAAATACAGGAGATTAATATGTATAAAAAAACGTTATTAATATTATCTTTGTTAATATCTACACTCTTTCTTAGTGGTTGCGCCACTTGGGAAGGAGTTAAAGAGGATAGTTCAAAAGCTTGGGAAGTTACAAAAGAGACTTCAAAAGAGGCTTATGAAGACAGCAAAGAGGCAATTCATAAAGCTACAGAATAGCGATACTTTAATAATTTTGGGCAAAAGCCCAAAATTTACACACTAAATCTATAGAAAAAAAATCGCTAAATTCTACTTATAGTTGTTAATATTTATTATTATTGTTTGGATTTAATGGAGCTGGTGAAGGGACTTGAACCCCCGACCTGCTGATTACAAATCAGCTGCTCTAGCCAACTGAGCTACACCAGCGCCTTGTAGATTTAGAAAGTTTTCTAAAGTGGTGTCAAGAGAGAGACTTGAACTCTCGACCTCCGGCTTATGAGACCAGCGCTCTAGCCAGCTGAGCTACCTTGACACTTTAAATTGGTTGCGGAAGATAGATTTGAACTATCGACCTTCGGGTTATGAGCCCGACGAGCTACCTGGCTGCTCTATTCCGCGACAAGACTTAAAATATGGATGGGGTAGAGGGATTCGAACCCCCGAATAACGATACCAAAAACCGTTGCCTTACCACTTGGCGATACCCCAAATTTTAAGTGACGAAATTATAGTAAAAAAAGGTAATTATGTCAAGAGGTTTTAGAATATTTTTTAAAATTTCTGATATAATGATATATATACAAAATTTTATTAAAAGAAGAGAATATATGAATGCAATAACAAGAGTAAAAGAAGCAATCGAAGAGATACAAAAAGGTAATATGGTAATAATGCTAGATGATGAAGATAGGGAAAATGAAGGTGACCTTGTCTATTCAGCAGCATTAAGTACTCCAGAGAAAGTAAACTTTATGGCCTCACATGCAAAAGGTTTAATTTGTGTTTCTGTTACAAGTGATACTGCAAACAAATTAGAACTTAACCCTATGGTTAATTCAAACACATCATCTTATGAAACTGCATTTACTGTATCAGTGGATGATGCTAATGCATCTACTGGTATTAGTGCAAAAGAGAGAGATGATACAATTAAAATTTTAGCTAATCCTATATCTAAACCCTCTGAGCTTGTAAAACCAGGACATATCTTCCCACTAATTGCAAAAGATGGTGGAGTTTTAGTAAGAACAGGTCATACAGAAGGAAGTGTAGATTTATGTAAATTAGCTGGTTTAAATGGAGAAGCTGTAATTTGTGAAATCATGAAAGAAGATGGAACAATGGCTAGAAGAGATGACTTAGATATTTTTGCACAAAAGCATAATATGAAACAAATATTTATCTCTGATTTAGTTGAGTATAGATTACTTCATGAAAAATTAGTTGAAGAAATTTCAAGTAAAGAGAATAAGTTTTTTGAAACAGATGTAAAAACAAAAGAGTTTAAAGATCATTTAGGAAATGTACATACAGCGATTTTATTTGGTGAACAAAAAGAGGTTACACACGTAAAATTCCATACAATACTACCTGATATTGAACTATTCTTAAAAGATGAAAAATTAAACTCAATGCTAAAAACAATAAACTTTTTAAAAGCAAAGGGTGGGGTACTTATTTTCTTATCAGATGAAAAGAAAAGAGAGACTCAAAAAGATTATGGTATTGGTGCTCAAATCTTAAATAGTTTAAATATCAAACAAATAAAACTTATGACAAGTGGTGGAAGACACTCATTTGTTGGATTACAAGGTTTTGGACTTGAAATAGTTGAGGAAATTCAAATAGAGTGTTAAACACTCTATTTGTGATTAAATTAAACTAAACCTGCAGCTGATTTAATTAAATCTAACGTTTTTTGAGGGATTTCTAAATTTCTTGATAAACTATCTTCATGATCTTTATAATATTTAGACTCTAAGATAGTATTAATCTTATCTTCATATTTTTGAATAACTGTTTCTTGAACATCTTTATCTTCAATATTTAAGAACTGTTTTGGCTCTTGATTAGATACTCTTGCTAATCTATATTCAAATAGAGACTTATTATCAAAATCTTCATTAAATTTTTGACAAACTGCTTTGTAAACATCATCTAACTCTGCTTCATACTCTCTATATATTTTACCAGCACTATCATTTAATGCTTTTGTAAAATTGTCATAGTTTAATAATTGCTCTTTTAATTCAGCTTCATCAACTGAATCATTCTCAATATCATACTTTTTTGATAATAGGTGTTTACTACAGTAGTATACAACTTCTTTTTCTGTACTTTTAATGTCAGCTAAAAATTCTGATAATTTCATGTGTTTCTCCTATTTTAAGTTATAAAAAAAGGAGTGAAAAAATCCACTCCTTTTAACAGTAAACTTTTTATAGGAAAATTATAACCTAAATTCTTGGTCCTGCAGCTGTGAAATCATATTCACTTTCTAAAGTTAAGTATTTTTTAAAGTTTTCAATATACATACTAGCTAATTTCTTAGTTGTTTCGTCGTATGATTCTTTATCTTCCCATGTATTTCTAGGGTTTAATACCTCAGTATCAACACCTTTTAAAGTTTTTGGAATAGTTAAATTAAAGATTGGTAATGTTTCAAATTCTGATTCATTTATAGAACCATCAAGTATAGCATCAATACAAGCTCTTGTATTTCTAATACTCATTCTTGAACCAACACCATAAGGACCACCTGTCCATCCTGTATTAACTAAGTAAACATTTACATTGTGTTTATCAATCTTTTGTCCTAATAACTCAGCATATTTTGTTGGATTTAAAGGTAAAAAAGCCTCACCAAAACAAGATGAGAATGTTGCTACTGGCTCTGTAATTCCTCTTTCAGTACCAGCTACCTTTGCAGTATATCCACTTAAGAAGTAGTACATTGCTTGTTGTTTATCAAGTTTAGCAACAGGAGGTAATACACCAAATGCATCAGCACATAAGAATATAATATTGTTTGGATGACCACCTCTCATATCAGGAGTATGATTTGGAATATGATCTAATGGATAAGAAACTCTTGTATTTTCTGTTTTTGAACCATCTGTATAGTCAACAACACCATTTTCATCTGCAATAACATTTTCTAAAATTGCACCTTTTTTAATAGCATTGAAAATATCAGGTTCAGAGTCCTTATCTAAGTTAATAACCTTAGCATAACAACCACCCTCAAAATTGAAAATACCATTATCATCCCAACCATGTTCATCATCACCAATTAACGCTCTGTTTGGATCAGTTGATAGAGTTGTTTTTCCTGTTCCTGATAAACCAAAGAATAGGGCAGTGTCACCATCTTTTCCAATATTAGCAGAACAGTGCATTGGAAGTTTACCCTCTAAAGGAAGCCAATAATTCATCATTGAAAATACACCTTTTTTCATCTCACCAGCGTACCAAGTACCACCAATAATTGCAGTGTTATCCTCAATATTAAATACAACATATACTTCTGAATTAAGACCATGACTAGCATAAGACATATTAACTGTTTTACAAGAGTTATAAACTGTAAAATCAGGTTCAAAGTTGTCTAACTCCTCTTGTGTTTGAGGAACAATAAACATATTTTGAATAAAGTGAGCTTGCCATGCAACTTCAGTAATAAATCTAACAGATTTTCTAGAATCTAATGAAGCACCACAATATACATCAGTAACATATAAGTCTTTATTACTTAATTGTTTCTTTGAATTTGCGTATAACTCTTCATAAACCTCTTTTGAAACTTTTTGATTAATATCTCCCCAAGCAATATACTTGTTTGATGGATCTTGATTTACAAAAAACTTATCTCTTGGACTTCTTCCTGTAAAGATACCTGTATCAACCATTAATGCACCAGTAGAAGAGACCTTAGCCCCTTCATTATCTACTGCATCTTTTATTAAAGAATCAATATCAAGATTTCTTTTAACTTCACCTACGTTTTCTAGACCTAAAGCGTCTTTAATTTCAGACATAATTTAACTTTCCTACTATTTAAATTTTTTTATATTATTTAAAAATTGATAAAAGTACACCAGCTGCTACTGCTGAACCAATCACTCCTGCAACATTAGGACCCATTGCATGCATTAATAATACATTTGATGAATCATAACGTTGACCTTCTTTACTTACAACCCTTGCTGCCATAGGAACAGCAGAAACACCAGCTGCACCAATCAATGGATTAATTCTGTTCTCTTCAGAACTTAACATATTCATAATTTTTGCCATTATAACACCCATTAATGTTCCAGCAGCAAAAGCAACTAAACCAATTGCCATAATACCTAATGTTTCTGCAACTAAGAATGACTCAGATGCAAGTTTAGAACCAACACCTAATCCTAAGAAAATAGTTACAATATTAATTAATGCATTTTGCATAGTATCAGATAATCTGTCAACTACCCCTGACTCTTTTGCAAAGTTACCAAAACATAATGCACCAATTAATGGAGAAGCATCTGGTAAAATTAATAATGTTAATACCAATACGATAATAGGGAATATAATCTTTTCAAGCTTAGAAACCTTTCTTACGTTTGGCATTTTAATTCTTCTTTCCGCATCACTTGTAACAGCTCTCATAATTGGAGGTTGTATAACAGGTACAAGCGCCATATATGAGTATGCTGCAACTGCAATTGCACCTAACAGTTCAGGAGCTAGTGCTGAAGCAATAAAGATAGATGTTGGACCATCAGCCCCACCAATAATTGAAATTGCTGCTGCTTGTTGTAGTGTAAAATCTATACCTGGTAAGTATTGTGATAATACTACAGCACCAACTAATGAACCAAAAATACCAAATTGTGCTGCTGCACCTAATAAAGCAGTTTTTGGATTGGCTAATAAAGGACCAAAGTCCGTCATAGCTCCAACTCCCATAAAAATCAATAAGGGGAAGAATTCATTAGCAATACCCATATTATAAATAATACCAAGCATTCCATCATCACCAGCCATATTAGCAATTGGAATATTTGCTAAAATACCACCAAATCCTATAGGAATAAGTAGTAATGGCTCAAAACCTTTTTTAATTGCTAAGTAGAATAATACAAAACAAATAATTATCATGATAATTCTACCTGAACTCTGTGCAAAGATACTCATTTCTTTTCCATGAGGACCTTTTACACCTTCTTGTGGACTAATAATAGCTTTTAATCCTGTAGTGTTATAAAAAGACTGAAGCAAATCAGACATTGTTTTAGAACTATACTCTTCACTTTTTACTGGTTCTTCTACAGATGCTGTTGAAGCTGCAAAAGAGTTAACAGTAAATAGACTAAAAATTACACTAAAAAGAATTATAAATAGACTTTTTTTCATCATTACTCCAATATTAACCAATTACGGCTAATGTTTGACCTTCTTCAACTGAGGCATTTGGGCTTACAGAAATACTTGTAACTGTTCCCGCAACTGGAGCATTAATATCAATTTCCATCTTCATTGCTTCTAAGATCATAATCTTTTGATCTTTTTCAACTTTATCACCTACATTTACTAAAATTTTCCATACATTACCATTTACAGCTGCTGGAACCTCTGTAGAATCACCTGTTGGTGCAGGTGTTGCTTGTGAAGATGCTTCCTCATTATTAGATGAAGCTGGAGTAACCTGAATATCTGCATCACCTTCTGCAATACTTACATTGAATTTTTGTCCATCTACTACTACAGTATAATTTCCAGTTGCATTACTCATACTATTTTCTCCTTGTGTATTTTCATTTTCATTTTTTCTAACATTTAGTGGTGAATCACCTTTTAAGAAATTGATACCTTTTTCATCACAAGCTGCTGCGATGAAAATATTTTCTTCTGTTGTTTCAATTCCTTCATCTTCCAATCTCTTTTTCCAAACAGATATTTTTTTGTTTTCATCTCTATCTGCTATGTCTAAAGGGTTTTCTGAAGTTGGTTCCATTTTTAACTTTTCTGAAGCTAAAGCTACTATTTCAGAATCAGGCTCAACTGGTGTTTTACCAAAGTAACCCAATACCATTTTTCCATAACCTGGTGCAATTTGTTTCCATGGTCCAAACATAACGTTTGCATATGCTTGTTGCCAATAGAATTGAGAAACAGGAGTTACGGAAGTTCCATATCCACCTTTTTCTACTACTTCTTGCATAGCTTTAATAACTTCAGGGAATTTATCTAAAGTTCCACTATCTCTCATCATTTGAGTATTTGCAGTTAAAGCTCCACCTGGCATAGGTGAAAATGGAATTAAAGGAGAAACTTGAGTAGCTTCTGGTGGGATAAAGTATTCACTTAGTGACTCTTTTAATACTTCTTGGTATTTAAGAATTTTTTGTGTCTCTAATCCACCTAAATCAAAATCTTTACCTTTTACAGCATGTAACATAGTTAATATATCAGGTTGAGAAGTCCCACCTGATACAGGTGATGCTGCTAAATCAATACCATCAGCACCAGCTTCTAATGCTGCTAAATAACAAGCAACTGAAACACCTGCTGTTTCGTGAGTATGTAATCTAATATGCATATCATCACCAACAAGGTTTCTAGCCATTTTAATAGTATCGTAAATTTTTTGAGGAGAAGAAGTTCCTGAAGCATCTTTAAAACAGATAGAATCAAAAGGTAGACCGCTATCTAAGATATCTCTTAATGTTTTTTCGTAGAATGGTACATCATGTGCACCTGTACAACCTGGAGGTAAATCCATTAAAGTTACAACAACTTCATGGTTTAAACCATACTTTTTAATACATTCAGCTGAATACTCTAAATTTTTTACATCATTTAAAGCATCAAAGTTTCTGATTGTAGTAGTTCCATGTTTTGCGAACATTTTCGCATGAAGATCTACAAACTCCCTAGAACCAGTATCTAACATAACTGTATTGATACCTCTTGCAAGGGTTTGTAAATTTGCATCTGGACCAACAATTTCTCTGAATTTGTCCATCATCTCAAATGCATTTTCCTGTAAGTAGAAGAAAAGAGATTGGAATCTCGCTCCACCACCAAACTCAAAATGAGTAATACCAGCATCCTTCGCAGCTTCAACAGCTGGGAAGAAATCTTCCATTAAAACTCTACCTCCAAAGACAGATTGGAATCCATCTCTAAAAGTTGTATCCATGACATCAATATACTTTTTCGCCATTTTATATTAACCTTTTAGATTTTTGTGATGTTGTACAGCAGCTACGATAGCAGCCGTCTTTTTTGCAGAATCATTTGATGCAGAAGAAGTCTTCACAGACTCATTTGCAGTTGTTTTTCCCTGAGGGAAATACTTTGAAATTAAAGAAGCTTGCGCTTTTAGCACGAAAATTAAAATTACTAAAAATGAGAATACAACTCCCATTCCAAGTAACATAAACTTAAGTGCTTCTGTGACTAAGTTTATTTCCATAATACTCTCCGTGGTTACCACCATGTATTTATCAATGTAATAATATATAAAAGTACCTTTAGTAATATTTATACTCTTATATTATTTATGTAAAATTTACAAATTCTTTGTGTTACAAAACTTTATTTCCAAATTTATAAACCAATATGTCAACTTTTTTTAAAAAAGATTTTATTGTGTGACTTTTTTTGATTATAATTTCTGCCATTTTGTATCCTTTTTTCTTTAATATGACAAATTATACATATTTTTTATTGTTTACTTGAAAAATATTTCATTTTGTAATATAATAACAGTATAAAGAAAATTAGGAGAAAAAATGTTAGATGTTAGTGAAATTATTGATAAGTTAAAAGATATAATAAGTGCAGATGGCAAAAGAGGAAAGGTTTTTGACAAAGATGTAGCAAAATCCTTGAACTTAAGTCAAGCGAATTTTGCAACAATGAAAAATCGAGGTAAGATACCTTACTCTAATATTCTTAATTTCTGTGCACTAAAAAAGATATCAATTAATTGGCTTTTATATAACCAAAATCCTACTTCATTAGTTGACTCCACAGACAAATACTGGATTAAATACTATCCATCCGTAAGTGTAAGTGCAGGGGGAGGCGCTTATGAAAGTGAAGACAACTATGAGTCTCTTGAGGTACCTCACTACTTTTTAAATATGTTAGGAGGAAAAGAGAATTTAAAAAATATTGATGCGATTAATGTAGTAGGGGACTCTATGGAACCAACCTTAAATGATGATAATATTATTTTTGTTGATAAAACTAAAAATGATCCTTCAAGAGATGGTATTTATGCATTTACCACAGTTCATGGACTTTTTGTAAAAAGAGTTCAAAAAAGAGTAGATGGAAATCTAGATATTATATCTGATAATAAAGATTATCCATCTCAAATATTAGAACAAAATGAAATAAATGTAGTAGGTAAAGTTATCAGTTCTTTTGGAATGGTATATTAAATTATATACAGAAGATTAGAAAAGAGTAGGTTGCTTTTCTAATCCTTCTAATGAAGTATAAACATCCAAATATTCAAAACCAATAATATAGACTAAATTAAAAGAGTTGATTTTTAAAATCTCTCTTATCTCATCTATACTATCTACAACTATTTGCTTATCATCTAAAAAGTTTTTATAAGAGTTTGTAATATACATCTTTTTGGCATACTTGAAGTTTTTCTCTAAATAATCAAGCTCTTTTATCATCAAATTATCATCATTTTGACAAATCAAAAACTTATCACTTTTTCCAAACTCAATGATATCTAAACTCTTATCTAAAAAAATTGGTTTAAAATGTGAAATATTTTTTAGTTTTGAATAGTCTAAAGGTAAATCTAAAAAGTTGTAAACTGCTAAAAACTCTTCGATATATATAGTTGGAATCTTTAACTTTGAAAAGAATACATCGTTATGTGTAAATGATATCTCAAAAAGTGAATGTCTTACAAGATTTTCATAATCATATCTATACTCATTAAAATATCTATTATCAGGATAAATCTTATCTAATATTGATTTGTTTTTTGAAACTAATATATCATTTTCTTCAATCTCATCAATTGTTTTTATAAAAGAGTTTATATCCCCAATAAATCTTATACTTTTTGTTGAAGATTGACTAAATACATTTAATAAATCAAACGTTAAACAATCAGTATAGTATGCTTCTAAATTATAGTTTGCAAGTTTAAATCTTATTAGTTGTACAACAGCTAAATCTATATCTTTTACTTTTATCCAAGCAATTTCATTATCTATTATAGGATGGTTTTCATACATAAGTATTGCAAATGCACCATTTTGTACAGCAAGTGGGATATTATCAGTATCTTTAGCAATAAATAAATCTCCCTCTTTTACTTTTAAGGGATCTGTTTTAAAAGAGTAAATAAATGAAATAAAAGGAGAATTTAGTAAATCTCCTTCTACTATATCTATTAAAGATGAAATCTGCACTAGCTTATTTTTGTACCTATTTTTTTACTTTTCTCAGGTCTTACTAAACAAAGACCTTCATCATCTTTCGCAGCTAGAAGCATCCCCTCACTTAACATTCCCATTAGTTTTGCAGGTTTTAAGTTTGCAACAACACAAGCTTGTGTATTTACTAACTCATCAGGTGAGTAAAACTCTTTTATCCCTGCTACAACTTGTCTAGGTTTTTCTTCACCTAAATCAACTTGTAATTTAAGTAATTTTTTTGATTTAGGAACTTCAACTGCTTCTATAATTGTTCCAACTTTTATTGTAGTTTCAAAGAA
>JASMTK010000068.1:0-3708 GCA_041694355.1 Arcobacteraceae bacterium | reverse complement strand
ATAAGCTTTGCTCAAACTATAGATTTTGAGAAGGCATTAGATTTAACTTTGAAAAACAATAAAGATTTAAAAGAGAAAAAACTCGATATAGAAACCTCAAAACTTAATATAAAAGAGATTGAATCAATCAACTATGGGAAGTTAAGCCTTGAAAATCAAATAAGTAGAACAAACCACTCTGGATATGTTTTCAACTCTAAACTATCCTCAAGAGAGGCCTCTTTTGATGACTTTGGTGCAATGGATTTTATGAATTCATCTCCAACAAATCCAAATATTGAACCTAAAAATTTTAATTATCCAAAAGCAAGAACTAATATAACTACAAAATTTAGTTATGATATACCTCTTTTTACAGGCTTTAAGCTAACTAATCAAAAAGATATTTTAAGACTAAAGAAAAAAGCCTTAACTTTAAAATATCAGTTAAATGAAAAAGAGCTATCTTTTGAGGTTCTAAAAGCATATAATGCTGCTGTTGTAGCAAAAGAGTTAATCAAAGCAACAAATAAAGCTATTAAAGCTATAAAGTATGTTGTAAAATCTGCAAATGAGTTCCATAAAGAAGGACTAGTAACAAAAATAGATGTGAAGCAAGCAAAAGTACATTTAAGTGCTACAAAGTCTAAACTTATAGAAGCAAAAAATAGATTTAACTTAGCTATCTCATATCTTAAGTTCCTAACATCCAACTACAAAATCAATGATGTAAAAGAGTTAAAAATAGTAGATTTAGATAAACTTAATACCAATAAACTAGTAAAAAAAGCTATCAATAACAGAGATGAGCTTAAAATGCAAAAGCTAAATAAAAAAGCTATGAAAAAAAATATTGAAGTTGCAAAAAGTGAATACTACCCTACTTTATACTCTCATTTAGAGTATGGATTTAATGATGATAAACTAACTTTTCAAAGTGATAAAGACTACTATAATGTAATGGTAGGACTAAAATACACATTATATGATGGTACTAGAAATATAAAAGAACAAAAAAGCCAAATCTCTTATCAAAAAACTCATTTAAACCTACAAAAACTAAAAGACTCAATAAAACTTCAATTAGATAAATCTATTTTTGATTTAGATACAAAAAATGAGGTTTTAAAAGAGAAAAAAGAGTCTTTACTGTTAGCTAAAGATATTTATAAACAATCAAATCAAATGTACAAAAACCAATTAATCTCTATGACAAACCTACTAAAACAAGAGGCAAATTTACAAAAAAATGAAGCTGAATTAATCTTTGCCAAATACCAAAAATCAGTTGCCCAAGCAAAGCTTGCTTTAGTTATAGGCAATAATTTCACATCAGAAAAAAAAGGAAACTAATATGAAAAAACTCTTAATATCTTTACTTACTATTATTACTTTTATAAATGCCCAAGAAATTGAACTTTCAGGAAGTATTATCTCAGATAATGAGAAGATAATCACAAGCAGAAACATAGGCTATATTAAAAATGTATATGTATCGGAGGGCTCTTTTGTAAAAAAAGGAGAGTTACTTTATGAAATTGACTCTTCTAGTATTGACTCTAAGAAAAAAGAGATTTTGCTAAACCTTCAAATTCAAAGGAATAGATTAGATAATATTCAAACAAATTACAATAGATATAAAAGATTGTATGAAAAAGATTTAGTACCAAAGTATGATGTTGAACAACTAGAACTAAAGCTTTTAAATATCAAAAATATGATTTCAATAGTAAAAGCAAAACTAAAAGAGATAAATGCCCAATATGACTATCTAAAAATCAAAGCTCCAAATGATGGACTAATAATAAAAAAATCTATCAAAGCTGGAGAAATGGCAATGCCAAGTATACCTGCACTTGTACTTTCTGATTTATCAAGTCTTAAAATAAAAACACAAATAAGTGAGAGTAACCTTGATAAAATAGAATTAAACCAAGATGTAAAAATAATAATAAGCTCTAAAGATTTAGAAACAACTGGAAAAATCAAAGCTATAATTCCTAGTATGAAAAGTATGACTCACTCTTTTACTGTAAAGATTGGCTTTGATACAAAAGATATAAAACTATATCCAGGAATGTATGCAAAAATCTATATTCAACCTAAAAAGCAGGATTAATATATGGCTGAAAATAAGTTTTCAACTCAAATAAATAGTGATCTTAATATAGCTGGAAAACTATCAAAAGGTTTTATAAATCATCCATTAACAGCTATTACAATCTTTTTTATTATTGCATTAGGTTATATCTCATTAGTATTTATGCCCAGAGAAGAGAACCCTCAAATAAAAGTTAGTGGAGGTTCTGTAATAGTTGCACTTCCAGGTGCAAAACCAAGTGAGATACAAAAAGTTATAATAGAGCCTTTAGAAAAAAAGATAAAAGAGATTAAAGGAGTAGAGCATATCTACTCTTTTGCAAGGGATTCAGTTGGAATTGTACAAGCTCAATACTACATAGGTGAAGATAAAGAGGAGTCAAACCTAAAACTGTATGATCAAGTTATGAGAAATATGGATTTAATGCCTAAAGGTGCAATGGATCCTATAATAAAAACTATGGATATTCATACAGATATACCTGTTGCGACTATTGCATTTTACTCTAAGAAAGTTGATGGTAAAGATGCGATTTCTCAAACACAACTTTACAAAGAAGTTAACAAAATCACAAAAGAGGTTAGTAAAATAGAGAATGTTGCTTTAGTTGATTTAAAAGGTGAAAAAAAAGAGCAATATAATATTTTAGTAGATACAAATAAACTATCTTCTTATAACCTTTCTTTAGGACAAATTATCAAAAGAGTAAAAGCTTTATCATACAAAACCCCAAATATACAAGGTGACACAACTAAAAATGAAATAGTTGTATTTGGAATAGCACAAGCAATAAAAACAGCTAAAGATATAGAAAATATCATAATATCATACAAAAATGGTTCAACAATATATCTAAAAGATATTGCAAAAGTAGAAAAAACCTTTGATATACAAAATAAAAAACAAGCCCTACTTTACAAAGAGGGATTAAAAAAAGAGTTCTTAGAACTTCAACAAGTAACAATGACAGTATCAAAACTAAAAGGTGCTAACTCTGTTGTAATAAATGAAAAAGTCTTTAAATATATGAACAGTATAAGAGATGAACTACTTGAAAAAAACATAGCCTATACGATTACAAGAGATGATGGATATACTGCAAATAATGCTGTTAATTCACTTGTACAAAACCTACTTATCTCAATCGTGATTATTGCTATACTTCTTGTATTAACTTTAGGCTTTAAAGAGGCTATGATAGTATCTTTAACTGTTCCTATGATTCTATCTTTGACTTTATTTATTGGATTTATTTTAGATGAAACTGTAAACAGAATTACCCTTTTTGCACTTATTGTATCCCTTGGTATGTTAGTTGATGCAGCAATTATTGTAATTGAAAATATTCATAGACATAGAAAAAACAGTAAATATGGTGATATTGAGGTTATTGCAATAAATGCTACAAATGAAATAGGAAATGCTACAAATGTAGCAACTATAGCTATTATTATGACTTTTTTACCTATGTTTTTTGTTGGTGGTATGATGGGACAGTTTATGAACCCTCTACCTGTATTTGTACCTATTGCACTTGTAACTTCACTTTTTGTTGCTTATGCATTTACTCCATATTTAATCAAAAAGTTTTTATAAGGTTAGAAGATGAAATTAGAAAAATTTATATA
>JASMTK010000067.1:0-3452 GCA_041694355.1 Arcobacteraceae bacterium | reverse complement strand
GTAAGATACAGCTTTGATAATATCTGTCTTTGAGACAATACCTACTAAAATATCATTTTCATTTACCACTGGCATTGCATCTAGTTTAAAGTCAAGCATTACTTTTGCTACTCTTCTTATATCTGAGATTGGATCAGCTGTTATAAGTTCTGGCAAGTAAATATCTTCTATGCGTCTATTTAGTATTGTTTTTGCGTTGTCAATATCTTCAACTATTAAATTTAGGATTATTTTTTTATTTATTAGTCCTGAAATTTTTTTACCATCTGTTACTGTTGGGATATGGCTTACTTTTTTCTCTTTTAGAAGTTCATAGGCCTCTTCTAAAGTTGAGTCAGTATGAATATAAAAACAGTTTGTAGTCATTATATCCTCCACATGATAAACCTCTTCTTTGTTATCAAGATTAGCCATTTTCTTATATGCATTTACAGCGTGCTCTTTTACTGCTTTGTTCTGTTTCTTTTTATCTCTATAGTCTTGAAACAAAGTATCATCATCTGGTTTCATTCTAGGAGCACCTGGTGCTTCTGTATTTTTTAACTCATATAAATTATCAGCAGTACTTCTAAAACCCACACTTCCATTGTTGTATACAGCAAACATAATAAATCCTTTTTTCTTAACTAAATAATAATATAAATCACTTAATAAAAAGTTAACAGCACAAATCAAAAAAGTTTTAATGTTACTTTATGTATAATATTTTAATACTATACCCAATCAAAATACGAGTAAACAATGCATAAACTACTAAAAGAACAGATTGATAAAAATGCTAATAACCATGAAAAGCTATTAGAAGAGATCTCTAAAACCTATGAAAAATTTGATGATGAGAGAAAAACAAAAGAGGAGATTATCTCAAAAAACTCAAAAGAAGTAGAGGAGACAAACGAACAGTTAAAACAGCTTCTTAGAAAAAATGAGAAACTATTAGAGAGCAAAACAAATGAAAACAAAGATATTATAAATATTTTACATCAATACAGAGATGCCATAGATAAGTCTTTGATAGTTAGTAGAACAAATAGTGAGGGTGTCATAACTTATGCAAATGATCTGTTTTGTAAGATAAGTGGGTATACAAGAAAAGAGCTTATAGGAAATACTCACAGAATAGTAAAAAGTGAATATAACTCAGAAGAGATATATAAAGACCTGTGGAAAACCATAAAAAGTAAGCAAATCTGGCATGGTAAACTAGCAAACAAGAAAAAAACAGGTGAACTTTACTATGTAAAATCTACAATAATCCCTCTGCTTGATATAAAAGGCAACATCAAAGAGTATATAGCTTTAAGAGATGAGATTACACAAGAGTATCTTTTTCAAAAGAGATTAAAAGAGCAAACAGAGAGATTAAATACTATCTTTGATTCACAAGAAAATATCACTATTATCATAAGACCAGAATATGGAGTAGTTGATGTAAATAAGAAGTTTTTAGATAGATTTAATTTTGAGAGTTTAAATCAGTTTAGAACAGATATGGGGTGTGTTTGTAAGCTTTTTGAAGAGGAAAAAATATTAAAAGATTATGAAGATGGAAACACAAAGTGGTATGAAAGATTTTTAGATAAAAACACCTCTGAGGAAAAAAATCTTACAAGAAAGAATAAAGATGGGGAAGAGGAAGTTTACAGGGTATCTTGTAAACAGATCTATCTAAACAAAAAAGAGCATTTTTTGATAACCTTTGTAGATATTACAGAGTTAGAGCAAGCAAGAAAAAAAGCAGAAATAGCAAAACAAGCAAAATCAAACTTTTTAGCAAATATGTCCCATGAAATTAGAACACCTCTAAATGCAATTATAGGTTTCTCAGACATTTTAAAGACAAGAAAACTAAATCAAGATGAGAAAAACTATGCAAACATCATCTCAAAAAGTGCAGAATCTCTTCTTGATATTATAAATGATGTATTAGATTTATCAAAAATTGAGAGTGGTAAACTTGATATAGAAAAAGAGCCTTTCCCTTTAAGTGTGTTTATTGATAATATTGTTGAGTTATTCTCAGTTAGAGCCGATGAAAAGAAGATTAGGTTTGTATATGAGGCTGATCCAAGTCTACCTTACAGTGTTGTAAGTGATTCAACTAGATTAAGACAAGTTCTATCAAATCTTCTAAGTAATGCTATAAAATTTACAGATGAAAAGGGTCAAGTAAAGTTAAAACTAGAACTTTTACAAAAAAGTGAAAGTAGTGCAAAGATTAAGTTTGAGGTATCAGATAGTGGTATTGGTATCTCTAAAGAGGAGCAAGATACTATCTTCAAGCCATTTACCCAAGCTGATGGTGGTATTAGTAGAAACTATGGTGGTACAGGACTTGGACTTACTATTTGTAAAGATATATTAGAATTACTAGATTCAAAAATGAATTTAAAATCCCAAAAAGATGTGGGAAGTGTATTTAGTTTTGAACTTGAAGTTGAGGTTGATAAGTTTATTGATGAGAGAAATCATCACTATGTTGATACAAACTTTGCAATTACAAAAATACAAAAAGATGATGAAAATCTTCATTCAAGTATTATAAACTATCTTTCAAAGATTGGTAGAGTTTATGATTTTGATAAAGCCTCTACATTTAATCACATAGATATACTGTTTTGTTTTTATAATGAAGATTTAAAAGAGATAATAGACAACTTCGTAAGATACAATAATAACTCAAAGATAGTATACGTAGGACCAAAAAGTGAGATGTATCATCTAGATATTGAACAAAGAGTGACAAATCATATCGATTTACCAATATATGGTTCAAAGATTTTTAATATAATCTCAGATGACAATAATGTGGCAAATGATATAGAGAAAATAGAAGATAAAAATATCAAAAAGAACTTCGATAAAAAGATACTAGTAGCAGAAGATAATATAAACAACCAAAAATTAATCGAAATCTTATTAGAGCAATTAGAGGTAAACTGTACAATAGCAGAAGATGGAATAGAAGCAATAAGTTGTTATGAAAATGATGAGTATGATTTGATCTTGATGGATATAAATATGCCAAGATTAGATGGAGTTGCCGCTACAGAAGAGATCTTAAGAAAGCAAGAAGAAGAGGGGACTTATAAAGTACCTATTGTAGCACTTACTGCAAATAGTTTAGAGGGAGATAAGGAGAAGTATATCTTAGCTGGGATGGATGACTATATCTCAAAGCCAATTGTTTTTGACAAGTTAAAAGATGTGATAAATAAATTTACAAGTAATATTATAAAAAAAACTACACTTGAAGAGCCAAAAGAAGATTCTAGTATAGATATAGATGTCACTTTTAATAAAGATGAACTAGTAAAACAGTTAGGTATAAGTGAACAAGTGGTTGATATGCTTTTAAATAACTACTTTGAAAGTATTGATGAAGATATGAAAACACTAGAAGAGTTTTTTAAAGAGGGTGATTTAGAAAATCTTTCAAAACAAGCCCACTA
>JASMTK010000066.1:0-2919 GCA_041694355.1 Arcobacteraceae bacterium | reverse complement strand
ATGGAATATCATTTTACAAGGACTATAAGTAAAAAAGTTATATAATTGGATATATAAGTATTGGAGAAGTGTATGCATAGTGTTTTACAAAATGATGTTAGTGAATACTTAGATATGGAGACTGAGGATTTAGTAATATCTAATATTTTGAGTAAATATAACATTCAATTAAATGTAAATTCTTCATTTTTGTATGATATGAAAGACAATTATAAAGCTTTGATTGAGTACATTTGTGAGCTTTATTTAGAAGAGAAAGATATTCCTGAAGACATTAAAGAGCAAATTATTTACAACAATGATTTTAGAGCCTTTATCTATGATGATGTAAAAAGAAGAATGAATAATATTATTATAGATAATTCAACTGTTATGTTTAAACAATTAGTTTTAATAGTTGATTTACTATCATTTGGAAAAAACTATGAAGTATTTGAAAACTACAATTTCTATAATTTTGAGAACCTAAACAATCTTTTTAGAGATTATGAAGAGAAACTATCAGAGCATATGCAAGACAATGACTTAGCTATGTTTGAGATCACATTTAAGCACTATGTTATACTTATTGAGATGTTAAATGAACTATGTACTATTAACTCAACTGATTTACTTAGAAAGAAAACAATAAAAGATATTATTGAAACAATCACCCAAACCATAAATATCACAAAATTTAAAATAGCACTGAGTGAAGATAAGATAAATATTTTGAACAATATCTTAGGGAAACTGATGTTTTTTTACTCACATATACCTTATATTACAGTTGATGGGAAAAGTGTATCTTATATAATTGATGAATTTAGATTTAATCTTGAAAAGATTGCTTCAGGGTATGAACTATCAAAAAATACAAATTTTGCGGGGGAAGAAAAGGAGAGTGCTTACTATGTGGTTTTAGTAAACTCTGCTAGTACATTACTATCCAATTTAATATATAAGCTTGAAAACTTTTATAAAAAAGAAGAGTACAGTGATATTAAAATGTTTAATGAGATTCTTGACCTATATGAAGAGTTAATAGAGCATAAAACTGTATCACAAATTGATAATTTAGATAATTTGAAAAATGACCTTTTAGATAACTACTCATATATTTACAATAGTCAAAATAAGAAAAAACTATTGCACTTTGAAATTGTAGATGACTTTTTAAAAGAGCAAAAGTTTGATAGTTCTAATATGCAAATACTACTTTATCTTGTACTTTACTCTGATGATTTAAAACAAGAAAAACTAATCGAAGTATTGCAAACTTTACTTAAATTAAACAAGTTTGAAAATGACTACCATGAATTTTTCAAGCTAAACTTGATTGATATTATTATTATAAAACTATCTGATTTTGAAGATAATACAATAAAAAAAGAGTTAAATGACAAGATTGTGGAGTATATAGAACATAACAAAGTGGCTTCACACCTTATGGCTATTTATTCAAAGATTTATTTATCATTGTCATTATACTTCTCATCACACTATGATGAAATAAGCAATGAATACTCTAAAAACTACTACTACAAATATATCTGCATAAATACAAATAGATTACTAAATGAAGAGTTTGAAGAGATAAATAAAAAGATTTTGGTTAATCTTGGAAAGAAATCAATACATGATTTAAGTCTTGAAGATGAAATTAATGTAAAAGATGAAAGTTATATGAAAATAGGACAAAAAGCTATTGAAAATTATGGTAGTCTTTTTGATTTTGAAACAAAATACAATATAAATCAAAAATTATCAAACATAGTAAGTGAAATATTTACAAATGATGGACTAGATAATGACACTTTAAATGGATATATACAAGAGTTTATTTCAAGGGATATATTCCATGGACTTGTTCACTGTACTATTGAGGGACTTTGTGAAACTCAATGTGAACTAGCTGACTTTGGGTTTGATAAGTTAGAAATACCGCTAATAGATAACTTTAAACTAAAAATAGCCTACTCAAAAGTATATAAACATGTATTTACAAATATCTATAATGAAAATGCAGAGTACATAAAACAAAATCTCGTAAATCTTATAATAAGTTACATCAAAAGTATTCCTATTTACTTTGATTCTACAACAAAATTAAAAAACATAAACAAACTAATCAAAGATTTAAACCTAAATAAATATCAAGAGAACATACTATTTGTAGAGCTTTATTTCCAAAACCTAAGTAGCTTAAACAATAAATATACTTATGAAACTGGGGATGAGATATTTAAAGAGTTTGCTAGTAAAGTTGCAGATATAAATCCATCTATATATAGACTTCAAGGTCCAAGATTAGGTTTAATTATTGAAAATAAAAGAGACTATAAAGAGATAATTGAACAAATAAAAAAGATAAAACTAGAAGTAAAAGAGAAAGAGATTACACCTGAGCTTGTAGTAGCTGTATCATGGGGTGATAGCGAAAATATAATCAAAAAATCAGAATACTCAATGACACAAGCACTAAATAGTAAAGATAAATACAATGAGTTTAAATAAGGTTTAAAACCTTATTTACTCATCTAAAAGTCTATCTTGTAAAGTTTCAATTGCCTTACTTAATGATTTAGTGTGTAATCCATAAGCTTCTGCTTTTTCCATTGCTTTTTGGGCATTTTCATCACTTAATGGATCAGTTACATTACATGCTGTTTTAATCACATCTAATATTTGTGCTTTTTGTTTTACTTTTTCATCACATTTTGATATGTCATCAACATACTCAATAATATTTACTAATTTATCACTTAACTTCCAATGTCTAAATATTTTTGCAGTTATTTCAGAAGTAGATAAACCTACTAACTCTTTTTCTGCTTTTGCTATATCTTGACCACCTGCAAGCATTTGCTTGAAAACATCTGTTTTCTTATCAGTAGCAATTATATCTGCAAGTATAAACTTACCAGCTTCTTGTAATAA
>JASMTK010000065.1:0-3230 GCA_041694355.1 Arcobacteraceae bacterium | reverse complement strand
GAGGCTTGATTTGTACTATTAGGGAGTCAAAGGGACTTGACATATCCGCTGCATGTGGACAACTAAAGGAGAAAGAGACAAATGGGAGCACTTGAAATAGCACTTCTGATATTTATAGCAATAGTAGTTATAGCATCAGGAATAGGTTTTTATGTAAGTAATAAACAAGATGATAATGAGGAGAAATAAGCAAATGGCGATTACTAGATTTGCACCAAGTCCAACTGGATATTTACATATTGGAGGACTTAGAACAGCTTTATATAGTTATTTATGGGCAAAAAAAACAGGTGGAGAGTTTAAACTTAGAATTGAAGATACAGACCAATCTAGAAATAATGAAGATGCAGTAAGAGCAATTTTAGAGGCATTTGAATGGGTTGGTATGCCAAGTGACTGTGAAATAGAGTATCAATCTAAAAGAACAGAAATCTACCAAAAATATATTAATCAACTTTTAGAAGAGGGAAAAGCATATAAGTGTTATATGTCTAAAGAGAAGTTAGATGAGTTAAGAGCAAAGCAAGAGGCTGCTAAACAAACTCCAAAGTATGATGGAACGTGGAGACCAGAAGATGGTAAAGAGTTACCACAAATTCCACAAGGTGTTGATCCAGTTATAAGAATAAAAGCACCAAAAGAGGGAAAAATTGAGTTTGAAGATGGTGTAAAAGGTCAAATGAGCTTTGATGCTTCAGAGGTAGATGATTTTGTTATTGCAAGAAGTAATATGATGCCAACATATAACTTTGTTGTGGCAATTGACGATGCACTAATGGAAATGACTGATGTTTTAAGAGGTGATGATCACCTATCAAATACACCAAAACAAATTGTTATTTATAATGCTCTTGGTTTTGATATTCCTAAGTTTTATCATATTCCTATGATTAATAATCCATCAGGGAAAAAACTATCTAAAAGAGATGGTGCTATGGATGTTATGCAGTATAAAGAGGATGGAATTTTACCTGAAGCACTATTAAACTTTTTAGTTAGACTTGGTTGGTCAAATAAAGATCAAGAGATTTTCTCAATGGATGAGATGTTAGAACTATTTGATCCAAATAATATAAACAAATCAGCTTCTGCATATAATCAAGAGAAACTATTATGGTTAAACTCACACTATATTAAAAATGTATCAAATGAGAGATTAGCTAAAGAGTTAGAGTATTTTGATTGTAAGTTAGAAGGACATGATAAAAAAGAGATGCTTCTTGATTTATCAAAAGAGAGAGCGGAAACATTGATTGATTTAAAACATGCAATTAAAAAGATTGTGGATGTTCCTACAACTTATGAAGCAAAAGGTGTGAAGAAGTTCATAAAAGAGGGAACTGTTGAGATGTTAAAAGATTATCTTGCACTTTTAGAGCAGCATAAAAATAAATTACATTTAGCTCCTGATTATGAAGTATTAACAAAACCTTATGTAAAAGAGAATGAGTTAAAGTTTCCTCAACTATTCCAACCTATTAGAATTGCACTTACAGGTGGAACACAAGCTCCTTCTGTGTATGATATAATGGCGGTTCTAGGCTTTGATGAGGTGAAAAGTAGAATATTTACTGCAATTGAAAAAAATTTTGGTAAAGAAGAGTAATAATACTTGATTATTATTACATAATAGGGCATAATATTCATACTTAAACAAAGGAAAAGATTAAGATGAATATATATGTTGGAAATCTGTCATACCAAATGGCAGATAAGGATTTAGAAGAAGTTTTTGCTCAATATGGCGAAGTAAAGAGTGCTAAGATTATCACTGATAGAGAAACTGGAAGATCAAAAGGTTTCGGTTTTGTAGAAATGAATTCATCTGATGCAGGAAACAAAGCAATAGAAGCATTAAACGGAAATGATTGTCAAGGAAGAACTCTTAGAGTTAATGAAGCTAGACCTAGAGAAGAAAGACCTAGAAGACAATTTAACTAAATTTAACCTAATATATTAGTTAGGTAAAAAGGTACCCACTTTGGGTACCTTTTTTATTGCCACCTTATTTTAAAAACTCTCCCATTCATCATCTGAATTATTTTTTGTATTTGATTTAAACTCTCTATGTTTTGGTTCTTGCTTAGGCTCTTGTCTTGGTTTAGGCTTAGGAGCATTATTTACTACTGGTGTGTGCTCTTTTTGTTTAGGTTTTGCCACATTTTTACCCTTACCCTCAAAGTTGTTTTTATTTACATTATCAACCACATCAGATGCGATTGAGTTTGTCTCTTGAGCAATAGTATTTGTCTTTTCAGCAATAGCTGCATTTTGTTGAGTAAATTGATCTAACTGCCCTACTGCATCAGAAATTTGATTCATTCCTATTGTTTGTTCTTTAGCAGCATTTGTTACATCATCAATTAATTTACTTGTTTCAATAATTTTGTTATCTAACTCATTAAATCCTTCAATCATTTTACTACTAATCTCTTTACCATCACTTGCTTTTAATGTTGCATTTTCAACTAAATCTTTAATCTCTTTAGCTGCCTCTGCACTTCTTGTAGCTAAGTTTCTTACTTCTTGAGCAACCACTGCGAAACCTTTTCCTGCTTCACCTGCTGTTGCTGCTTCTACAGCTGCATTTAGTGATAAGATATTTGTCTGGAATGCAATATTATCAATAACAGAGATAGCATCTTTAATAGAAACTACAGTTTCATTTATTTCATCCATTGAACTAACAGTTTTAGATGCAAGGTTTTGTCCTTCATTTGCTGATTGTTTTGTTTCATTTGAGATTCTTAGCATCTCTTGTGCTTTTTGATTTGTTTGAGAGATATTACTTGTAATCTCATCAATTGAGGCTGCTGTCTCTTCTAGTGATGAAGCTTGAGAATTTGCATTGTTGTTTAAAACTTTTACATTTTCAGTTAACTCATCAGAACTTATTTTTAGACTTGTTCCATCCTCTTCATTATCTTGAAGCATATGAGTTATCATTCTATTCATCTGAATAATCTCTTCACCAATCTTACCACATGAAGTAGAGTCTAACTTTGCTGTAAAGTCTCTATTTGTATATTTTGAAAGTGTATCAGTAATTTGATTTAAATCTTTACCTACAAGTTGTTCTAAGTTGTCTAACATAGAGTTTAAAAGCTCTTTTAGTTCATTTAAAGACTCAGTTGTAGTTGAATTCGTAATTCTTTTATCAATATGACCTTGACTTACATTATTAGCTATACTTTTAACATCTTCAATTAGTGCATTGTCTTTTTCAATAC
>JASMTK010000064.1:0-12660 GCA_041694355.1 Arcobacteraceae bacterium | reverse complement strand
GAGCAAAAATGGACTATGCCTATTAGAAACTGGAGCCTGACTATTTCTCAGCTAGCTATCCATTTCGAAGGCAGACTTGATAACGCACTGGATTTATGATATGATTTTACAACTACCCGAGGATGACACAGAATTATGAACACTCCCAATTAGGTCAACTTAAATCAGAATAATTAGCTCTTGATTCTTAAAAATTGTTTTAATAAGATTATTAAATTCTTTATCTATTTTATTTACAACACAACCTTTTTTAATCCAGTTGTAGTAACAACTTCTGCTAACATTGAAAAGTTTACACATTAATTTTATTGAGAAACTCAGTGAGTGTTTTTTAATCCATGCATACCTTATAGAGTTTCTTTGGCGAAGTATGCTGCTGCCTTTTTTAGTATTTCTCGTTCTTGCTTAACCAATGCAAGTTCTTTTCGTAAACGTTTATTCTCTTCTTCTAAAGTCTCTTTTTTTAACTCATTTTAAGGGTTTATATTATGCTTTTCCTTGTACTCTTTTACCCATAAACTAAGAGTTCCTTTATTTAATCCTAAATCTTTTGCAATACTTGAAATAGATTTATCACTATTATCAATACAAAATTTTATTGTTGAATCTTTAAACTCATTTGTGTAATGATTTTTTCTCATTATTTCTCTCCACTTTCACTAATTTTAACATACTACTTTTGTATGTCCTATTTAGTGTAACCAGATCAAAGCTTTCTTGAGTACGGTTTAACTACAGTCTTTTTACTTTGTAATTTTGTGATCTTTTTCTTCCTTATTGCTACACCCATAAAATCTTTTTATTAATAACAGTCATGCCAATATTACTAAGCACTGTTTCATAAAATGCTAACTGCTGTTGATATTTTTCTTCTTTTTTAATAGTTTGATGCCCAGTTTTAAAATCAACTATTACCCAACCATCATTCTCTTTATCAAAATAAATTAAATCAATCGATCCAGCTTTATCTTGATAGTTAAATTCTAATTCAAATCTATGTTCAACTCCACTTTTTAAAAGAGTATAAACATCACTTCCTTTGAAGTTTTGTATTGAGATTATAATTTTCTTTTTTTCTTCCTCATCTTCTATTTCAAATTTATCAAACATATTGGACATCTTTATGTCATCCAGCCTATCCCAATATAGTTCAAATATTTTATGAGTGATAGTTCCTAGTTTTGCAGCATTGTTAAAAGTTTCTTCAACGTCTTCTTTTTCATCATTATTTCTTGTTGCTGATATAGGTTTTGATAACTCTTTAAAAACTAAAGGTTTCAAAGTTATCTCTTCATTTTTGATAACTTTTTTTTCTAGTTTCACTTCTATCTCTTCAAGTTCACCAATACTATTATCTAAGTCTTTTTCAAATAAGCTTTCAACTTCTAAATCTAAACCTTCAGCTATCATTCCTAAATATGAAGTATCTGATAATGAATAACCTCTATCTTTTTTCTTATTGATAGTTCCTGATATTACTACATCATTTTCAGCTCTTGTTAGTGCTACGTATAAAAGTCTTTTTTTCTCTGCTAAATGTTTTAGTTTATCAACTTGTTTTAAAAGTCTAAAACAAAGTGGTTCATAATTATCTACTTTGAATCCTGTTACTAATTTCTTTTCATTTGTATTTTTTAGTGTAAAGCTATTGCTTTTGATACTATCACTTTGTATTTGAGAATAAACATTTTTATCACTATTTGCTAAAATTACCATAGGATAAGCAAGTCCTTTTGTACTGTGAATTGTACAAAGTTGAATACTTTCTAAATTATCAGATTTAAAAAATGCTTCATCCTCTTTTGCTTCACTAAAGTAGATATTTTTCTCACACTGTTTTAAGAAGTTATAAATGTCATTACCATTGATATTTTCATGTTCTATTGCTTTGAATAAAAACTTATCAAGATTTGCTTTTCTTTGTTCACTATCACTAAAGTAATCTTGTATTTCTACAAAAGAGTATTTTTGATAAATGTATAAAATAAATTCACTTAGAAGTTTTTCATTAAATAAAACTCTTAGTTCATCTAACTCTTTCACTTCTTTATCATCTTTTATGATTTTTGTAATTTCATCATCACTATATCTTAATATATTTGATCTTAGTGCTGCTGCTTTATAAAACTTATCATTTGGAAACTGTAAAGTCATCAAAAGATTGAAAATATCATTTATCTCTTTTGTATGATAAAAACTCTCACTTGCACTTACTTTACACTCTATATTTTTAAGACCTAGATATGATTTTAGTTCTAGCATTTTTGTGCTTGCATCAAATACAACAGCTATTGCTTTTTCTTTTTTATCTATTAGCTCTTTGATATGACTAAATTCAGGTAGTTTTCCATATTTGATATTTGATATAAATCTTGCTATTTGCTCGTATTCATTTGTATCATCATCTTCACTATTTTTATCATTTGCATTGATTAAAAAACTAAAACTTCCTTTAGTTTCTTTTTCATCTTTTGAAACTTTTAGTGCTTGTGGTGTTACTTCATAGTTTTGTTTTATAAGTGTAGTTTCATCATTTGAATTCAAAAGCTTTTCAAATATCTTATTTACATTATTTAAAACTTTTCCATCACTTCTATAATTTACATCCATAAGTTCAATTGAAGATATATATTTAGTGTCATTTATAGCATCATTAAACACTTCTATTTCTGCATTTTGAAAAGAGTAAATAGATTGTTTACTATCACCAACTACAAAAAGATTTGAATTTTTATTTAAAGAGTTTTTAATGATATCATACTGTATAGAGTTTGTATCTTGAAACTCATCTACCATCATATATTTTATATTGAGATTTATATTCTTTATGATTTGGTAAGTTTTAAAAATAATTTCATCAAAATCAAGTTTACCAAGCTCTTTTAATTTTTTATCATATAATTCTTTTACTTGATTTAAAAGAGTTTTTAATAGTAAGATTTTTTTATAAAAAAGTTGTTCTTTTTGTGTATCTATTGGTTGATAAATAGAATAAAACCTATCAAAAGATTTTATATTTTCCACATACTCTTTTAGATCTTTCATTTGAGTAAATGGTTTTCTATTAAACTGGATAGCTACATCAAACTCTTTTGATAATTCACTCCAGGAAACAGCATTAAAATTAAAATAGTTTTCTATATATTTTGCTAAAAAATCTTTATATTTAGACTCTAAATTAGCTTCATCAAATTTCAAACATAAAAAGTCATAATCATCTTTTACATCAGGTAGTTTATACAAATCTAAAAGTAAAAATTTCAAACTTCTTTCATCAAGAGAATTTTCATCAAAACTATTAAACTGTTCTCTAAAGGTACTTGAAGTTGCATACATTTTAAAAATAGTATCTAAGAAAAATAGATTGAGATATTTTGACAACTCTTTTACAATTTCATTGTTTTTAAGATTGTTTAGAGTTAAAAACTTAGCTTCATTTAAAAGTTTATCTTTTTCATCATCTTTAGCAATATCAATTTGAGAATCAAACTTAGCAATATCAGCATTTGTTTTTAATATATCTAAACAATATGAGTGAATAGTAGATATTTTAGCATCACTACTTTGTTTTAAAGCCTTTTGTAAAGTAGTGATTACATATAAAGTCTGCTCTTCTTCTAAAGTTTTAAAAGCTTCTTCTATGGACTTTTTATCTCCATCTTTATCATCAAGTTTTTTATACTCTATTATTTTTGATATAAGTCCAAAGATTCTCTCTTTCATTTCAAGTGCAGCTGCTTCAGTATATGTAATAGTTACTATTTGTTTTGTAGTAGCTGGTTTTAAATCTTCATAAAAAGTATCGTTAAATCCTTTTTCTCTAAAAAAATCAAAACCTAATATAGCATTTATATATCTTCTACTTAAAGTATATGTTTTACCACTACCTGCCCCTGCGTTTATTGCAAATGATTTTTGTATTGTGAATTTATTTAGAGACATTTTTAAGTCCTTTATTTAACAAATTTTCATTACACATGTTTTTTATCTCACAATAACCACAATAATCTTCATTACTGTTATCAAATCTAAAATCACCCTGCTCTATTTTCTCTTTTATAGAATATATGTTTTCTTTTAAATTTTGCTCATAATTTTTATCATACAGTACACCTGTATCTTTCCCTCTATGTTGAGATATCAACTTTTCATTAGTAGCAATTCTTGTAAATTTTGAATATAGTTTTTTAGACTTAAAAGTCATAAGATATGAATCAATCTCTTTTTTATATTTTTGGGTAGCAAATAAAGTATATAATCCTAATTGAAAATCTTTGAACTCATATATTTCATCAAGTTTATCTTGCAATACTCCATCTGCTTTTTTTGATTTATAATCTATTATATTTATTTGCTCTTTTAAGTTATCAAATCTATCAATATAACCTTTTATAAAATAGTTTTTATCATCTTTATTTTTTAAAGTATATGGTTTTAAATTACTATCTAAAGCAAACTCTTTTTCAAATTCACTATTTATAAAATAGTTTAGATCCTCTTTGTTTTCATCATAATAGTTAATAAACTTGATTAAAAGTCCATCCTCGCTATCATCTTTTAAGCCTTTTGCAAGTGTAAATTTAAAGATTTGATGATAAATATTCTCTTCTTTAATTTCATTTCTAGGATCATTTAAAAACTTTAGATACTCTTGTTCTAAAACTTCAGACATTATTGATTTAAAATCTTCAAGTTCTAATTTATCATTACCTTGAACTTCTTTAGCAAACTCTTCATAACATGAATGCATTAGAGTTCCTTGTTGCATCACATCAAAACCTTCTTCATCCTCTTTTGGCTTTTTAATACCTAGTTTATAGTTATATAAATATTTTAAAGGACATTTAGCATAAGAGCCTAATTGTGAAGCAGATAAATGAGTTACAAAAATACCATTTACGTCTAAACCATCATATTTAGTAAACTCTTGAGAAGTAATAGAAGTTAAATACTCTTCTTGTATTATTCTTTCTTTTCTAGCAAATATATTGCTAATATCTATACTATTTGAAATATCTTTATTAATAATTATTGAAGATGATAATTCTCTTTTTTCTTTATACTTTGGATATGTGATATATAAATTTGAAGCTAGTCTTTTTAGTTCATTGTATTGTAATAATGAACTTTCATAATAGCTATTTTCACAAAAGTATTTTTGAGCTATTTCACTACTATATAAAAAATTATCACTTCTTTTTGGTGGAAAATGATTTATATCAGTTCCTATAAATATTATATGTTCATATTTTTTATTAAGACCTACAAGTTGATTAGCTTCTGTTAATTCAATGCCTATTTTCTCTTCTAATATATATGTTTCATTAATAAGTTTATCTTTTAATTTTTCTATATCTATATTTATATTAAATCGTCTAGAGTTTTTTTCTATAGTGTTTAATTGTTTATCAATATTTTTAAATGCATTTAAAGCTTGGATATTGTCTATTTTTTTATTTTTAAATAGATTTAATGCAAGACCTTTTGAATCGTATCCTTTTAAATTATATTTATCTAAATATAGTCTAAAAATTGGTGCATATTCATCTATATCAGTTGTTACAATACAAATATCATTTGAACTAACAGATTCATTCTCTTCTAAAAGTTTTCTAGCTAATTTTAAAGCACTTTGAACTTCATCATTTATATCAAATGGTTGTTTTTTTAGTTTAATTAGTTTTGGAATACTGCTATTTTGTTGTTGGTTTTCTAAAGCTTTGGCTTTTGAAGATATAAGATTTAAAAGTTCAAATTCTAAATTTGATTTATAAAATTTAATTCCATCTTTTTCAAAATTATCTAAAATTATATTTTCATAAAGAGATAAATCAAAATTTTCAAAATTATCTATTGTAAATTGAACTATATCATTAAAATCGACTAAATTAAACTCTTCTTTAAACTCTTTGTATTTAACAATCAATAATTCTATAGCCTTTAATTTCTCACCACTTAAGATTTCTGATAAATCAACTTTTGAGGCCTCTGCTTTTAAAATAAAATCATATATTAAATCAATTGTATCACTATCTTGTGATATAAAGTCTAGATATTTAATATTTTCAGTTTGAATTGTTTTATATATAAATGAAGTAGCTATTATAGGATCTATAATTTTTTTAAATGATTGTTTCTCAAAGAACTCATATATAAGATTGTTCAGAGTGAGAACTTTGTCAAGTGGATTAGATAAAGACTTTTTAATTTCTCTAGCTTTTTGATTCGAGTATGTAATTATTAAGTTTTGTTTAATCATAATTATTATTCATTCCTATATATATTTGATTTATTATATTAAATCTTTCTACTCTTGACTATATTTTTCATAGTAACCCTTATTCATTTTTTATTTTAACGCAGAATTATTAAAATTCTTTGTCTGAATTTATGTTAACACTCCACATATCCAGATCATAAGGAAATATTTATCTTATTATACGATAGCTTTTAATATTCTTGCTATGTAGTTATGAACAGTTGATACAGATATAGTTTTTTTAAAACTTTTTTTGTTCAAATTATGATTTACATAAGTTAGATAGTTTAAAAAGCTTTCTTTATCCTCTTTTGTTAATACATAATAAACAAATTTCATAAAAGTTGCTTTTTTACTTCCTAGTTTATCTTTTTTTATGTCACTTACTGAAGATGAAGTTATAAAACCCTCTAGTATCTCTTTTTCTCTTTTGTTAGCTATCTTTTTAATTGCCTTAATTTTTGTAATAGTTGAGTAAGAGCTAAATTTGACTATTTTATTTCTAATACTTGCATTTTTCTTTATTTCTATTAACTCTTCTTTGGATGCTTCTTTAATACTAAATCTTTCAACTAGTTTTTTAGCACTTTTAGCAAGAGAGTCTGATTGTTTTAAATAGTTTCTTTTAAGCCATAAAAACTGAACAGTTTGTATCTTTTTAAGTGCATACTCTTTTAAAGACTCTATTTCTAAACTTTTACAATCATATACAAATACTACATTTGAATATCCGTTTTTAATTGCTACTTTAATACCTAATGCAAGAGCATAAAACTCTGCATCATAGGGACTATTAATATTATCAATTCTTAATTTATAATCTTTTTTAGCAAATGTATCTACCACTCCAAGACCTGCTAATTTTGTTTTACTTGTATAGCTTGCATCACTTAATATAAAAACATTATCTTCCATGATTTTATCCTCTTATACATTTTGTAATAAATGCACCTAAAGTCATATATTTTAAATATTATTGTAATTGATTTCTCAAATATTATCACATTTTAAATGCATAATATAAAAATATGTCATTTTGAAATATTTCTATATTTTATGAATTAGTTTTTATTTATTGAAGTAAACTCTTTCAAATATTTTAATATAAAAGGAAGAACAGTAAACTCCTTATTTTTTATAAAATATTCATTTAATGAATTTAAAATAATATC
This sequence comes from Arcobacteraceae bacterium, assembly GCA_041694355.1. Classification (GTDB taxonomy): domain Bacteria; phylum Campylobacterota; class Campylobacteria; order Campylobacterales; family Arcobacteraceae; genus Arcobacter_B. Next base: position 5,229 of record JASMTK010000064.1, on the reverse strand, counting down.
TATATCAAAATCTTTATTACTAAAATCTACTCTTCTTACAACAACACCTTTTGGTAATTTAGTATCTGGATTTAAAACATTTGCACTATAATATTCAATATAATAATCATCTTTTAAATAGTTAATTCCTGCTAAGCCATTGAGAGTATCGTTGCGATAGATAACTCTTCTTAATCTTGGCTTTTCATTTTTATAAATAAAGTCATTATATATATCAAGGCATTTATCAAAATTTGGAAGAATAAATTTTCTCGTTTTTGAAATTATAAAGTAATCATTATCTTTTAGTGCAATTAGTTCAACATCACTTTCATAAGGAACTTTTTCTATAATGCTTTTTAGCTTTATTTCCTCCAATAATGAAAGTTTCTGCTCTTTAATCTCTAAATTATTTAAAATAAGTTTGATATATATAAAATTCTCATCTGTTTTAATTCTAAAGAAAAAAGCATAGTCTCTAAAATCTTCCCACTTATTTGTTAAATATGGTTTTGAGGTTGCAATTTCTATTTTTATTACAAGTTCTTTTAAAACAGCTTCTAATACAGTTTGTTGCATTTTATTACCATAATTAACTATTTGAGTTAATCTATTCTCTTTTTTAATAAACTCATATGGATCAATATTAGTATCATTATAATCTTCCTTAGATGATATAAAAACTATAGAAGGAGTAGTTTTATCAACTTCTTTTTTCAAAATAATTTCAATAGAACTGCCAAAATAGTTTTCAAGTCTATTTACTAAATCTTTTTTAAAGTCATTATTTAACTTATTTTCATAATCAATGATATTTAATTGATTATAGTTTTTAAAACATTTCTTAATATTATTTTTAAGCTCTAATAGCTTATGCTTTTTATCTTTACCAGACTCAAATACTTTAAACTCTTCTTTTGTTAAATTGAAAGATAGATAGTTTTTTAGCTGCTTATTTATTAACTCTACAAACTTAGCTATGTACCCTACTTTTGAGTTTAAAAAGTTTTCTTGAAAATCATAATAATCTATTTTATTCTTTGATTTAAACCTGTTTCCTTTTATAAATAAATCTTCCTTTACCTCTTGAGCATTTATAACTCTTGAGAGTTTATTACCTTCAATTACAAAATACTTTTTTGCTTTCTTACTCTTTTTATCAAACTTACTTTTTGAAAATGTAGTTACATTCAATATTAATAGTAAATCTTTATTCACACTAAATCTCAAGCAGACAATTTTATTGTTATATTTTTTATGAATCAAATAGTACCCATTCTGAAATTCACCTATAGAAAAAAAGCTTTGATTTGTACCAAATAAGCCAATTAATATATTTAAAATTACATGTTTTTTAATCTTTTTAATTGTTAAACTATTTACAAGATTTGCAACTACACTAAAATTATCTAATCTATCTTGGTCCAATTTATTTATTTCATCTTTTTTACATAAGAGATATATACTATTACCATAGTTATAATATGAAATTACAGATATGTCTTTTTTAACCTGCTCCCAAAGTTTTGAATAAGGTATCTTCTCATTAAAATTAGTATTTTTTAGTTCTATAATCTCATAGTCACTTAAAATGCTTGCAAAATTTAAAGTGCAATCAATTTTATTAGTATAAATTTTCTTAGTTTCCATTTATTATGTCCTTTATTGTTTTAATCATACTTTTTTCTATATATGGCTTATCAGGGTTAGTTGTATTTACTAAATAAGGTATAAAAACAACTGACTCATTGTTAATAACTGCAGTACTAGAAGAGTTATTTTCTGCAAATAAATTTACTACTAAAGCTTTTTTAAAATGATTTTTTTGAAGCTTTTTATTTACTATTTGAATAATATCTTGACGCGAGTTATTTAGTGTATTTTGTGAATAATATTTAAAATCAAAATATATCTCAGACTCAATATGCTTGTAGTCAAAACTTTCATAAACTTCATCATCTATTTCATTTAACTCCTCTAAAGTTATATCGCAATATTTTTCTATAATATACTTTCCAAAGACCTCTCCTAAGGCTCCTTTGTATATATTATTGAAAACAATAGGTATTAAGATATTCTTGTGCTTAAACTCTAATGCTATGTCATTTTCTTTTGCAAACTCTCTTAACTCTGGACAATTTTTAATTATATGTAAGTTTGCTGCTTCTTGTGATACTTCAACTTTTGTATAGTTTTCACGTTTTGAGAATGAAATATATTTAAAGTCACCATATTGATAGCAAGTATAACTATTTCTAAACTCCACATGTGGAAGGTCAAATACATCCATATATTCATTTATATCTTTATTTCTTTCTTCATACGTTGGATATTTCAGAACAAATTCACGAGCTTTTTTCCAGGTTGTTTTAATCTCATCAAATGTCTTCATATTATTAGGACTAAAAAATGATTTCAAGGCATATTTTATTAAATGATTGTAGTGCGTACTTAAATTATTAATAGCATTTTCAACAACTTGAAGTTTATTTACTTGAATACTAGCATCACTTTTTTTACATTCATCAACTATTTTTATCATCGAAGGAAGCAGTGGAATTTTATTATTATCAAAGCTGTTAATTATCTTAACTAACCCATTATCTATGAATATAAACATTGGCGACGTGCTGTCAGTTCTATGAAGTCTTCCTAGTGCTTGAATAACAACTTTCATTGAAGCTTCCAAATAGTCTAATGTATTAGAATATTGTAGTCCTCCGAATTTATTATTTATAATAAAACTTACTAATGACTTTTTATAATCATTTTTATTAATTTGATGTGTTACGAAAAGGTTTTCTCTTTGAAAAATACCATTAAGTTTTTCTATTTCATCTTTATGTCTAATTTGAATGATATTTGTTGGCTTTTCTAAATATACAGCATCAAAATCTTTTTTAACAAAATCTACTTCATATTCTAAATTCTTACCTGTGCCGATTCTTTCATAATTGGCATAAAGAAATATCTTTCTGTCGTTTTTTAATGAATCTTGAATATACTTAGTATAATCTTTTTCAGTTTCTTTTTTATACTCAAAAAAGAAGATATGATTTTCTATATAGTACTCAAGCTTATTTTTATTTTCAATCTGTTTTTTTAAATATTTAATATATTCATTAGACTCTGGTAAGCCTTGAATAACAGGTACTAAAAGACTTAATAGTGTGTAGTAATTAAATTGTTCACTATCTTTACTTGGTCTTAAATATCTATTTGAAAAATACAACATACTTTGAATACCATCTTCCAATAAAAAACTTCTATAGCAATCAATAAAATTCATATAATAATTAAGAACATAATCTTCTATTCTCAAAGACTCAATTTGATTACAAAGACTTACACGATCAACTGAGTTATAATTTCTTTCGCAAAAATCAGTTATTTTATCTTTTGTGCTTTTGTCATTATTAATAACACTTACATTAAAATCTCTGTTTTTTTGATTCTTACTTTCAATGTATAAGTTTTGCATATAGAGAACTTCATCATTAGATAGTTCACTAAAATTGCTATTATTTCTTAAATAGTTAATATCAAAGTTTTTAATTACTGTTTTAACATTAGCTGTAGCTGATACACCAACTACCATACATTTACTAGAAGCGTCAAGTATTAAAGCCTCTGGAGTTGTGTTAAATCTTAAATACTCAATTTCAGCTATATTTGAATCTAGATATCTCTTTTTTATATTTAGTAAAGATGAACCATTTTTATAAAAGTTCCAGTTTTCTTTACCTAATTGCTTTTTAAATTTTTCTCTTATGAATAAGTCATTTTGTATTTGTTTTTTTAAGTATAAATATTTAGAATCATCTTGGGATAGTCCAAATATCTTTATACTATCATGAATCTTTGCAGAAATAAAGTTCTCTTGATTTAATTGAATCTTATCTTTTATGTTATCTTTTGTAAAATCTTTCACACTTTTAAATACATAGTTTTTTGTAAATATTATGTATCTATTTATTGCACCTGTAATACTTTTTATAAGTTCATGCAAGGGATAGGAAGACTCACTTTTTTCATCACTTATTATAAGCTGCTCATTTTGTTCATCTATGTTTAGGAAAAGTCTTTTTTCTGTATTTTTAAGACTTGTTAGAAAGAAGTTTGAGTCCAGTAAAAATGGTAAATCATCGAACTCTTTTTTAATTAATGTAGAGTCAATTACATAGTTTAATTTTTTTTCTAAATAAACATTAACAAAGTTATCTTTGATTTCTTTAAACTCATCTTCTTCATACTGAAATTTTTTATAATAATTCATATTCATAAAAGTTTTAGCCATTTGTCTAAAAAGTTCTATTAAATCTACTCTATTATCAAGTGTTTTTTGTAGAATATCGTTTAATATATAACTTTTTTGACTATCAAACTCATCTAGAAATATATATGAGTTTTCAAAAGTATCAAATTCCCATAAGTAATCTGAGCTATCTATTGTTTTAATCTTTTGACAAAACTTTGATGCTGTAGTAAGAATAATATCAAAGTACTCTAAATTGAAAAATTCAAATATTTCTATTGCTTCATTTTTAAGCAACTTAGCTTCTCTAAAAGATTCTTCTTTCATTAAATTTTTATACTCTGCTTTTATTCTATATATTAGCTTACTACCTGCTGCACTCAACTCTTTTGAATTAAACAATTCTAAAACATTGTTCTTTTCAAGGTTTGCATAAGTATTTAATATAGATAATACCTTTTTATACTCATCAAACCTTGATATATTTTCAATTCTAATGTTTTCATCATCTTTATACCAGCTTAAAAGTTGATCTTCTATAGACTTTAATATTAAAACTCTTCTATGATCTTTTGAGTCAAGCTCTTTAAGTAATTTACTCTTGAAGTCTTCAAGATTATTTTTTACAGGAATTGTATAAATAAATTTTTTCCCAAGATGTAAATGTTCTTTAATAAACTCAATTATTGCATGAGTTTTGCCACTACCCGTTGGTGTTGTTAATAAAAATAAGCCATTTTTTTTGTTAGATGTATATTTCTCTATCAAATTTCTATTAAAATCAGTTGTTAAATACTTATTAAATGAATCTTCTCTATCGATATCTATTGTCATTTTTTATCCTCATTGTCAAATGCAAAGGTAAAATACACCAGTAGTGCAAAGTAAAAATGCACCACTTTATTAATAAAAATAAATACAATAAACTCTAAATAAAATATTTGGAGTGAGTATGATTGATAAAGAGGAATTTACCGTGATACATACTTTACATA
>JASMTK010000063.1:0-6813 GCA_041694355.1 Arcobacteraceae bacterium | reverse complement strand
ATAATATCTTCCATGCATTATTTATAAAGTCAACTTGGTTTATTCAATTGTTGTTAATTGACTAAAACCATAATAAAAAACAACGCCAATCGCTATTACTAATATTACTAAAGCTATTGTACTCATTATAAATCCTTTATTACTCTTGAATGCTTTTTAATTGAAAATATTATTTTTATAAATACAATTATTTTTGCCATATGCGTATTATAGCATAAAACGGTTGATACTTGAGTTTTGGATAGTTGTGTATATAAAAGAAGCCTGGGTTTCCAGGCTTCTTTATGGTAGGTATTTAAATTTTGTTATTAAATACTTGGTATTTGAGGAGGTGTAGGTATAGATGAGTTATCTAAACTACCATCATCACTTGGGTTTGGTGGTGTCATAGAAGAGTCTGTCGTACTTCCACCTGTATTGTCTGTACTTCCTGTAGTATTACCTATAGTTTCAAACTCTGTGATTGTTGAAGTACCATCATGTGAACTATTTATATAAACATCTACAGTTGTTGTATCTGCTGTAATATTTGTCGATGAGAATTCTAGCTTTATAACATCAGTTGTACCATCTATGTTTAACTCAACAGTATAAGTGTCTATAACTTGCCATGTTCCTGTCATAGTCTCTGCAACTTGCCCATCGTCTTTTGTGTACTCTTCGTATGTACCATCTGAGTTGAATTTACCTAAGTAAGTTCCTTGGTTATCAGATATATAGATTTCATTTCCTGATAGGGCTGTTTCTAGTACAGGTGTATCTATATCAGAGTTAGTATTAATTGTTCCAAAATCAATTATGTTATTGTAATCTAAAATTGTAGACTGTCCTATTAAATTATCATTTGAATCAAATACCTTTACTTGAAATTTAGAATCAGTATCGTAGTTGCTGTTTAGTTGTAATTCTGAATCTAAAGATATGTTATTTATGCTACCTGTAATTGCATTAGTTGATTGGCTTGTTCCAGTAAGTTCATTAGAAGAAAAAACTTTTACGATCATATCAGTAGAAATTTCATATTCTAAGTTATTACCTGAATTATTAATAGCTGGAATAGTCAAATCATTTATAAATTCATATAATAAATCAATTGAATTCTGAACTCTTATCCAATAACCTTTACTTAACTCAAATTTCTCAAAATTATTAAGGTTTGAATATCCAGCATCAACATATGCTTTCTGATACGTTGTACCATCACCTTGTATATTAAGAAGATTTGTTTCACCGACTTTTTCTTTAATTTGAAGTAGTGTCAATTCCTTTAGAGGGCTTATTAAGTTCCAGCCTGCCTTCAAGTTTTTTATTACTTGACCTGTAAACTTCTTCTCATTATACTGAAGAGTAGCGGGTTCCTGTACTCTTAACCAAAAACCCTTACCTGGCTCAAACTGCTGAAAATTATTAAGGTTTGAATATCCAGCATCAACATATGCTTTCTGATACGTTGTACCATCACCTTGTATATTAAGAAGATTATCTGTGTTTACTTGTTTTTTAATTTCATCAAGACTTACTATATCATTAACTCCTACTAGATTCCATCCACTTTTAAGTTGAATACTAGTACTTGCATTTGAATATAAAGTAAATAGTAAAGAAACAATAAAAATATATAACTTATTCATTATTTAAACCTTTTAATAAAGTCAGGAAATTTTCCTGACTATTTAATCAATTGATATAGTTCCGAAATCTACTATTTTACTATCACCAATAACTGTGATTTCTTTAGAGTCACTTGTACCTACTAAGGCATTTGTCTGTTTGTTGTAAATTTTTAAAACAAATTTTGTACCTGGAGAATAATCAAAATTTAATTGTAATTCAGTTGGTATATTATTACTATTTACTTTTCCATTAGCTGACATTGCACTTGTACTATTTGCTGTAGGGTTAGTTCCATTCGTCATGATTTTATAAATGTAATTATCATCAGTTGCCTCAACAGGTGTACTAATGTTATTAGCTACTGCTTGTGTATTATATGAAGTATAAGGGTCTTGGAATGCTTCTTTAAGCACAGTAACTGTTGAAGAGAATGTACCATTTTGATCACCAGATACAACAGTTGCAGTTAATGTTGCAACTTGATCAGATGTAGTTTGTGTAATATCACCTGTATTTGTAATTACGCTTGTGTTATTAGATTCCCAAGAAATTGTTGCATTATTTAAACTTGTAGGTAAAGTTAAATCTTTATCAGTACTAATTGAATGACCTAAATCATTTTCTAAGCTATTAATAGCAGCTGTAACTGTTTCACTATCAAAGTTTTCAATTTTACTTGTAGTTTGAGATTTATACTGCTGTGCCATATCAACTTGAGCTTGTGTCGAAGCACTACTATCAATTATTTCTTGAAGTTTAGTCTCCATTGTTTCAAGTTCTGACTTTGTTGCATGTAAAATATCAATGTTTTCTAAATAATTTGATGCATTTTCTTGTGCTGCATTATAATCCAGTGTAACAGTACCTTGTAGTCCTTTGTATCCTGCACCTAACTCTGGAGTGTATGGAAGATTGATTTTTACATTTGATTCTGTATCTAAACCAACTGTAACTAAATATTTACCCTCTTTTCCTGCTTTTTGTGTTAAATTACTTAAATAATTCTCTAATGCACTTTGATTACTAAATACAGCTTTTAAGCTATCAATATCAAAGCTTACAGTTCCATTACTTGCCGTTAAATCTAACTCTGAATTTGTTGTACCAGTTACATCCAATAAACCAATTTCATCACCAAATGCATTTACAGTTGAACCTGAAGGAACTTTTACAGTTAATGTATTGTTATTATCTGAAACTGTTGTAGTGATTTGAACTGGCATATTTATTGAAATCTCATTATTACTTCCTTTATCGATAATTGATGCTTTTAATGTTGCATTTGAATCTGTAACATTTGCGTCAATACTTGAAAGATCTGTATCAAATGAAATATTGAAGAAGTCACCTAATGATTCAGTAGATGTCAACACATCTCTTGTGTGTGTAAATAATCCTTGTTCATCAACTGTAACTGTATCTGAACCAATAGATAAAGTTTTTGCACTACCTAAAGATAATGTTGCTATTTCATTTGCTTCTGGTGCTTTGATATCTGTTGCATTAATATCTGAAATATTAATTCCATTAGAGGCATTTGTATCATTAAAGTCTACACCAGATGTTTTATTTTCTACTGTCTCTATAACTTTGTCTAAATCAACAGTTACATTATTTTCTGTTGCAGATTTATTAACGGCTTCAATAACCTTATTATAAGCATTAAATAAATTCTCACTTGTAGTGTTATTATCTAAAGTATTAGATAAAGTAGTATTATTATCTTTTGCAATTTTAGAAACTAAAACTACAACTGTATCAATATAGTTTTTAAAATTATCTGTTGCATTATCATCGTCTTGTGATATCTTTTTAGCAACTACTTTTATTAAGTTTGATTTTTTTGTAGAATCTAATGCGTCAGACTTACCATCTTCTGATTTTTTAGATTTAGATTTAATCTCACCAATTGCTTCAACTAATGCTGTTTTTTTATCAGCAATTTTTGTGTTTTTTGATGGTTTTTTTAATAAGTCATCAATAGTTAAAGTTATATTTGCATCTGTTAAGTCATTGTTTAATTCTGTAACAACCTCATTTAATGCATCATCTACACTTAAAGATTCATTTTCGTCAATTTTTTTAGCAACCTCATCTGTAACTGTATTAATTACACTTTTACCTTTTACACCAAATGTTGGATAAATTGGTGCTTGAATAACTTTTCCTGATTCATCAGTATATTCACCACCAACATAATAAACTTTTTTATATGTTTTATTAGTTACATCAAAAGTAGCTGCACCATTTTCATCTGAAACCTTACAAGTATCAGCAGCAGATCTACCTTTTACTCCATCATCATCTAAACAAATCTTTGCATTAACTACTGGATATAAGTCTTTACCAGAATTCAATGTAGAATAAGTAGAATCAGTTCCCCCACTTGAACTACTACTACCACATCCTGTTAAAATAACACCAGCCACTACTGAACTAGCTACTAAGCTTATTACTGTTTTCTTCATTAAAAATCCCTTGCTTTAATTTTATACTTAAGATTATAATATTTTACCTTAATATAACTTTATTTTCCAGCTATTTGGATAATATTTATTATTTTTATATTTTTAGTTTATATATTTTCACAAGTGGTGAGTATATAACTGGTCTGAAAAATCTCTTATCATAATTTTGTAAAACAAAAAGCTGAATATACGTAGAGTCATATGTTTGGTTATCTAGTAGTAAAAACTTATTGTAGTTTTTCATATATATTAAGTTTAGATTTGCTTTTTTGTTTAAAACACTTTTGGTTACATTTAGGTTACTTTTTTTATCGTATTTTGTAATAGTGAAATTTCTTACAGGAACAACTTTGTTACCTATGATTATCTTTTTTCTTTGTCTATCATACTTTATATTGTTTTCTAGGTCAATAAAATCTTTAGTAACTTTGTATTTTGTGGTCTTATAAAAAAGAGGTTTTTTAAACTTTTTTCCACTCATAAGGTCTAGGTTTGAAAAAAGCGATATAGAACCATATATATCCATCATCCTATATGGTAGATATAGGTATACGTCTGTTGTCTTTTTTGGTAGTTCTACATATATATCAAGACTTTCTAAAAAATCATTTGTATTTTTAAAACCAAAATCCATAGTCATATTTTCAATATTACTTTTACTTTTATCATAAGACTTGTTAGTTGCTCTTTTTTCTGTATACTCCACATCTAGCCTTAGCATATTTGCAGCTTCTTTTTGTGTGTTTGTGAGTATATAGCTTGTAGGAAAGTTAACAGCCCCACTATGTAAGCCCCCGTCACTTGTAGTTTTTGTTTGACTATAAAATCTTATAGGATAGCCATAATCCCACCAAGCTATAGTATAGTCAGTTGGTTTTGAGATTTGTTTTAGTCTATGTAAAGCTTTTACTTCATCTTTTACAAATACTGTACTTACATTATAGTTTTGTATGTGTTTGATATTTGGTAGTAGTGCTAGTACTGCTAATATATTTATAGTAGCAAAGCCTGCTATTTTATTTGGTATATATGATGAAACTTTTATGATAAAGTATCCTAAACCTAAAGCTAAGATAGGAACTGCATATATAGTAAATCTAAGCCCGCCAAAGTAAGCTAAAAAACCAAGACCTAACATAGGTAGACCTATAAGCATAACTGGATATCTATAAATAAGTAAAGCATACCCTACTAAAGATACTAAGAAAACAACTACATGACCACTTATTCTGTTTGCAAATGTTTCAAATGGTATATGGTTTGCTTCTTTAATAGTTTGCATTACTGAAAAGAAGTGTAGATTTAAGCCTACATTTGATTTATCTACACTACTTTGAAAAACATAAGCTTTTAGCTGTTTGATTATAGGATCAAGTCCACCTGTTAGAAAAAACAGTACAAATACACCTAAAAATAGATAAAATGTATAAGTATAAAAAAGCTCTTTTTTGTACTTGTAACCTGCAAACAGTACTAAAACTGATATAAGTCTAGTGATGTTATCTAGTCCTATCATAGCTAAAAGCATAAAACTAGCTAATACTAACTCATACTTAAACTCTTCTTTTTTTAGGTATCTATATATCACATATAAAACTATCAAAGAGAAAAATGCAAACTCCAAACTATAACTTTGAGGATACCACCATCTATATACTATAATATCTAAAGCAGTTATAAGTAAGTACTTGTCTTCTCTTGTTCTTATAGCCCATACAAGTGACCAAACTAGTATAGTTGGTAAAACGATGTTTAGCATATCTGTATCATAGTAGCCTACCATCGTACGATTATAATAGCTATTTGCTATACTAGCTAAAAGTGCAGCTATAAACCCCATATCAAGACGGTTTATACTATGACCTATAAGAATAAGAGGTATGACAACAAGTGATGAGAAAAAAGCAGGCATATAAAAAATAACTGTTTCAAGATCAAAAGGTAAAAGTTTTGTGATATATGCTGTAGTCTTTGCAAGTGCTGTGTGTATTGGTGATCTTTCGTTTTGATAAGAGGGTGGATTTATGATATCTCTTGCACCTTCTGCAAAATAGTATCCATCATTTGTATTTATCATAAACTGGTTATTGTACTTATAGCTTTCATTGTTTTGATTTTGATAAACCCAAATCATCCTAACAGAAAAACTAAAAACAAATGCAACTAATATCAACCATAAAACTTTGTTATTTTCAAATACTTTCATAAACTAAAACCTATATATAAAACCTGTCTTTGCCCAACCGTATTTTTTGTCAAAACTTGATTGGGTATATTCATTGTAAAGATATGGTATCTCACCAACATACTGATTTGTCATAATCTTCGCACCTAAATACATAACTGCATCATCAAAAATCTCATATCCAAGATAAGCTGACAACTTATGATTAGTTTTGTATGTATCTAAACCTTTGTCTCTTAAGATATAGTTAAACTCATAACCAATATCCATAAACCATCTATTTACAAACCAGCTGTGATTTACTCCTAAGATAAACTTATGTTCATCTCGGCTTAAGTCTTGTAGGTCTTTATATTGGGATATCTTATTTTCTACTATATTTGTCAAATCTTTATTTTGCTGTATAGTTATATCTAAAAAAGAGTCAACTTTACTGTAAGCATAACCTACATATATATCTTTTGAGTATACCTCATCTTCTACAAAACTTCTTGTAGCTCTTATGTAGTATGTGGTATCTTTCATATTTTTTATACCAATTTCATC
>JASMTK010000062.1:0-10447 GCA_041694355.1 Arcobacteraceae bacterium | reverse complement strand
TAAAAACACAATAAAATAGTCAAATAATGGAATTTTGTTTTCACAACATACGCAAGGGGGTATGAGTTTTTTATGGGATTTTTATGCTATAAACCCCTATTTTATGGGATTTATGAATTTTGAAATTTGCTGGAGGTGTCAAAGATGGGAGAGGGTGAATTAGATTTGATGCCTATTCCTTTTAATAAGAAATTAGAGGTGATTCTATCATACTACTCAAAACTAATTATATCAAAATCTACAAATAACTTTGTAATCTTTTTTAACTTAATAAATGGAAATAAAAAGTTATTAAATAAAGAGGTAAGGCAGGCTTTAAATCAAGTGATAAATCAAGAAAATCTTTTAAATTTTGTCTATAAAAAAGAGGGGAAAGTTTCACCTTTTACAACATCAATAAATTATGATGTGGTTGAAAAGGTAGCTAAAACTTTTAAGCCTAATGAAAAAACTATAAAAGAAAATAGATTAAAGAAGTTATTAAATGGATTAGAACTAAAGATTTTTACACAAGATAGATTTATGTTTTTATTTAAAGGTATAGAGTACCAACTACAAAAATATGGAGTAAAATTTAAATATACTATAACAACAAGTGAAAAGGATATATATAAACAATTATTAAACACAAATAAACAAAAAAATACTCAATCTTGGGATTTATTAATGTGGGGTGATGATGACTGGTACTATCAAAATCCTTGGACAGTTTTCTTTATATACGAAAATGACAGTGTATGGTCAACTATCCCAAAAGATGAGAAAATGCAAGGATATATAAAAGAGTATTTTAAAACAAAAGTTGGTTCAAGAAAATATGAAAAGATAGTTGAAAAGATACTATTAAGAGCTAGAGAGCAAGCATATACTTTAAGAGTACCCTCTTTAAATAAAGTTATTGCAGTAAATAAAGAGGTTATATATAAACCTTATAAGGGCGGGATTATTCCTCTTTGGGAGATAGAAATAAGTAAAAATCACTGGTCCATTAGAGAAGAAAAAGATTATAAAAATGAGTTAAAACAACCAATAAAACCAAAAAGATTATATGATGATTAAAGCTATTAAAAATATAAATATAAAAACAAAATTAGGAATACTTTTTTTGATACTTTGTATCTCTATTGCAATTTTGGGATACAAATCAATAAGTATTAGTGATGATAATAAACAAACTTTAAAAGTAGTTCATACAAAATCACAAGCAGTACTATCCTTACAAAATAAGATAATAACTCCACTTTATAGTTTAAGACAGTTAACACAATCTTTAGTAATGGCACCAAATAGTGAAATAAGAGATAAGATAGAAGAGGATTTACAGAAGCTATTAAAAAGATTAGATGTTAATTTTATAAATGTAAAACAGTATGATAAAGAACTTTATGAGATGTGGAATAGTTATAAAAAACATATTTTAAATACAAAAGCATATTTAAATCAAAGATTTGAGGAGGGTGCTTATATAAATGTAACTACTGTTAGTAAAAGGCAGTTTGATATACTTGTAAATAAGCTTTTAACTCTTCAAAAAAAATCATTAAGTAATGCAACTATTGCATATAGTAAGGCAGCTAAAAAGAATAAAGATATTAGACTTGAGGTTATTTCAAGTATTATATTACTTTTAGTTTTTGCTATTGTACTTGGATGGTTTATTACAAGTAATATTTTAAATTCAATTTATGCAGTACAAACAGGGCTAAATGATTTTTTTAAATATCTAAATGATAAAAAGACAAAAGTGAGCAAAATAGAGTTAGATACAAAAGATGAGTTTAAGCAAATGGCAACTTTAATTAATAAAAATGTTGCATATATACGAACTAACATAGAACAAAATGAGGCACTAATTAAAAATGCAACAAAGGTACTTGAAAATATTGAAGATGGTAATTTAGGTACAAGACTTACACAAGATACAAATAATAAAGCTTTAAGTGAATTAAAAAATACTATTAACAATGTGATTGAAAACTTAGAGTTTAAAATACAAGATGAAATAAAACAAAGATTAGAGCAAGAACAACTTTTAATTCAGCAAAGTAAACTTGCAGCAATGGGTGAAATGATAGGGAATATAGCACATCAGTGGAGACAACCATTAGCTCAAATTTCTGCTATACATATGAATATGAAAGTTACTTATGATTTTAATAAATTTACAAAAGAGTACTTAAATACAAAAGTTAAAGAAGCAAATAAATTAACCTCTTATATGTCTCAAACTATAAATGATTTTCAAAATTTCTTTAAACCACAAGGTGAAAAAGAGATTTTCTCAATAGAAAATGCTTGTAAAGAGGCTTATTATATAATTGAGTCATCTTTAAATTATCATGGAATAAATTTAGAGTTTGACATAAAAGAAAATAGTGAAATATTAGGCTATAAAAATGAGTATTCACAAGTGATTTTAAATATAATAAGCAATGCAAAAGATATCATCATAGAAAGAAAGATTGAAAAGCCAATAATAAAAGTTGAGGTGAAATCAGGTAACAACTATGGTATTGTAAAAATTAGTGATAATGCAGGCGGTGTAAAAGCTGAGATATTAGATAAGATTTTTGAACCATACTTTACTACAAGATATAAAACACAAGGTACAGGTATTGGACTTTATATGGCAAAGACTATTATTGAGAGAAATATGGGTGGTTATATAAATATAAAAAATGAAAATAGTGGTGCAGTTTTTACAATAAAAGTTAAAAAGCATAACAATACTTAATAAATAGATTAACGCATTATTATCTTTAATTGGGTAAAATAATAAAAATATAACAATTAGGGAAGAAAAATGCCTAGAAAAAAGAGTTTAAAAGATAAGATTTTAGACTATATCTATATCACATCAAATCAGCCTATGTTGCTTAAAGATTTGTTAGATTCAAATAGACAGTACAACCAAGGTATGCATGTAGATCCTGGAAAAATTGGGTTTAGACTGAAACTAAGTAGAGCTTATATTGTCTATTTAGCTATTGTATTGGCTATATTAGTTCCTATTTCAGCTTTAACTCATAAGCCATTAGCAAAAATAGATCCTCATATTTCAATTATTGGAGCTATGGTTATAACTGTAATTATATTTATAGGTTTCAACTTCTTTAGAGCAAAAATGAGAGACTATATAACTTTAAGACTTATCAAAAAATCTTGGGAACTTAGATTTCCTTACTTTGCTTATGATGAATATTCGAAAAAGATTGATGAAATTTTTGAACAATCTATAAAAGATGAAGTATCAAAAAGAGACTTAGAAAAATACATTTTAGATAAACTTTCAGACTAATTATGACTTTATTTAAATAAGTCATAATTATACTTTCAAAATAACAATAAATAATAACCAAAAATATAACACATAAAATAACTAAAAAAGCACCAAATTTCAAATTATTATAGTAAAATAATAACTGAATAATGTCGAAAAAAGGGTGAAGAAGATGTTTAAGAATCTGTCTATTAAAAATAAACTGATGGTTATTATAATAGTCACTGTACTTGTGGTTGCAATTTCTTTGGCAACTAAATCTATTTTTTCAATTCAAAGTGTTGTTGAAGAGAATGTAAGAGATTATGCAAGTGATGTTTATAAACAAAAAGAGAATGAGCTTAAAAACTATGTATCAATAGTTGAACACACTCTTGACTCTTATTATGCACGTACTTCAAAAAAGAAAATTAAAGATGAAGTAAGTGAAGAGTTAAAAGAGCATACAAACTTACTTTTTTCAATTTTGGAAAGGAAGTATGAAGAGTTAAAATCACAAAATTATACTGATGGATACATAAAAAATGAGCTTATAAAACTTGTAAGCTCCACAAGGTATGGACATAGTGGTTATTTTTGGATAAATGATTATGATGCAGTAGTTATTGAACATCCTATAACCCCTAGTTTAAATGGCAAAAATATGTCACAGCAAACCGATAAAAATGGTAAAAAGTTTTTTCAATCATTTGTAGAGATTGCAAAAACAAAATCAGAGGGATTAGTTACATACGTATGGGATAAACCAGGAACTAATAAACTAGTTGAGAAAGTATCTTATGTGAAAAGTTTCAAACCTTTTGATTGGGTAATTGGAACAGGAACTTATCTAGATGATGTTACAGAACACGTGAAAAAAGAGGCTTTAGAAGCAATTTCACAAATGAGATATGGAGATGAGGGATATTTCTGGATAAATAGTATGGATGGAAAAATGATTATGCATCCTACAAACAGAAGCTTAAATGGAAAAGATGTACTATCTTTACAAGATGCAAAAGGTAAATACTACTTTAAAGAGTTTATTGAAAAAGCAAGTAGTTCTAATAAAGCTGGTATTGTAAAATACTACTGGAAAACTCCACAAAAAGATAAACCAAGACTGAAATTTTCGTATGTAAAACAGTTTGAAGAGTGGAAATGGGTAGTAGGAGCTGGTGCTTATGTGGATGATGTGGAAGAAAAAATAACTGCAATGAGAGAACATGCAAAAGAAGAAATAACTTCTGTAATTCTTCAAATAGTTCTTATCTCAGTTTTAATTATGATTGTGGCTTATGTGGCTGTAAGATATATTTCAAATGAAACGATAGTAAAACCTGTAGAGAAATTCCAAGAGGGATTACTAAACTTCTTTAAATATTTAAATAGAGAGACAGATGAAATAAATGAGCTTGAAATATATGGAAAAGATGAAATAGGTCATATGTCAAAAGTAGTAAATGAAAATATAAAAGCTACAGAAGTAGGATTAAAGCAAGACAATAGGGTTATAAAAGAGTCTATAGAGATAGTAAATAAAGCAAAAAATGGATTCTATAACTATCAAATCCAGCAAGAAGCAAATAATCCTGAAATTGAATTGCTAAAAAATAAAATCAATGAAATGACACATATAACTCAAAAAAGTTTAACATTAGTAACAACTGCACTTATTGAGTTTGGAAATGCAAGATATAATCATAAGATAAAAGCTGAATATTCAGGAAGTATTGGTTCACTTATAAATGGTACAAGTGCTTTAGGGGACTCTATTTCTGAGATTTTATGTATGGTTAATAACACAGCTCAAAGATTGAAGTTGAATTCATCAGATTTAGCAGTTACTTCAGAGCAATTATCAGCTGCAGCTGTAGAGCAAGCCGCATCTTTAGAAGAGACAGCTTCAGCTATTGAAGAGATAACATCAGCTATTGAGGCTACAAGTGGTAAAACAGAACAGATGAATAGCTTTGCAATTGACTTAAAAACTACAAGTGATGAGGATGATGAACTAGCACACAAAACTGGTGATGCAATGGATGAGATTAATAAAGCAACAGATGCTATTGTTGAGGCTATTGATACAATTGATCAAATAGCAATGCAAACAAATATCTTATCACTAAACGCAGCAGTTGAAGCAGCAAGTGCAGGTGAAGCTGGAAAAGGTTTTGCAGTAGTTGCTCAAGAGGTTAGAAATCTAGCAGGAAGAAGTGCAGAAGCTGCAAGTGAGATAAAAAATCTAGTAGAACACGCAAAATCAAAAACAAAAGAGGGGAAAGAGACTGCTGATAAGATGGTAGAAAGCTTTAACTTCTTAAATCAAAAAGTAGTAGAAATCACAGGTGTAGTTGATGAAGTAAGTAATGCTACAAAAGAGCAAATGCAAGGTATGAAGCAGATTAATGATGCAGTAAATGAACTTGATAAAGCAACGCAAGAAAATGCAAATGCAAGTGAAACAGTATCAAATAAAGCTATGGCACTTAGTGAAATCTCTGAACATCTAGTAGCATTAATCGATAGAACACAGTTTGATAAATCAAGAGAAAACAGTGTTTGTGATGTAAACCTAGTATTTGATACTACAAAATTAAAACTTGACCATATCATATTTAAAGAGACAAACTTTAAAAATCTTGGAAATGGAAAACGTGAAAAAGTAAAAGATCACCATGAGTGTGCTTTAGGACAATGGATAGATACACATAAACAAGAGGATTATGCTCAATATCCTGAGTGGGATAAGCTACTAAAAGCCCATAAAGGAGTTCATCAAGGGGTTCAAGAGTATATAGATATTGATAGTGTTGACAAATATGATTCAAGGCTTGAAGAGGTTTCACTTAAAATCGAAGAGAATACATTAGATGTGTTTAAATATATAGATAGTGTAAAAGAGCATAGATGTGAAAATGCTGTACTTGAAAGAAGTAGGGATAAAGTAACACAAACTGACAATCCAGTAGAACATGCAAAAGAGATAGCAAGACTTAAGCAAGAGTCTATTAATAAAACAAAAGAGGTAGTGGGTTGTAGAAGTAAAATGGATTATCAAAATGAACCAAGAAGAAAAACACCAAGTAGAACTTTTAAAGATAACTCAGATGATACACAATGGGAGAGTTTCTAAAACTCCCATTCTCACTTAAGAAAAAGGCTATTTATCGTAAATAGCCTTTGCCTCTTTATTTCTTTGTTTTTTTAACTCCATATCAATAAACTTTCCAATCTTCTCTTGACTAGTTTTAAAGCATAAAGAGGATTTTCTTTTTATAGGAGCATATTCATATATATAGTAACCAGCTTCATACATAGATAATCTAACAGGAGTGGCTATAGAGTAAGTGGACATAATACTATCTTTGTGACTTATTTTATATAAATCATCAAAATACTCTTTTGTCCATAACTCCATATTAACTTCACTTGAAAATGCATCTTGATAGACTATATCAAAGAACTCATCATCAAAGTTTTTTAGGTACTTACGTGCATCACCAATAGCCACTTCTATTTTTATTTTTTCATCTTCATATCTGTTTGTTTGGCTTACTTGTTTTATTATATGTTTTATAGAGTCAAACTCTTTGGGAAAATCAAAGTTTTCAAGTGAGGTTACAAGGTTACCATCTAATTCTGGTGAGTAGATATTTAGTTTATGGTTTAAAGAGTTTTTTTGAACATAGTAAAGCGTAGAGAAGGTGTTGTATCCAAGTCCAAAACAAATATCTAAGATATTTAAAGAGTACTGCTCTTTTTTATACTCTAAAGTTGGAATAATATGTTTTGATAGAGCCTCGTTTATGGCTCCATCATTTAAGTTGTGATAGTGTTGGTTATACTTATTTGAGTAAAGTGTATTTGAACCATCATTTGTTTTGACAATATTTTTTAAGGTATCCACTCTTAAAGTCCATTGTCCCAATGATGCATTTTCTTTGCTGTGATTGTATGATACTCTTCAAATAAATCTATATTATTTCCAGCTTGAAAACCTGTATTCTCAACTAGTTCTAAAATCTCATCCTTATTATCATTTTTCTTATTCTCTAAAATGATAATATTTCCTGAGTTTTCAATAGCTTTGTATATTAGCTTTAAAATCTTATCTTTATTTGGACAATAAGATAAAATATCACCTAAAATCACATACTCATACTCTCTTGCTGTAGCTCTTAATCTAGCTGAACTTTCATCTTCGAAATTTATATATTTGATATTTCCATCATTTATATCTTTAATCTCTTCTAATGTCTCATCTAAAAGACCTACACTATTATCTATATGCAAGATTGCGATATTTGGATAGTCTGCAAATAGACCTTTAAAAAGTTCTAAGTTTTTACTCAATTTTTAGTTACCTAAAGCGTTTAATTTCTCATCTGATAAGTATAACTCTTTGTTTGACATCACACCAATATCACTATCTAAAATACTTTGTGCGATCTGTTTTGCCTCTTCTAATGAGTGCATTTTGTATGTACCACATTGGTATTCGTTTAGTTCTGGAATATCATTTTGAGTCTCTACTTTTAGTACATCTTCCATAGCTTTTCTCCAAGCAACAGCAACTTGCTCTTCACTTGGACTACCAAGTAAACTCATATAAAAACCAGTTCTACAACCCATAGGCGATACATCAATAATCTCAACACTATCTGAGTTTAAATGCTCTCTAATAAACCCAGCAAAAAGATGCTCTAAAGTATGAATACCTTTTTCTCCTAGCATATTTTCATTTGGAACACAGAATCTTAAATCAAATACTGTGATAATATCACCAGATGGTGACTTCATAGTCTTTGCAACTCTAACTGCAGGTGCTGGCATAATTGTATGATCAACTCTAAAACTATCTAATAATGGCATATTTCTTCCTTTTTTATTTTCATAATTTTTTGTATTTATTTTTGATTGTATCTAAAGTTAAGTTAGTAGTCTATTTTGTCTATTATAGCTTCTAAATATTTAGTTGCTTTTCTTTTTTGTAAATAAACAAACCCAACTACAACAATAACTCCAATACCATAGGTTAACAAAATCGCAAGAATAATCAAAATAGTTAAGATAAGAGTATCGTGTAAAATAGCCTCCATATCCAAAATATAAACATCTTTTTTCTTTTGAAGTTTAAGTGAAAAGTTGTACTTAAGTAATGTATCTAAGTGAAGTTTTTCAATACTCAAAGAGTTTGTCTCTTTTTTGTACTCATACTCTCTTTGTTGTTGAAGTTCTTTATTTAGATTAGTTAGAAACTCAGCTTTTGAGCTTTTTAAAGTTATCTCTTTATTTAGTTTTATATCAAATAATCCCATAGTTTGCCTTAGAGTTTTGTTTTTAGTATATCATCTTAAAAAAGAAAGTGATTAATATATCTGTTTGTAAAGTATACAGCTGTATAGAATGTGGAAGTGTAAAATGCTTTAAATTTATTATGTATATATTTAAAATAAATTTAAGTTTAAACACTTGTATGTTATAGTTTTCTTAAATTAATATTAAACTTATACATAATAAGCTTAAGGAACAAATATGAAGAAAAATACCCTTGAAATAAGAATTCTTGAAATATTAAAAGATGAAAGTAAAGCATTAAGCTTAAAAGAAATATCAAGTAAAATTAAATTAAGAATAAATCAAAGAACAGTTTTAAATGCACTTAATAAACTTATCAAAAATAATAGAATAGAAAAAGAGGGTAATACAAACAGTGCTAGATATTTTCTTGATGAGCTATTAAGATACTACAAAAAATATGAGTTTATTTATGTTCATAAAAAAGATGAAGTTGCAGGATATCTTATAAATATGAAAGAACATTTTAGATTTATATACTCAACAGAGTTTTTAATAAATCTAAGTGAACCTATCGCAACAATAGGCTTAACTACTGATGCCATAGATTTTAAAGAATTGCCACCAATATTTGAAGAAAATATTCCAGAGGGCATCAACAAAGAGATATTAGAAATTAACACCAAAATATCAAATGAATTTGAACTACTACTAAAATTAGAAGATAATGTAGGGGATTTAAGATTTTCTAAAATGGAAGATATTATAGACTCTAAACTAAAAAATGAACAATCATATTTAAGTTTATTAGATGAGATATTAGGTACTAATAATAAGATAGAAGTTTTAAATGATTTTGATATTGAACTAGATGATAAAACTTTATTCCCAGAAAATTATGATTTAACGAAACTTGCTATAAAAAAATCAGATGGTATTTCGGGCTTTCAATATAAAAAGTTAGTACATATAGATTTTGAGCAAAAAAAAGTTATTGCAGATGAAAACTATACAAAAGATTATATCTTAAAGCCATATAGTAAATTAAAAGCTGATTTTAATAATGAACACTACTTTCCTCATATTTCTATCAATGAACATTTGTTTATGTCATTTGCCAAAAATGAATTGAGCTTTAGAGTTCCATATAGTGCAGTAATAAAAAGAGATAAGGATGAAGAGTATCACTATGTAGTAAAAAGATTTGATCGATATAACACTTATAAATTTAACAAAGCTACATTTGCACCATTTTTAGGTTTAACAAGTGAAAAAAAATATGATACTTCTTCTGAAAAGTTATTTAAAAGAATTGCTCTTGAATTAAAAAGTAAAAAAGAAAAGATGGAACTTCTAAAGCATTATGTTTATTCAGTAATAATCGTACATGAAGATATGCATACTAAGAATCTAAGTTTGATTTTTGAAAAAGAAAAAGTTTTCTTTGCTCCTTTATATGATATTGCATGTACTGGAATATATGATACATCTAAAGGTTATGACTCACATATTTCTATAAATGGCAAGCAAACAAATATAAGACCCAATGATTTTAGGCAATTGTGTAAGATACTAGATATTAAGTTTATTGATTTTAAAAATGAAGCTAAAGAAATTGCTCTGAAATATGCAAAGAAATTACCTGAATACTTTGATGAGTTAGATAAGCTAGAAAAGATAAATTTTTATAAATCAAAGATGAAAAAAAGAATAGGTCAAGAAGCTGAGTGGATTAGAATAGGTGAGCCTTTATCCTTTGTTGATGTATTGAGAGAATTTCATCAAAAACAAGTTGAAAGATTGAAACAGCTTAATTGGATTGATGTTTAGATTAGTACAAAAATAAAGCAAAACTAAATAACACTTTTACTACCATATAAATAATAT